>JBLMZS010000051.1:0-9053 GCA_050258935.1 Bacteroidota bacterium
AAAATGGAATTAAAATCATTCTTGCATCCAAGGGCGATCTTCTCGATCAGGAAAGAAAACTTGCAAAGTCAAATATTGCAAAATACTTCCATCACATAGAGATTATGAGCGAGAAAAAAGAACAGGATTACAGCAAACTGCTTGCACATCTGGAAATTCCGCCTGAGGAATTTGTCATGGTTGGGAATTCGCTGAAGTCTGACATTCTGCCCGTGGTAAATATTGGCGGATATGGTATATATGTTCCGTATCATGTCACATGGGCGCACGAAATACCCGAGCATACTCAGGAGATTGAGAATTACTGTGAAATAAAACACATTTCTGAAATCTCAGAGATACTGAACATATGAAAAGAAAGGCAGTCCGGTTGGGACTAATTAGTAAAGAGAAAAATTATGAGAATTGAACATATAGCGATATGGACAAACAATCTGGAAGGGTTGAGGGATTTTTATTCGAAGTTTTTGGGATGCGGTATATCTGAAAGATATGTAAATTCAGAGAAGCACTTCTCTTCGTATTTTCTGTCTTTTGACGGCGGGGCACGTCTTGAAATAATGTGCAGAAATGATATCGAACAAAGGGGAGAATGCGAAATGACAGGACTGGCTCATTTTGCAGTAGATGCCGGTTCTGCTGATAAGGTGGATATACTTACCCGGAAGTTCGAAAATGCTGGAATATGCGTTTACAGCCATCCCCGCACTACCGGCGACGGATATTACGAAAGCATTATACTGGATCCTGACGGAAATAAGGTCGAGATCACTGCACCGGCAATTGCTGAGATCAGCAGAGACCACCTGTCTGAATCCGGCTATAACTGGTCATGAAATTATAGAATGTTGACTAATTATGAAAAATGGTATATTTTAGGACAATAAAAAGTGGCGGATGCGCACAAGTATATATTTTTAATAATGACTGAGGTAAAATGAATATTCAGGACTGCATTAAATTTGCGAATGAAAATCCAGTCTGTAATCTGGCTACTCTTGAGGGCGATCAACCCCGGGTTCGGGTGCTTGGCTTCTGGTTCGCCGATGAAACCGGGTTCTACTTCCAGACCAGTACGGTAAAGGAAATTCCCGAACAGCTGAGGGGAAATCCTAAAACCGAGGTGTGCTTTTACAAGCATCAGGATATGATTGGAACAATGCTTAGAATAGCTGGTACTGCAGAATTTGTGGATGATGTTTACTACAGAGAAAAAGTACTGAATGACAGACCGTTTCTGAAAACTTTTGGGATAACGATTGAGAGTCCTAAATTGGTGATTTTCAGAATTGCACACGGACAGGCTCATTTCTGGACAATGGAAAACAATCTGAAACCTAAGGAAATTATTGAGTTTTAAATGATAGAAGCTATTAACATAGGCCGGGTAACCGCCGCTAAACTGGAAGACGCAGGAATAGACAGTATTGAGAAACTGAAAGTCACTGGAAGCACTCAGGCTTTTCTGAGGCTCCAGGCTCTTGATCCTGGAGCCTGTCTGTGTCTTTTGTACGGACTTGAAGGTGCTATTGAAGGAGTGAAGTGGAACCAGCTGCCTGCCGATAAAAAACGTGAGCTCAAAGAATTTTTTAAAAGACATAAAGCAGAGTGATATAGTATGGAGAATATTATGGAAGCTGGCAATGGAATTCCTTTCAGAACAATAGACTGGACAAGTGTCCCAAGGGAAGAACATAAGGGAGAGACCGGCAACGCATTCTGGCAGACTGTGGAATTCCCCGGACTGCGTATTCGGATTGTTGAATATTCAAAAGGATACATTGCCGACCACTGGTGCAAAAAGGGGCATATAGTTCATTGCCTCGAAGGTGAGTTCATCAGTGAGATGGAAGACGGGGGAGTATTTACACTGAAAAAAGGCATGACATACGTCGTGTCGGATAATCTGAGCTCCCATCGTTCATTGTCCGACGATGGTGTGAAACTGATGATAATTGACGGCAGTTTCCTGAAATAGTTTGATGCAGAAAAAAATAAGACATATGATAATAAGAAAAGAAAAAGAAAGTGACTACAGCCAGATCCATGATCTGGTAAAAACTGCCTTTAAGACAGCGAAAGTGTCTGACGGCAATGAGCAGGAATTTGTCAATAAACTTCGCTCGGGCGGCAACTATATTCCCGAGCTCGCACTTGTTGTAGAGGCAGATGACAAGCTTATAGGACATATAATGCTTACAAAATTCTGTATCACAGACGGAGAAAAAAAATATGATACTCTCCTTCTGGGACCTGTTTGTGTTGCCCTTGAATTCAGGAACTCCGGAGTAGGAACGCATCTTATACGTGAAAGTTTCCGCCAGGCCAGGGAAATGGGTTATACATCAGTAGTGCTTGCAGGGGATCCTGATTATTATTCGCGTTTCGGATTCAGGGAGTCTACTGTATGGAATATAAAAAATTCGAACGGATTTCCGGACAAATACATTATGGCCTGTGAACTGATACCCGGTGCACTTAATGGTGTGAGCGGCTTCATCGATATGCTCTCCTGATAAGTTGACCAGAAGAACCTAAAACAGGTTGTAGAGAAGTTTCAGCGTAGTAAGCACAACGATCGTAATAAAGACGGGGCGGATAAACTTCGCTCCGTTTTTTATAACAAGTTCAGCTCCGATTTTTGAGCCGATTATCTGGCCAGCAGCCATCACGATACCTGCCGTAAAGACTACATACCCTCCAAGAATGAAAAGTACGAATGAAACAATATTACTGGTGAAATTCATTACCTTGGTATAACCTGTTGCTTTAGTGAGGTTGAAACCCAGGCCTGATACAAATGCGATTGCCCAGAAAGAACCCGTTCCGGGTCCGAAGAACCCGTCATAAAATCCCAGAGAGAGACCGAAGAGAATATAAAACGGCATCAAGCTGAATTTTGGCTTAGCATCGATATCACCAAGTTTGGGAGAAAGGAAAGTGTAGATTATAATGGCAATAAGACAGAACGGTATAATGTAGTTGAGCAATTTAGCATCGATAA
Organism: Bacteroidota bacterium; assembly: GCA_050258935.1. Classification (GTDB taxonomy): domain Bacteria; phylum Bacteroidota; class Ignavibacteria; order Ignavibacteriales; family SURF-24; genus JBLMZS01. Next base: position 3,005 of record JBLMZS010000051.1, read on the forward strand.
GCTGAACGGAGATTACTCCCGCCGCAGCACCGATCAGCGTGAATACGATTCCGTAAAGAGCGTCGTGTAAATCCACGTAGCCCTTTTTTATATAATAAAATGAAGCTGTAAAACTTCCGAAACTTGACTGGAACTTGTTTGTCCCTAAAGCCACATGCGGCGGGAATCCAACGGCCAGCAGAACGGGCAGCGTAATAAGTCCGCCGCCTCCAGCTATAGAATCGATCAGCCCGGCAGAAAGCCCGGCAAAAAATAAAAATGTAAAGAGTAGATATTCAGGCATTTACCTTTCTCAGTCAAGCCTGAAAGGGAATACAATGGTAGCTGTCTGCTCTGCCTGTTTCTGACCTGCGCCAAGCGGTGCGAACCTCCAGCGCCTTAGCGAATTGACTGCTGCCATCTCCAGACGCCTGTCAGCTTTTGTAAGCACTATAATATTGCTTACGCTGCCGTCCGGCATAATAGAAAACCTGATACGGATGTCTGCCTGTTTGTTCACACCGTCGGGATACTTGGGAATTGTATAGCTGTATATCTTCCTTATGCTTCCGCCGAAATTTATGGAATATCCGTCGCCGACACCATTACCCTGTCCGTTACCGTTGCCATTTCCATTACCGCTGCCGTAGCCCCAGCCGTTTCCGATGCCTGTGCCGTAGGGATTGGTGCCTTCGCCGCCTCTGCCTGTAACTCCCGTACGGTTCTCACCCTTGACAGCACTGCTGGCAACTTCAGCCTGCTTGTTCTGTTTTGATTCCTTTGAAGAACGAATTACTTCTTCGGATGGTTTCTGGTTGTTCTGCCTAACAGGAACATCCCTGGTATCTTTGGACGGTAATTTTTCGCGGGGAGTAGTGATAAAACTTTTCTCCGAATTGTCAGATGACACGCTTGACGGAGCTGCAGGACTTGCACCGCCCGAACCGCCGCCCGGTTCGAGTCCGATTTCTATTACCTCTTCTGTCCGTTCCTTTATAAAATGGAAATTATTCATGAACAGGGCAAAAATGATAACGTGTATCAGTACCGACAGCACATCAGAAACATATTTTATATTTAATGATCTCATTTAATCTCTCAGTGGCAAAGATATTTAACACTCTATAATGCTACAAAATATATACGGACCATCTATTCCTTCTTGGCAGTGGCGATGAGGAATTTTGTGGCGCCGCTGCTTTTGAGTATATCCAGCATCTGCACAAAACTTCCATGCAGTGAATTTCTGTCTGCCTTTATGATAACTTCCTTATTGGCACGTTTCATCAGTTCATACTGTATATTTATTTTGAAGTCGTCCATGCTCATTTTTTTGTTATTGAGATATATATCGTTTTTATCGCTCAGATATACTTCAATGCTGCCTTCGGTGTTCTGTTCAGAATTTACAGCCTCGGGCAATTTAACCTTCAGCGCACCGCTGACCAGAAAAGGACTGGAAATCATGAAGATCAGCAGCAGCACAAGCACCACATCTGTAAACGGGGTGATATTTATCTCATTAAATTCTTTTTCTTCAATTCTGTACCGGCGCATGCTTGGTTTCCTTTTCCATGTATTTTAGTTTGCGTACAATATCGTCAATAGCTTCTTCTAACTGAGGAATACTGTGCTTGATTTTCTTCGAAAAATAGTTGTAGAACATTACTGAAGGTACAGCGACAATCAAACCTGCAGCTGTGGCTACGAGTGCCTCTGCTATACCGCTCATCACATTCAGGTAACCGGAAGCTTCATTCAGCGCAAGAGCCTGGAAAGATCTGATAATGCCGATTACGGTGCCGAACAAGCCAATAAATGGAGAAATGCTTCCCAGAGTTGCCAGTATGCCGAGGCCTTTTTCGAGCTTCATAAGTTCCTTATCCATCCTTCTGTACGCTGCGTCCAGAAGCTCATCTTTGGGGAGTCTGTAATTTTCAATTATGTACTGCGCAACGGTGGAAAGAGGTGATTTCACGGTAAAGAAGAGCCATCTCGATGTGGAAAACTTGATGATATATGAAGCCTCTTTCAGATCACGGGAGTCGATGCTGGATAGTATCTTATTTTTAAGTTCGTCCAGGAGTTTCTCTGAAATCCCTCTGATTACCACAGATTTCTCGATAACCACCTTCAGGGCAACTATGGAACAGACGATTAGGACCAGTATAGTATAACCGCCTTTTGCAATAAGATCAGTAAACGAAGTAAATAACATTTAATATCCTTCAATAGATAGTTTTTAGTTGATAGACTTAATGTAAAACTTTATACATTTTGCAAATATAAACGGTTCCGCTCTATTATTCAATGTAATATTGAAAATGTGTAGAAAAATACTAATTCGTATGCGGGTATTATTCAGGAACCGCTTCAGGAGGTTTAACTATTTTTGTTGAATCATGGTGAAAGAATTAAACCATGGTGAAAGAATTAAACCATGGTGCAAGAATTAAATCATGGCTGAAGCCATCGAAATATTTGCATATGCCGATCAGATTTGCTAACTTATGTCGCATGCTTATGATTGGGGGAACAATCATATCAAAAGTTCGTCCGCCGGGATTTCATTCACAAGTACAAATTAGTTCTTGTTCTAATAAATTAGTCGTTCTGAAAATTTGTCACAATCATTACTTGGGGGAATTTATGAAAACTCTGCTGCTCGTATTATTTATTCCATTTCTGCTCTTTGGCCAGAATGAAACCGAGGCCGATTCTATTTATCTGAAGACAGGGAAATCTGCGAAGTGTCTGGTCAGCCGAATTGAAAAGTCATCCGCTCACCTTATATACAAAGGTGATCCTGTTAAGATAATGCTGGATGGCGTGGAAAAACTGATAGTTGAAAACAGGGGTACGGTATATCAGTCGGGACCGGGAATTACGGCCGATCAGGACCTGCTCAATTCATTTTTGAAAGAACGTTATATCAGGATCAGAGGGGCAATAGATTCAGCAGAGAACGCGAAAAAGAATCAGGCTGCTGCAGCTGCTATTGAAGAGGAGGATGACACACTGCCTGAACCTGAGTGCAATAAAGTAAACAGATGGTCATTCGGTGTACTGTACATACCATATTAGACCGGTACCTCGTTCCAGATTTCGCACTATTATTCAGATGTTGAATCCCGTCCCCAGCTGTATCAGCAGTCATTTACCACATCCATGATGGAAACACAGTATTCATACAGAATTACTCCTGCCTTGAGGGTGATTTTTGATATCGGATATACTGCAACACTGATGGAAGACGAAAATTCGAATCATACCAGGGAAAGTTATTCCGGAAGCGGCGGATATTCCAGTGATAATGGTACTAATTATACAGATAACCTGAAGACTTTTGTATTCAGTATAGGTGCAAAATACTACCTTACAACGTTGTTTGAAAATAAGGCTGCTGCATATGTTATTGCCGGAGCCGGCAAGCAGATTGCCTGGTCAACAAATGAATATAAATATCCTTACAGGACTCAGACTACGACGATATATGACGACAACCTTTCGGATTTTTTGAGTGACATAAACTCACCTTATATAATGTATGCCGGTTTTGGTGCTGAGTATTTTTTCAATCAGTCTTTATCGCTGAATGCCAATATGAGGGTTTATTACACTTCTGCATGCGGTGAACTTGAATCAACCACTGTCACGAAGAACATGGGTTATGAACGCACCTATACTACAAAGAACAAATTTGACCGTACAAATGTAGTAACGCGCATAGGACTGGGTGTGAATCTGTATTTTTAGCAGTATTCTGTCATTGCGGGGAGCCACGCCCCCGCAATGACAATAGTTTAAGGCAAATCTTCTTAATCTTTCCAGATATTTATCCGGCTATAATGGTTTTAACGCTATCCGCAATATTTTACAATTTTTCGACTTGTTGCTTGCTTATTTTTCAATTGTTAATTTTGAAAAACAGACAGGAGCCTGATATGCAGGAAACATTTGAAAACGGATTTGTATTTGCCGGTGGAACACATACCGGAACTGATACGCTTAAGTGGAATGCCCATCCGGCCTTTATGGGAGTATTCCTGAAGCACCTGATTAAGGGTGAACAGACAGGAGGACAGCTGAGCTGTCATCTGGTCAAGATAGAACCAGGCTGCTCAATAGGGCTGCACAACCATCTTGGTAAACGTGAACTTCATGAGGTAGTAAGCGGAAACGGGACCTGCAGGATTGAGGATGAAGTAATCGAATACGGGCCGGGAAAAATAGCTCTCATTCCTGCAGATGTAAATCATGAGGTTAATGCCGGTAAAGACGGGCTGTTATTACTGGCAAAATTTTTCCCGGCGTTAGTATAGAGTAACAAGTGAAAAAAGAAAAAATAATACAGTTCAGACTGCCGGATTTCAAACCGGATATTATTCTGACACACGGTTATAATATAAAGAACACTTTCCCCGTGCATTTCCACAAATCATTTACTCTGGGTATAATAGAGAAGGGGGGCAGGATTCTGAGGATATATGACCGGGAATACCGGATGTCTGAAGGCAGTATTTTCATGATACCTCCGTTCGTGCCGCACAGTACGGGAAGCGCTGATAGTGATAGGGATGATTACAAGGTTATTTCTGTCGGATACTGTGAAGAGTTGAATTCAGTCTGCTTTAACGATCCGGTAGCGGATATCCCTGAACTATATAACCTTATTGCCGCGTTCCATAATGCTGCAGAGTATGATTTTTCTATTCCGAAGTGTTCAGTTCAGTTTGATAAAATTGTGAAAATTTTGGCTGAAATTGCCAGAAGTACTGAATGTCCCCGTAAGCCGGATAATTCGCGGATTGAATCGGCAAGGCGGTTCATAGAAGAACATTGCCTCGAAGACCTTAATCTTGAGCAGATGGCAGAAAAGACATCGCTCAGTCCATACCATTTTAACCGGTTGTTTCACTCGGTTACAGGTGTTACTCCTTATGCATACCTGATACTCTGCCGTATTTCGGAAACTCAGAGGGTAATAGGGGAAAAAGAAAAAATGTCGGATGTAGCTCTGGATGCGGGCTTTTATGATCAGAGTCATTTCAACCGGGCATTCAGAAAACATGTAGGCGTGAATCCCCGCCGGTATTTTGTTAATGAGATATTCATCAAAGAAGAAAACTGAAAATATGATCATAGATTCACATTCACACGTTGTACTGCCGGTTGAAAGGCATATAAGTCTTATGGAAAAGGAAGGTATAGATAAAACGGTACTGTTTCCGACCATTATCCATCCCGAAAAAACGGGGAACTATGCAGAGCTGAAGGAGGAACTGGAGTTGCTTAATAAAATTCTGAGCGGTGAAACGAATCCGGTCAACGCAAGGCTTAATTCCATTGAAGAATTAAATCAGATTATTACAGAGCATCCGGAAAAATTTGCAGGCTTTGGATCCTGTCCTGCTGGAATGGATCTGAGGCAAACAGAGGAATGGATAGAGAAATATATAGCAGGTAATTCTTTGCGTGGCATCGGCGAGCTTTCGGTAGGGGAAGGGCAGACTGAAAGGCTGGAAAATATCTTTAAGGCGGCATCGGTATATAAAAATCTGCCGGTCTGGATACATACATTCAATCCGCTGAAAGCACCTGATATCGATAATATTATCGACATGAGCAGAATGTATCCGGATGTCAATGTAATACTGGGACACGGAGCGGGCAGCTACTGGATGGAGGCCCTGGAAAGGATTCAGTATTTAAGCAATGTATACTTCGATATTTCAGCATCATTTACTGTAATGTCAGTCAAAATTGCCGCAGAACTTATTCCGGAGCGCGTGTTATTCAGTGTGGACATGCCCTTTGGTTCACCGGCGGTTATGAAAAAAATGGTTGAGGAAGCGGTAAATGATCCGGCCGTTGCGGAACTTATCTATTCGGGTAATATCAGACGATTGCTGGTTTTATAAATATTTGATAGATAATGGATAATATCTAAATAAAAATATGAGGCATAAATGAGAATTACCTGGTGTATTATTACACTATGTTTTCTATCAATATCCTGTGAGAACATAACTGATAACAGTCCTGAAGGTAATGACAATATATTATCAAA
>JBLMZS010000052.1:0-9020 GCA_050258935.1 Bacteroidota bacterium
AGAGGCTTATCAGGTCGTTGTAGATAATGAAGGCCATGAACAGAAGCAGTATCACAAATCCTGCATTCTGTATAGCTATTTTTGCCTTCAGCGGAATTTCCCTCCTGATTATTCCCTCAATCAGAATGATCACAAAGTGCCCGCCGTCCAGTACAGGGAAAGGCAGTATGTTGATTATTGCAAGACTCAGGCTCAGCATACCGAGGAACATCAGGAACGAGCCGGCACCCGTATCGGCACTCTTAGCCGCATACTGTGCAATTTTCACCGGTCCGCCGAATGCAGTACCGAATTCAACTTTTCCCTTGATCACCGAAGAAATGGTAGTAAAGAACAGCTTGGTCATTCTGCCTATATCGCTGAAGCCGGTAGTCATAGCCTCAAAAGCACTCAGGTTGCGCAGTTCCACGTCACCTTTGAACTCGTCACGTATAATTACTCCTATAAGACCTGCAGACGAAGGAGTGACGTGCAGCAGCACTGTATCCTTGTCCCTGATAACCTTGAGCGGAAGCTCTTTGCCCTTGTTCGAACTGATGATCGAAGTTGCCAGCTCCCTGTTGGCCAGTTTCTGTCCTTTCAGTTCATACAATACGTCGCCTTTTTTTACTCCTGCCTTTTCAGCCGGTGTACCGGAAACGACGCTGTCTATTGAAGAAGTAAATCCAGCTGGCATTACCGCGAGTACCTTGGTATCTTTCTGGACCGACTTGGCAGCCGGCACGACTATAGTTGTGTCCTTATCATTGCGGATAAGACGGATCCTGAGGTTATCACCCAGATTATTGATAAACAGCTGTGAGTGGACGTCTTCCCAGAAATGTACTTTCTTATTGTTTACGGATATTATCTTATCGCCCGCCGAAAGTCCCGCTACTGCAAAAGGAGACTTCTCCGAAACGTAACCAACGGTAGTGGTTTTGATATACTGTTTGGGGTTGGAATAATTAGTACCCCAGAAGATCAGGAATGCCAGTATAAGATTCATCAGTACACCGGCAGTTATTACAAAAAGTTTCTTCGGTGTGGATTTTGCCCTGAACTCATATGGCTCGGGCTCATGCTCAGCGAACTTCACGTCCATACTCTCGTCTACCATGCCCGCAATCTTCACGTATCCGCCCAGCGGAAGCAGGCATAACCTGTAGTCTGTATTACCCTGCCCATCAAAATCCTGCGGCAGGTCCCCGAAAGTCAGTCCTGTCAGTTTATTCCATCCGAACAGTCTCTTGCCGAATCCGATGGCAAAGGCATCAACTCTCATCCCGGAGAGCTTAGCAGCGATAAAATGCCCGAATTCATGGACAAATACCAGTATGGCAATAGTAATGACAAAATATATAATGTAACTCATATTGTTAGTTCTCCCACCGTCATGGTCAGACGGGGCGTCCGGAGACGGACTATAGAGTCCCTGACCCGGACAAGTTTTTAGTTTTCCTCCGGTTCCTGTTTGCGGAGGGGCCGCATTATGCGGCTTGACTCAAATTGTTAGCGTCTGTATTTTCAGAGAATTTTATTTTCAGAGAATTTTTGCCAGTTCGCGCGTTTCCCTGTCGCACTCGAATATCGTCTGCAGGTCTGGTGACCTGTGGTTATCGATACGGCTCAGGCAATTCATTATCAGTTCTGGTATTTCCATAAACCTTATGCCGCCCTCAAGAAACCTGGCAACCGCCACTTCATTGGCTGCATTCATTATGCACGGAGCTGTACCGCCGGCTTCCATGACGTTATAAGCTATTTTCAGGCATTCGAACTTATCCGTATCCGGCTCAAAAAATGTAAGATATTTAATACCGGGCAGATGCGTTTTCTTTTCGTCTGCTGCCAGGCGTCCCGGATAAGTAAGAGCATACTGTATGGGCAGCTTCATATCGGGCAGACCCATCTGTGCCTTTATAGAGCCGTCTACAAATTCCACCATCGAATGGATTATAGACTGCGGGTGTATGACTACCTGTATCTTTTCCCTGGGCACATTGAAAAGCCATGCAGCTTCGATCACCTCAAGGCCTTTGTTCATCATTGTAGCCGAATCAATGGTGATCTTCTTTCCCATTTTCCAGTTCGGATGATTCAGTGCCTCTTCGACAGTCACACTTTCCAGCTCCTGCCTGGATTTATTCAGAAATGGTCCGCCCGAGGCGGTCAGTATGAGCCGTCCGACCTCATTGTGGCCCTCTCCTTCTAAACACTGGAAAATTGCACTATGTTCCGAATCGACCGGTAATAATTCGGAATTGTGTTCGCGGCATAATTTTGTAACCAGCTCACCGGCCACCACAAGTGTTTCCTTGTTGGCCAGAGCAATGCGCTTGCCCCTCTTTATGCCCTCTATCGTAGGAGCCAGCCCGGCAAATCCGACCATTGCACTCAGGAGAATATCATACTCCCCCGTTGCGGCGGCTTCCACCAGCCCGCTCTCCCCGCACAGGATCTTACAACCCGTAATATTTTTTTGTTTCAGTTCTGCGGCTGCTCTTTCATCCCTGACAACAACGAATGAGGGATGAAATTCGCGCATCTGTTCTTCAAGCAGGCGAATATTCGAATTTACGGTCAATCCCTCTATTTCAAATCTATCGCGGAACCTTCTTACCACATTCAGTGTATTAACACCAATAGAACCCGTAGAGCCTAAAACTAATAGCTTTTTCATTCTGCGTACTATTATATTTTACTAATTAAAAGAAAAAAAGTTTAAATTAAAATCTAAAAAATGGCCATCCGCAAAATAAGCAAATTTTATCGCTGAAAAAAATGCGTCAATTTATTTATCTTGATATGCACCGGTTTCTTTTTGAATTTTGGAATTTACCACGCAAAATACTATGAATATAAAGCTGTTACTGACATTATCGGTCTTTCTCCTGCCTGCAGTTGTATTTGCACAGAGGAGTGATCTGAACAACCGGTTCAGGCTGGCGCAGAGCTATGAGCAGGCGGGCGATATAGTCAAAGCCGCCTCGCTCTACGAAAGCCTCTACCGCGAGGATCCCTCAAGCTTTCAGATATTCGAAGCACTGAACAGAAGCTATGTACAGCTGAAAAAATACGACGAATCCATACTGATAATTTCGCAGAGGCTCAGGCTCAATCCCGAGGACATCAATCTGTACGGACTGCTGGGCTCTTCGTACTACCAGAAAGGCGATGAGACTCAGGCATACAAAACCTGGGATGATGCGGTGCGGAAATTTTCAGCCTCACCGATGATATACCGCGTGATAGCCAACTATGCCATTGAACGCCGGGCATTTGAGCGCGCCATACTCTATCTCTCTGAAGGCAAAAAAAGATCGGATGAATATTTCAGCTTCTCGTTTGACCTGGCCAACCTGCATACTATGCTGATGCACTATGCGGAAGCTACAGATGAATACTGCTATATACTTAATAAGCAGGTGTCGCACCTGGGCCTGATACAAAGCCGTATGTCATCCTTTATAACGAAGCCCGAAGCTAAGGAGGCAGCGGTCAGGACGATTAACGGCTGGTTCGATAAAACGCAGGATGTAAACCTGCTGATGCTCTCCGGCTGGGTTTATATGGAGAATAAAGAATACGGCAAGGCATTCGAACTTTATATTACTATAGATAAGATGAGGAATAACGAAGGAGCCGATCTGTTTAACTTTGCGCAGAGTGCGCTTCAGGACGGCTATTTTGAAGAGGCCTCAAAAGGTTTTAATAAAATTTCTGAAGAATATCCGAACTCCCCGTTCGCCCCGAATGCAAAGATAGGTTACGCTAAGACACTCGAGGTTTCTCTCGATAAAAAACTCATGGGCGCATCAGGCAGCTGGAGACCGTACTACAAACCGCAGAAGCAGTCTGAATATGAAGAGGTGCTGCGTGCATACGAAAATATTCTGCAGCTGAAAAATATCGGCGCACTTGCAGACGAAGTGTATTTCAGAATGGCGGGCATCAGATACTATAAGCTTTCCGATACCGAAGGCGCCATAGCAGACCTGAACCGGTTATTCGAAAAATCTCCCGCTTCGCAGTACACTGTTCCGGCGTACTCACTGCTGGCAGAGATCTATCTGGTAAAAAATGACCTGAACACATCCGTGGAATACTGCAATAAAATAGAAGACCACCCGAGGGCACAGCAGCCGGACAAGCTGAATTCGGCCTATCAGCGCGCAAGAATAGAATTCTTTCAGGGAAATTTCGCCGAGGCGCTGTCAGTGCTGCAGGATATTTCCTTCAAGCCCGAGGACAACTCGGCTAACGATGCCATTGAACTCTCACTCATTATAAACACATCGAGGCAGGATTCAATGAGTCTGCTCACCTTTGCCCGGGCCGAGCTGCTGGCAGAGCAGTTTGAATTTGCAAAAGCGGCTGAAATGTATAAAGGATTATCGCAGAATAATTCGCTGCTTACACTGCGTGATCTCGCGGAGTTCAGATATGCACAAATGCTGATTGCCCGCGACGATCTGCCGGGCGGCATGGAGATACTGAAGGGTATTTATTCGAAGGAAGACGCAGGGATATACGCTGACCGGGCTTTGCTGCTGCTGGGACAGGTATGTCAGTATGGAATAAAGGATAATGCGAAAGCGATCGAATATTACGAAACGCTTCTGGCCAGGTTCCCCTCATCGCTATTTCTGGATGAAGCGCGCGAAAAAATCCTCGCCATCAAAACTTCACCCGCCCCGTAGAGACATGGCATGCCATGTCTCTACGATGAAAGGGATCGAAACAAAACGAATCAATAGGTGCCATCAAAAGGTTCGACTGAATCTCTTTTAAGTGCATGCCTACTTTGTGAGCATCATTTTCTTTGTCGCTGTGTAGTCATTAACACTGATGCTGTAGAAGTATATGCCGCTCGGAAGATCACTTCCGCCAAAGCTTACCGTATAGATACCCTTTGTTTTTGTTTCATTTACAAGTGTGGATATTTCCTTTCCGAGAATATCATATACTTTTAGTGTTACTAGTCCATCCTCTTTTACTGCATATCTGATTGTAGTCGAGGGATTAAAGGGATTAGGATAATTATCGATAGCATAATCTTCAACCACCATCGCTTTCTCCTGTTCGCTTCCCTTTTTATCCATTCCCAGCCAGTATGCTGTTGTAAGTTCAGCATCGGGTATGGAGATTGTCGTGTCCGGTGCAAAGTAGGCTCTCACATCATACCAGATTTGGTATTCAACGCCATAACGGTTTTTCGTATAACTGTAATCCTGATATGTTGTAGTTCCCCTGTTTACTGTTGCAATAAGTTCTTGGGGTTCTGTTATTTTCCGTCCGTCAACCGAATGAATCTGTCTCCAGATCTGATACTTCGTTACCCCCGGATTGGGATGTTCATTCCATTGAAGTCTTAATCCGCCGGCTCCTGAAGGGAATGTAAGGTTTCTGGTATCCTGATAAAATCTGGGGCGCTGCTTATAAACAGCCACATAAGAATTCTGAGGATTTACAGCATTACCGGTAGTACCTGTCGTTGTGGCGCCGTTCGACCAGTGATCGAAAATATATTCCATACTTCCGCCGAAGTAATAATAACTCTTTGCTTCCACTGCCACTCCGTTTCTTTCCGGACATGGGGCCGATAATGGAGACGAGTATTCCGTTCCGCCCATTATTATCACTCCATTTGAAGGTGCATCTGTCAGCTGGTTTGAGAATGTGACATTGTATACTCTGAGAAGATCTGCTATTATTGCTCCGCCACCTTCATTTCCTTGAACTGTATAATTATAATCTCTTGTATTTGTACCGGGTATTGGCTCTGAATTTAAGTTATATAATCTCCTCATCCATTTGCTTGGATTCAAGCCTGAAGATACCCAAACGCGGTTAAAAGTTCCATCATTCTGATCAATGGCGCCAACAGAAATATTTTCTCCAATAAATTTCTTTACTTTAATGCCGCTATTTTGATCACTTCCTTCAACTTTGATAATTCCATTGCCAAAATTATTTTCGATAGAAATGTTGCACTTTACCGTAAAATCAATTGTTTGCGATGCCATTATCACCCAACTTTGAGCATCATCAGCTAGCTCCCATAATTCTACTGTCCAATGATAAGACCCAGGCGCAAGATTAAATGAACTCGGTAGACTTCCACTTCTATTTTTTTCCTCATATACACCGAATTCTGTTATAACTTTAACTTTCGCCAGTACTAATAACTCACTGTCAGTCCTGTAATAGTTTACATCGAGAGGAACTTCTCGGTAGGTCTTTCCATCAAAAATTTCATAAGCGGATCCGTTTTTAGGAGAATTAAACCATACACCTTGTCCATTAGTCATGGCGGATAATCCAGTCAATAACAAAACTAATAATATCATCTTTTTCATTTAATACTCTCTTTTTAATTAAAATTATAGCTAAATTTATATTGCAAATAAAAAAAGGGTATAACTATCCCTGAAGGTGAGCAGCCTTTAATTTTTATTTGTATTATTGGAGACTAGTGCAGCCACACTAGTCTCTTTAATTTTTTTACTCTTTTATGGTCTCCTTTAATTTCCCATGGATAACTATATTCTTTCTTGTATTTTTATTTTGATAAGTGAAATAGACATCTTTCTCCAAAACGAATCCATAATACACATCTAAGTCAGTTTTATATAGTACCTTGAAATCACTGCCATTATAATGATCAATACCCCCAAAGATACTATGGAAAAAATCTTTCATATTCCTAGCCCCCCAAATCATGCCAAAATACATTATACCTGGCCTTTCAATCCAATATTCCAGATTTCCTTTGTTATATCTGTACATTTTATTCTCAATTGTAACATATACTTTCCCTTTTATTCCAACTATACCACACATTTTACCAGAAACTAATTCGTTAAATTCTGTACCATTCCACGTAAGAACTTTGTCAATGATGCGATGATCATCAGTAACCGTAAATGCCTTAAAAATCAGTGTATTTGTTTCCTGATCAACTCTCATCTGAGTAAGGGTCAGTTTTACTTTAGGTATATCAACAAGGGACCATTTTGATCCATCATAATGCATAAGTATCGCTTCATATTTACTGTTATCTCCTTTGAATATTTCTGCATGGCCAAAAGCATAAACGTTATCGGGAGACGTTCCATATACATCCTGAAATACTAATCTCTCATAGTTAGGTAATGTGTAAAAGCCAAACTGTTTCCACGAAAATCCGTCATACTTCCATATTCTACCGTTTGAATTTACAAGCCACACTTCATTATTTGAAAATCCCCAAATTCCGGTTGGATCAATTTGTCTATATATATCATCATAGCTCCATTGCTTTCCGTTATAGTGCCATATTGTGGTTGCACTCCTGCTGCTGCTGCCGACAGCCCATACATCCTCAGAGGAACTTCCCCACATTGCAGTAACATAAAAAGATTCATCAGTTTTGAGTGTATCGACAGTCCACACATAGTCCCTGCTGCCGGGAGGAGTGTTGTCGGGCGGAATGGATTCATTGGGATTTGAACAACCGGAAAAGGAAAATAACAGAAATGCACAAACAGGAACAAGCTGTAAGCTCTTCATCAATCCCCCCGGAAAAGTCTTAACCGAACATTCCATAACTCCACAAATAAAGGAATGTCTGCCGGACAAGTATTAGTAACTTTACTTTAAATTTTATTTATTTAGATATGTATAGCAATATAATAAAAAAAAAAAAACTAATGTCAATAAATAATGCTTACACGCCGGAATGCGATATTTTAATGATCCCCGTAGAGCACGGGCTCAATACATTGAACTATTCAATAGGTAAGCTATCTAATTGGAATTTGCATTATTGGTGATTAGTGAAGAATCCCTATATTTTCTTAAAACTAATATTTACCATATTCCTCCGCCCTGATAAGGGCGGAAAGATACTAGCGAGGGGTTTTAACCCCTCGAAAATGTTCACCCCAAACCCCGCGCGCTGAAAGTGCGCGAGGCAGAGCTATTGAGATCATGCAATATTTGTTTATATTATACATACACAACAAGGGGGACGATATTCTATGCCACAATCACTGGTTAAGATATACCTGCACATTATCTTCTCTACAAAAAACCGTCAGGAAGTATTATCACCCGATCTGCAGCCAGCTCTTTATGATTACATCGGCGGCATATGCAGGAAAATAAACTGCAGCCCGATCAGAATAGGGGGTCATAACGATCATATGCACATCCTCTGCATTCAGTCAAAATCTATAACACTGATTGACCTGATAAAACAGATTAAGACCGGCTCATCCCGATGGATGAAAACACAAGGAGATTGCTTCAACAATTTCCACTGGCAGGACGGATATGGTTCGTTTTCTGTCAGTCCGGCAGAGACGCAAAATGTATCGTCGTATATAGACAATCAGAAAGAACATCACAGACATCACACGTTCCAGGAGGAATTCAGAGCTTTTCTGATTAAATATGATATACCCTATGATGAGAGATATGTATGGGATTGATGTGTCTCTGCCTCGCGCACTTTCAGCGCGCGATGGGCGTGGGGTGGGTCGGTCACTAGTCGAGGGGTTAAAACCCCTCGCTAGTATCTGTCTGCCCTTATCAGGGCAGAGAAGCAAAGCGGGGCTACCGATTATTATTGGGACCTGTTTCAAGCACAAAACGGATAACGCTATAGGTATCAGGGCTGAAGAGCAAAACGGGACTATCACTTATCAAAGGAATTTGTTTCAAACAAGGATCTGTCTGCCCTTATTAGGGCAGAGAAGCAAGGCGGGACCCCCGTTTATTACTAGGAACCGTTTCAAGCACAAAACGAATAAAGTTATAGATATCAGGGCAGAGAAGCAAAGCAGGATCTTCGCTTGGAAATGGAGACGGTTTGGATCAGTGAGAAAACAAAACAGAATATAGTTATAGGCAAAAATTTCTGACGAAAATACATACTTTGACTTGTGAATCAGATATCGTATTTTTATACTTTAGTATTCTACAATTAAGTACAGGAACCGGTCAATAATATATGGCTAAAAAGAACAATAACAAGACCGTCAGCTGTTCGTTCT
>JBLMZS010000053.1:0-87926 GCA_050258935.1 Bacteroidota bacterium
TTATTTATTTCAAATATTAACTCATTACTTCCTTCATAATAATAAGGTTGGCTAATTTCTAAATCGTTCGTTAAAGTTGATACTAAGACATAGCATATTGTAGTTTCATAATCGGTATTGTTCAATTGCATTGCAAAAAAATCAAATAACATTTTTTTTCCGGAATTATCTTTTTTTGTAAATTTATAAATGCTCGACAATAAAATATTTTTCTGATCTTTATTGGTGATTGCATAAAGTGTATGAGAATTTGATTTTTGGACATCATCTATAATATCAATTTTTTGTCCAATAGTAGAAACATATTTTTTAACATCTTGTGAATACAATACATTCACAATTAATAACAATATTATCATTGACTTTTTCATAAATCTCCATTTCGTTTAACAGTATAGATGTTGCCGATAAGCGGCGCCCCAAAACACCAATGCCACTTAAATAAAAACCGCCAATAAAAAAACATTTATTTAACAGAGTTACTTTAAAAAGTAACATGACACGAAAAAACAAAGCCAATAATTACTAAAATGCCGAATGCGAAAACGGTGTCCGCCTTGATTGGCTGGTTATAAGTCCTTCTTCGAACTTTCGTATTTGGAATAACCACATTTAAATATTTCGTTGAAAAAAGCATTTACTAAGTTAAGCGTATCTTTGCAAAACGATTTCGTTAAATATATATATGTCCATTCTTAAATACAATTCCACCGAAAGACTTAGCAAATTCAGTAATTATTTTTTCTTTTGGATATCCATCAATTATTCCATTAGCGTGAACGATACATTTTCATAGTTCAGTAATTGCCTTTATTTTATCAATAATGTTGTCTGTAAATTCATATTTTAAACCAGCTAATTTTTCTGAATAATTTAAGAATTTCTCAATTGCGGTGCCTCTTAAATCAGAATATTTTATAGCCACTTTTTCAGCGTGCGTTTTCGGGTGGGTGATCCCTCACGCAGGGCTAAAGCCCTGCGCTGACATCTGTTTGCCCTTGCAGGGCAAAGCTGCAATACAGATCATATACAATTAAAATCTATTACCACTTATACTCTTAAAAGACAAATTTTAAAACAATCCGTACTTAATGGATAATCCCCCGTTAATATTGTTCAACAGACCACTATCCGTATCCATCATTCTGATGGATGTTGTCAAATTGTAGCCCACATTTGCCCCCAGCCAGAATTTCCCCAGTATATTATAGTTCATTTCAATCGTTGGTTCAATTATATAAAATTCGGCCTGATCGATTATTTCCTCATACCATTTTTTATCGGCTATCACCGAGCGGCAATATTCATATTTTACCGTGCCCTGTCCGATCAGTAAAGACATCGAATAACGTAAATTCTCACCCGGAATAAATATTCTTTCAATATATACTCCCTGGTAACTGCCCATCAGGTGATATACCCCGTCAGTGACAAGTGTATTAAGATGACGGTCATTCCACAAACCGGTAGAGTTATAACCTATTGCCCAGTTGCTATTTATTACTGCTGCAATTCTTATATCGATTAGTCCGGCAGCTAATGAATTAACACTTGTCAATCTTCCATTTACGCCGATGTATCCGCCGATGTCGTTTCCGTCAAGGGTAAATAATTTCTTACTTCCCTGACTTTGACCAAAAGTACTTGATCCGAAGATTATCATTAAAACAATGAACATGATTCTTTTCATTACATTTCCACTGATGAATTTATAAGAATAGATTTTTCATTTTAAATATCCTTCCGTATACGGACAACAAACCATACACTTATGACATAACGTACAAAGTTTTCTCGTGAGAATCTCATCGCGGGTTGTCGTAATACTCCATGATTTGCCAAGCAATGCTTTGGTCGGACATACCTCAACGCATACTGTACAGCTGCCACATTGTGGTTCTTTCGGAATTTCACCAACCGTTATAAAAGGGGCGGTAGTCAGTACCTTACCAAACATTACCGCGCATCCATACTGTTGAGTGATAAGAAGGTTATTTTTGCCAATAAAACCAAGCCCGGCTCTGAGAGCTACAGTTTTATGGGGTAAAATGCCTGCCTTCAATTTTCCGATACTTTTATATCCTTCATCTTCTATCTGTGTCGCAAATTTCACGGCAAGAGCATCCATTTTTCTTTCTACATTAAATATTTCTTTTGTCTTTGGTTGTTCATTATTCCTGATGGCACAGATATATTCTTTTGATAACGCTTTTCCAAAAAGAATTGCACTGGTATATTCTTTGGTTGTGTCTGTCCGGATCATAGATATATCGACAAAGTGTACAAAATCTACTCCACTCCCGATAATATGCTGTTCCCATCTTTTATTCAATTTCATATCCATAGTATTTCTCCTTATCTGCCCGCCTGCGCCTTCGTCAGAATGTTCGCAATATACCTCCTGCGGATTGTATACATGCCAGCAGAGCGCATTCAGTAAATGCTGCACTATGCATTGCGATACTGATGCCCCGTTTGCAAAGCTGCCCGAATTATGTTATCCCTGATGTCCTTAATTACGTCCTTTATTTTTTTTCGGAAATTTTGATCAGGGGAATTTTTATAATCTTAACAGGCTTTAATGAATCGGATCTTTTTGTAACGGTTACACGTTTTTCCCTGTCACGGAAAAACCTGCCCGAATTCAGTTCTGCAGTTATATAACTTATTTCCCAGTCGGCCAGAGTGTCTAAGACATATTATTTAACAGTCTTGCTCCAAGCTTAAATAGAGGATTTAATAAAGAAATTATAAGTACTGATACTGCAATGAGCCCCGCAAAAAACATACTATATTTGTTCCGCTCCAGTAATTATGGATAAATAGTCCTTCTTCCAGATTATGAAGAGAAAAGCTCATAAGGAATAGTATCTCCAGCATAATTTACCTTATTCAATAATGTGATATTTTATTTCTTTATTCGGCTTAAACAGACACCTGCAAATTTAGCTAGATTTTCCCGTTTTTTAAACAAATACAGCCCGGTTGACAATACAAATATCCTGTCGGTTTTATAACCTCGAACATCCGCCGCTGGCCGGACATATACCTTCTGAATTGGCTTGCTTTTATTTTGAATAATGTTTCAATAATCCTTATTTGCAGAAATATTTATAAGAAAAAAAGGGACCATTTCGAGGAATAAACCCGTAATTTGTTAACCCCTGCAGGCTTAAACGCTGCTGATTATTCATGAATTATCAGATTTCATTTTATATTGAGGTGAGTAATGGAATATGTATTTATATGCGGGCTGTGGACAGGATACTGCATCCTGCACAGTTTTTTAATCAGCACCCGGTTTACGAAATTTGTCATCCGGTTACTGAAAAAGTATTATGCTTTTTACCGGCTCTTTTATGTTATACTTTCCATCATATTGCTTATCCCGCTGATAAATTATTCCTCACAACTGGACAGTAAAATAATTATTACATACACTCTCCCCTGGTCCGCCATTCGCTATTTATCCATGTATGGCTCATTATTGCTGTTCTTCTGGGCATTCTTTTTCAACTATGATTCATTATCATTTTTCGGGATCAGGCAGATAATGAATTTGGGCAAAACCGGGACAACAAATCCCTATACATCAATTAAGAAGAACGGATTGCTGGGAGTGGTAAGGCACCCGATGTATTTCACTCTTATGGTTTTCCTGTGGAGCACAATATTTACACTGATGGATCTGATAGTCAATACGCTTCTGACTATTTATGTTATAATAGGAACCAGGCTGGAAGAGAAGAAGCTCGTTCTGGAATTCGGCGAGGCTTATGTCAAATACCAGCACGAAGTCCCGATGTTAGTTCCATTTATAAAACCGCGAACAGATGCCGGACGTCTCCGCCCTTTTGCCCATAATTAGGATTTCGGAATATGAATGTTCAATCCCGGACAGAATCGGAAATGGCTTCATGCGTTTTCACACCTGAAGCCACCTATCCTTCCATACACATGAGTTAATACTGCGATCTTATTTCATCAAAATGAATTTTCTGGTCCCGACAAAAGTGCCTGAAACCAACTGGTAATAATATACTCCGCTTGATAATTTGCCTCCGTCAAATTTAATCTCATATGTCCCGGCATTCTTCTGCTCATTTACGAGTGTTGAGACTTCTTTCCCGAGAAGGTCATACACTTTCAGAGTAACAAGTCCTGCCGCAGGTATTTGATAGCTGATTACAGTTGCCGGATTAAATGGATTTGGATAATTCTGGTTCAATGCAAATGTGGCCGGGATTGACATATTCACTTCTGCAACATCACTATATTTATACTTGTCGTCAGTATCAATTTGTTTTAATCTGTACTTAAGCACTGTTCCGTCAGTTTGAGTATCTGTAAATGAATAGCTCCTGGGAGAATTACTGTTTCCGCTGCCTTGTACAAAACCGATTGTTGCCCAGTTGTTTCCGTCTGGTGAACAGGAGCGTTCTACGCTAAAACCGATGTTGTTCACCTCCGTAGCTGTCTGCCAGTTTAGAACTACTAAATCATTTTGCCGTGCAGCACTTAACGATATTAACTCAACAGGCAAAGGGTTCCCCGTTTCGGTAAAGCTTGCAGCATTTACTGCTCCCTGCCCGCCAGCGGTAGAGAAATATCCGCCGACATACATTTTACCTTCACCAGGACTTAAGGCAAAAGAATAGATACAGTTATTTACACCCGTAGAAGTGGAACTTCCGTTTGGAAGAGCTTCCCAACCTGAAGTACTGCTCCATTTCATAAGACCCTGGGCTGATGTGGACAAATCATATGACTGTGTAAATGCGCCGCCGACATACAGATAATCATTACTATAGCTAAGGCTGTAAATTGGCAATTGGGGATGTTTTGAATCAGCGTCTAATGCTGTCCATCCGTTAGTTGGGTCCCATTTAACAACAGGGGCCTCAGCTTTTTCGCACCCGATATAAATATCATCTCCATTTATTGCTATTGCCCTGACTATATTTAGGTTAAACTCGGGATCTGATAAGGATGTCCACAAATTTGATGTTTTGTTCCAGCAGGCAAGATTATTGAAATAACCTCCGAAGTAAATCAGATCTCCATTAACAGCCGAACAAAGCACCTTATCGCTTACTCCATTAGTTGATCCCGCTGTTAACGCAGACCAGGTCTGGGAAGACTCGTTCCATTTGGCAACACGATTTGCCGCCAAACCATTAGTACCATTCGAAAAGAACATAAATTCTCCGCCCACATATACATTGTCTCCGTCAACCGTAATGGTTGCTATTTTACCCGATACTCCTCTAATATTATTGGCAGCATCATATAATGCAGACCATGTGTTATTCAAAAGATCGTACTTAGCAATATTGCATGCAACCGTTCCTTTATTGATTGAATTAAACACACCGGCAACATATAAATAATTTCCGCTGACAGCCATGGCATAAACTTTAGATAAATAATCTGTATCTATGCCGGTAGTTAAAGAAGATATTTCAGACCATGTTTTTGTTTTGTAGTTCCAGCGTGCAACGTGTTTTGCCGGTGTTCCGGCATTGATTGTTGTAAAATACCCGCCGACATAGACATAATCTCCGTTTACCACAACAGCCCTTACTGCATCGTCTACACCATTGTCTCCGCTCCCAAAAGTACTCCATGTATCTGATGATATGTTGTATGCAGCCACGCTGTATGCATTTGTAGTTAAATCACCAAGATGTTTATAACATCCGCTGACATAAAGTTTACTCCCGTTTATTGCAAGCGCATATGCAATTCCATCAACACCATTACCAGTACCTGAAACCCTGGACCAGAAAGTACCGTCCCATTTCGCTAAATAATTACATGCAAGCGAATTATCATCCAGATTGGTAAAAGCACCGCTGACATATACATCCGTTCCGTTTATTCGGATTGAAGAAACAGCACCATTCACGCCATAAACCAAATCGCTGTTTAGAGCAAACCAGCCGGTACCTTCCACCCACTTGACAATATTATTTGCAACAGTAAAATTATCTCCGAGCTTCGAAAATTCTCCTCCGATATATACCGACGTTCCGCTGATTGCAATATCACATACAGCGCCGGTTATTCCGTTTATGCCGTTGCTTGTTAATGCGGACCATGAATCGGCCGTTTCGTTCCAGACAGTGATGTTATTCACTGTAGTACTTCCATCACCGAGAGTTGCGAAACCGCCGCCGATATAAACTTTATCGCCGCTTACTTCCAGTGCATCCACATATTCATTCGCAGAAGCGCTGCTTTTTCCTATGCCGTTAATCCCGCCTGATGATACCAATGGATACCAATTTGTTCCATCCCATTTTGCGACACGTTTTGCAGCAGTTTTTCCGTCTCCCAGTTTAAGAAAATCGCCTCCCACATAAAGGACTCCTCCCATAAATCCGATGTCATAAATTCCACAATCAAACATCAGTACTTCATTATAAACTCCGCAGGCTTTACTTGTATTATCGGTTAATGCTGACCATGTATTTGTTGTCTCATCATATTTTGCTATATAATTTACAACCGTTTCATCAGCAAGTTTTGTAAATGTTCCTGCCACATAAACATCCGTTCCGTTAATTGCTATTGTCTCAACAGTTCCATTTACACCGTTAGTACTTCCGCATGGCAAGACGGCCCAGCAGTTTTCGCTTACGTCCCATTTCGCAATACTGTTGACCACAATATCCCCGACTAATCTAAACCAGCCTCCCACGTAAATGTCGCCGACAGAATTGACCGCAACGGCATATACCTTTCCCGGACTTCCGTCGTAATTTGTTATACCCGTTCTTCCCGTTCCCATACTGCTCCACGCTGCTGTTGATTGCGCCTTGCGCAGAGCTGACTTTTTAAACGTGGGTTCTCCATTGGCGCCAAATTGAATATCATATCCATCCGCACTATACGAACCGGTTATTCCGGCCTCAATTGAACCGTCGGATTTTAATATTTCGTCCAACACTTTGTGATGATTTGTCTGCTGTGCATCCATATCTGGACTAATTACTATTACAAGAGTAAATAACAGACAACAGCACAATAGTATCCTGCCTTTAATAATATTCCCCATTTTCTCACCTGTAATTGATTGATAGGTTAATAGAACATTTAAGTATTCACATACTGCGTTAAATAATTTTATTTAACTTACCCGAGATATGAATTATTGTCTTACGGGGCTTAATGCATAATATGTATATTATATCTCAAGCGATTTATGTCGTTTATTAAGTCGTATTTTAGTGAAAGGAAAGATCTCACCAGTTCAATACTTACTGTTATGCGTCTCACACATGTCTATTTTTATTTTAGCTAATTAATATATTTTTGGTTATAAAGCAAATATCTTTTTTGCTTTTTATGTCTTTTTAATTCCATTTTGCGGAAGTTGACAGTTCTGTTATCCAGAGTTATATTATTTATCATTTCTAAACTATTTACGTTCGTCGAGATCAATTTAAAACATTTAGGAGAAAACTTGCAAAATTTTTTATCTTATTTGGCTTTAGTATTGCTCCTCGGTTCCGAAGTCTCGTCATCGCAAACGAATCTGTGGAACTTGAACACAAATTTTAACCAAGCCACAGGATGCGGCAATGTAAACAGATCCGTAAGCATATGTGGATTCACAGGCACACTTAATCCTTCTTACACAAACTGGGGCGGAGTAGGTGATATTTTTTACATTCAGGTTAACAGTGGTTGGGCTGGAGGATCCGGGTCAAAAGGATGGACTATCACTGTAAATACCAAAAACTATTCCGGAATCAGAGTTTCATCAAGACAGGCTTCATTGCATCAGAATGGTTCTGACTATGGCCCCCGCGATTTCAAACTGCAGTATAGTCTAAACAATAGCAGCTGGACTGATGTGAGTGGAGCGACAATTACCGTGCTTGAAAACTGGCCCGGCGGCTGTCTTAATGGCGTTTCACTACCGTCCGAATGCGACAACAAAGATGCAGTTTATTTGCGATGGATTATGACATCAAATAACCCGACAAGCGGAAGCTCAATACTCGGCTCCAGTGCTATAGCCAACATTTTAGTTACCGGCAATGTAATTAAAATTCCCGCCTCCGATATAACTCTTACTAATAAATCTGTATTAGCCTCTATACCTGTAGGAACTGAAATCGGGACACTTTCGGCTATAGACGGAAACCCCTGTGATACACATACATATTCGTTCTCGCTTGTGTCAGGTGAAGGGAGTACGAACAACAGTCTCTTTGAGATTACTGGTAATAAACTTGTTACAAAATCCGCCCTGTCCGTTGCTTCATATTCCGTTAGGATTAATGCTAATTATGAAAGCTACAACTTTGCAAAAGTATTTACTATTGAATCCAGCATGGAGGCCCCCACCGGTATTTCGCTTAGCAATACCTATGTGCAGACTAGTTCTGCTGTCGGTACCGAAATCGGGACATTCACAGCTACTGATCCAAATTCGGTTGGACTTTCATTTACATATTCACTCATCAGCGGCGAAGGGAGCACTGACAACAGCTTATTCAGAATTGAAAATAATAAACTAATAAAAAATGCAGCAATTTCAGGAGGCACCTATTCAATTAGAGTCAACGTAAACAACGGATATAGAGATTATTCCAGAATATTTAATATAACGGCAAGCTTTTATCCTCCGATTAATGGAGATATAAATGATTATGACTGGATACAGAATGTCAAATTAAATGACAATATAAATAATACCACAGGAAAGGACACCACAGTCAAAGGATACGGTGATTATTCTGCAAAAATAATTTCCCTAAACCGCGGAGCCAAGTTTATTCTATCTGTAACCAATGGTACTGATGCTACGGTTTCAGAATATCCTGAATATATAAAGGCATGGATTGACTGGAACAAAGATGGTAGTTTTGACGAAAGCACCGAAAGTTACGATATTGCAACATCTGTTATCGAGACTAATAAAACTGTTTCCAGGGAAATAACTGTCCCATTAGAAGCATCTCTCGGGAACCTTCGCGTAAGAGTTGTATTACGAGGCGCAGATGAAAAGGCCAAACCGTTAATGCCCCCAAGCTCAGGCAGCTTTGCGTATGGCGAAGCCGAGGATTATACGATTAACGTTCTGGAGGCTTTGCCTGTTGAACTGAATTCGTTTACGGCATCTTCATATACGGCTAGTGTCGTTCTTAACTGGAGAACAGCCACAGAAATAGATAATCATGGTTTTGAAATTCAAAGGACTTCTGGCGACTGCAAACGTGATACAACAAGTAAAGCCCCTGACTCTGAAAAGAACTGGCAGATAATAGGTTTTGTTGCCGGTAACGGCAATAGTAATTCACCCAGGCAATATTCTTTTACCGATACCCCCACCGAAGGAAGTACGTTTAGTTATCGTCTTAAGCAAATCGATAACAGCGGCGCTTATTCTTATTCGCCGGAAATCACAGCATTTGTCGGTATTCCGGAAAAATTTTCCATGGCGCAGAACTACCCAAATCCTTTCAATCCCGAAACAACAATTAGTTACCAGCTTGCAGCTCCCTGTTTTGTATCGCTTAAGGTATACGACGTCCTCGGAAATGAAATATCCTCTCTCGTAAATATTGAACAAATAGCCGGAACGTACAAAGTTCCCTTCAATGGTTTGTCATCTGCCAAAGGCGGACACATTTCAAGCGGAATTTATTTCTATACAATCAGGGCCGGGGAATTTGTACAGACAAAAAAAATGATTCTGGTAAAGTAAAATTTCCATAATGTTATAAAGCGGACCTGCAGTATTTTCGGGTCCGCTTTATTTGTAAATATGAATTTGTTTTTGGATATGGTTATTTTTCCTTTATCAGATCGTAATATTAACCATATTAGGAAATAGTATGATGTATTATCTCATAAAGGTACTGATTTCGGCAGCAATTATTGTTGCCGTGTCTGAAGTATCCAGGAGAAGCTCTCTCATCGGAAGTATATTCGCCTCTATGCCGCTTGTATCCATACTTGCCTTTATCTGGCTTTACTATGATACCAGGAGCAAAGAACAGGTTTCTGAACTTTCAATGGGCATTTTCTGGCTTGTCATACCGTCATTATCTCTGTTCATTCTTTTACCATATCTTCTAAAGAAAATGGAATTCGCTTTTGCATTGCTGATCTCTGTCGCAGTAATGGTTGCACTCTACTTCGTCATGATCTTTGTACTCGGCAAGTTCGGTATAAAAATATAATTTTTTCCTGGCCGGGATCAAACCGGCCGCCGATCATTTCTCAGTCACCATTCTAAATTTTATGCCGCCTGTCCGGCTGCCATACTGTTCTTTCTGCTCCTGAAGAATGCCTTCACCGGCTGTGTCCTGACTATAAAACCTATCCCCAGAATTACACCATATAAAACCCATGAGTCTTTTCCGAGCAGCGCCAGGTGCAGGACTGAAGCTACCGCTGCAGCATAGGCGAACTCCTGCAGTTTTTTCCAGTTCTTCTTCATCAGTCTCATTGACAGCTTATTGGAGGTGAGCCCAAGCGGAACGATAATAATTGTAGCTATCAGTGCCAGTATGAGATTCATCTCACTGAATATTTCCAGGAAGTTGTGCTCTGCCAGATAGAAGGTCAGGTGCAGTACTGTATATAGGAAAGTATATATCCCAAATACTTTTTTGTAGCGCTGTATTCTGGCATTATTAAATATAATACTCAGCGGCGTGCAGGTCAGCGTAATAACCATCATCCTGATCGCCCATTCGCCGGTCAGATGCACCGGCATACCCCAGGGCGAAAAATGTCTGCCGGAGCGCAGTACCCTGGCTTTTATTTCATCGGGTATATGAGCGCTGTATGAAAATCCATCGCTGAGACTGAAGGAAAGTCCTGCCAGCGTTTCTGCCAGCGGCAGTGCTGATATGATCACGATGATCAGCCATAACCAGTTCTTTTTTATCCACTCCATAATTGTCTCCTTATACTAATATTTGTTAGGTATTAAAGATTTCATAAACCTGATTTGATATTTCAGCCAGAGCTTTACGGCGTCCCAGGCGGAGTTCAGCATAAAAATCAGTCCGATCACCAGCCAGACCCAGTTGTTTTTTACCCATTCCATTTTTTCTCCGGTTTCTTTGATACAAAATTAAGGCCGGTTTTCTATTCTTATGTCAGAATTCCTTTGAAAACGAAAAACACAGGGTTCAAAACGAAAAAGAACTTCTGGCTAATTTGCGGTTGATTAGGTATTATTGTCAGTAAACAAAAATTGATAATATGAGAACCAAACCTGTAAAAATATTTATCATGCTGGCCGTCGCCATTATACTGGGTACAGTCATTTCGGTGAGAGACTTCAGCCTGAGTTTATATCTCTATAATAATTACGGGCTGAATGAAGTCCGGCCTATCTTCTGGAACACGCTGGAGCATGCTCTATACTCAGTCATCCTGATATTTACAATTCTGTGGATAAACCTGGAATGGAAAGTCATTGGCAGCCGGAGAGAGGTTGTACGGTTCATTGTATCTCTCCTGGCCACACTGGTGCTGTTTTATCTCGCTGATTCTCTCATCAATACCGATCTTCCTGAACAGATATATCACAAATTTATGGACAGACCTCACCACGGTGAACATGGGAAAATTAACTTCCTGGCGGTCAAATCTATTTATATCTTTTTTATTGTTTACGTAGGCGGACTTATATATAAACTGTATGTGAACAAGACAGAAGCTGAAAAATCACTGGAGAAACTGAAATCAGAATCCCTGGAGAGCAGGCTGACAGCGCTGAGCAATCAGATAAATCCTCATTTCTTCTTCAACTCCCTGAATTCACTCCATTCTCTCGTACTTGAGAATAAGAAAGAGGATTCTCTCGCTTATATTTCCAATCTCTCGGGCGTATTCAGATACATCATGCGCAGCGACTCGAAGAATATGGTGACACTGAAAGAAGAACTGGCGTTCCTGGACGAGTATAAGTCAATGCTGGAGGTCAGATATGGTGACAGGCTCCGGTTTGAAATCCGGATTCCGGATGTATATCTCTCGTACAGGCTGCCTGTCCTGGCACTGCTGCCGCTGGTGGAAAATGTCATTAAGCACAACGAGATAAGTCAGAGCAATCCCATGACGGTAGAGATCCATATAGATGATGAATGCCTGTGCATTGTCAACAAAATTAAAAGCAAGATCGATCCTCCTGTGCCCGGCGGAATAGGTCTGGAAAATCTTAACCGCAGATACAGGATACTGATGGATAAGGAAATACTAATCCGGAAATCCGCCGATGAGTATTCCGTTTGTCTGCCGCTTAAAGGAGATAACGAATGAAAGTCATTATTATAGAAGACGAAGCTGCCGCATACAGCAATATGAAGCAGATACTCAGAGAGCTGGATCCTGCAATCGAAATTCTCGGTAATTTCGATACAGTGACCGCTAGCGTCCACTGGCTGAGATCCAATCCCGCTCCCGACCTGATCTTCATGGACATACAGTTGGCTGACGGCTCGGCATTCAATATTTTCGAATGCGTCAACGTGGAAACCCCGGTGATATTCACTACTGCATATGATGAGTATGCAGTCAATGCCTTTAAGGTGAACAGTATCGACTATCTGCTGAAGCCGGTTACGGTGGAGAACATGAGACGTGCGATGGAAAAATTCAACAGCCTCCGGCAGTACAGCATCCGGCAGTTGATGGAAAAATTTGATTCGGTATTCCGGCCGGCGGAATATACCAGAAGGATACTGGTGCCTGTCAGGGATAAAATTGTTTCGGTCTGTACTGACGATATTGCATACTTCTATAATACCGGCGGCATAACTGAGATCGCGACAATGGAAAATGAGAAATACAAAGCAGACAAATCACTGGATTCCATAATAGCCCGTCTGGATCCTGCACGGTTCATTAGGGCTAACCGGCAGTTTATAATTTCCAAAGAAGCAGTGAAGGATCTGACGATCTGGTTCGACAGCCGCCTGCTCGTCAATATGACGGTAAAACCTCCCGAGGATATATTCGTCAGCAAGAACAGAGCCGTGGAATTCAAGGAATGGTACGCACTATAACTTCAGTACCAATATCAGCAATTCTGAGTTGTTTTTTCAATCGCTGGGTCTTATTTCCCGGCCGGTCTGCTGATTTCCTAAATTGCAATTGAATTCACCTTTTAATTATCTTTCGAATAATTAAGCTTCGATACCAGTCAATCTGAAATACTGAATATTTAATGTAAACACTAATTTGTTATTGAGACAACATTGAGAACCCATCAATTATTTACTGCACCCAAATGCCAGTGCCTGCTATTGAGCGGTTTGTTTTTATGCTTTTTCACGCTAGCGGCTGTATGTTTCAGCTTTATTTACGCAGACTACATTCTATCACTTTTATGTTCTGTTATATTCATTTCACTGATTACAATTGCAATACTCATCCATTGGATCAGCGCCGGGAAAACACAAACTCCATCAACTGCAACAGAAGTGTCTTTTGCTGAATCCGCCCGCATAATAGAAATGGAAATGAAATGGAAAACTATGGAAGCCGAGCTGCTGAGACAAAAGAGCGAGCTCGATAATATTTTCGATATGGTTCCGGCTCATATAGTATATAAGGATACTTCAAACCGTATTTTAAGAGTAAATAATCAGTTTTGCAGCGATCTCTTGTTCAAAAAAGAAGAAGTCGAAGGCCGATATGCCGAAGAAATATTCCCTATGTTTGCTGCCGGATATTATGAAAGTGATAAGGAAATTCTTGAGTCCGGGCAGCCCAAACGCGGGATAATGGAGATGACAATGTCTGCTTCCGGAGAAATCCGGTATATAAACGTAGATAAAATTCCCGTCAGAGATCTCAATGGAAATATAACCGGAATAGCGGCTTTTGTAAAAGATATCACTAATGAGCAGATAGCGAAAAATTCTGAAATGGACAAACAGATTCGCCTGGAAAAATATTTCAACAATAGTCCGAATTATATCTATGTTTTTAAGTTATGTGGTGATAAAAACAGCTTTACTTTTTGTGACATAAATTCGGCCGCACTAAAGTTGTATGGTTTGCCTAAATCCAGTATAATCGGAAATAGACCGGAAGCAGTTTTTCCCCGGGTCTGCGATGAGGAGCTCAACGAAATTCTTTTTTCTGCCTTAAATGATAATGAAAAGCAAGACCGTAAATATGACTACTTTAATGACTACGGCAAACATATCTGGATAGAGGTTATTGTCTATCGCCTGACTTTTCAGGAAGTCGTTATGGTTGTAAGAGATATTACCAGGGAAACTGAAGCGGAAATATTTCTGCGCGAAAAAGAAGAGCAGCAGAGAATCATAGCTGAGAATGCCAGATTGCAGGAAGAATTGAACAGACAACGCGAAGTTGGAATTATACTCAAACGATCACTCGAAAAGGAGAAGGAGATCAACGAAATTAAAACAAACTTCCTCTCCTTTGCTTCTCATGAATTCAAGACTCCCCTTACGGCCATTCGTTCCTCGGCCGATCTGCTCAGCATTTTAGGCCAAAAGATAGATGAAGAGAAGTATAGGACTTATATAAGTTACATTACTGAAGCAGTTGAAAATATGACCGGCATGCTGGACCAGATACTATTATTGAGCCGCACCGAGAAGGGCAAAATATTCTTCAATCCGGTCAAAAGCGATCTTAGACTGATTGTGAAGGAAACAATTGATTCGGTGGGGCTTCAGCCATATTTCTCGCACGTAATTAAAACAAATTTCGATGTAACCGACTATCAGCAATCTGTTGATCCGGCAATACTTAAAAGCCTCATAATTAACATAGTATCCAATGCAGCTAAGTATTCTCCCGCCGGCAGCGAAATCATCGTTTCTGTTTCACAGACCGGCAACAGTCTGGAATTCATTATTGAAGATAATGGAATCGGTATTCCGGAAAAGGAAATCAAAAATGTGTTTGAACCATTTTTCAGGGCCGCAAATGCAGGAGATACTCCGGGAACCGGACTCGGACTGGCAATAGCGGCAGAGATGGCCAAACTTCACCAGGGTACTGTTCACATCGAAAGCCGCATGGGAACAGGCACCAGGGTTTATATCCAGATCACATCACAAAATGAATCATTAAAATGCTGAGAAAATATAAAGTACTTGTTGTTGAGGATGATAAAGTAATTCTGAATAATCTGAATGATCTGCTTTCTGCCAGCGGTTATCAGGTTTATACGGCGCAGGGCTGTATACAGGCATTATCAATGCTGGACAGACTTGCAGTAGATCTGATATTATGCGATATAATGATGAAAGGACTGGATGGCTTCGGCTTTCTTGAAATACTCAACAAGACCATGGAGTATCCGGTCCCGTTTATTTTCCTGACAGCAAAAAATGATATGGACAGCCTCAGAAACGGTATGAACCTGGGGGCTGACGACTACATATGCAAACCTTATAAAGCCGGAGAACTTCTCAAAGCAATCGAAATCCGGCTCTTAAAGTGTGACCGGTACTCCAGGCCTCAGAGTACAACGGAAAAGTCAACGGCACTAGCCCGGAACGACACAATTCTCGTTGATACCGGCACCGGCAGCATTTCAGTCCGCGTCGGCAGTATCAGCGTT
This sequence comes from Bacteroidota bacterium, assembly GCA_050258935.1. Taxonomy (GTDB): domain Bacteria; phylum Bacteroidota; class Ignavibacteria; order Ignavibacteriales; family SURF-24; genus JBLMZS01. Next base: position 15,584 of record JBLMZS010000053.1, read on the forward strand.
ATCCGTTCTGATGCAGATTATTCCATTTTAACCCTCTGCGGTGCCACAAAGCTGCACATCAAAAAAACGATGAAAGAATGGGAGTCTATTCTGCCAGCCGAATTATTCGTCAGAATTCACCGGTCGGCTATTATAAACATTTCGCATATCAGTAAAATTGAGAAAGGTTTTAACCGCCAGCTGATAATAAGAATCAAAGACACTAATGAAGTTGTAACTGCCAGCAACCGGTACTCATCACGCCTGAAGTCCCTCATAATGCGCTGATCCACATTCTTCCTACGTGGCTTTCAAATCACGCGGTGTAACGCTTGTCGAAAATACTGTAACGCCTGTCGAATTATTTTTCACTCTCAATACTTCAAATTCGAATATATCAACACGCCATGGAATTTATCCACTATAGCGCATAAGATGAACGCTCTGAAGGAGCGATGAAATTTTACCTGATACTAATCTTAATCCATCAAGGAGAAATAATATGGAATGGTTCAAAAATCTGAAGATTTCCAGAAAATTGATGTATAGTTTTACTCTTGTTTCTGTAATTACGGTTATAGTCGGACTGGTCGGATTTTACGGGACGTCAAAGATATCCAGCTACGGAGATCAGATTGCCCAGATCAAGGCCCCCAGTATAATGCATCTCGGGAAAATGGGTACAATGCTGAATTCTGTATCCACATGCGAAAGAGGACTTTTAATAAGAGGATTCACACAAAAAGGGATCAGAGAAGCCCAGACAACTACATATTACAAAAAACTGCAGCTGCTCAAGGCCAGTTTTAGCGACTATAGCAAGAGTCCTAAGGAAGGCAAGGAACTGGCAATGTGGCCTGCTTTATCCAGCGCTTACGAGGAATGGCTCAGCCTGTCGGAAAACTTCCTGAAAAAAAGCGGTGAGATGGACATGCTTCTGGCACAGGGTATCCCTTCAGATGATCCTAGAATTAAAACTCTCGAAGAACAAATGCTGGATGCATATCTGCAGGAAAGGACTCCCTTTGTAAAATTTTCGGATGCTCTGAACTCGCTGACCGACCAGAACTGGCAGCAGACGCTCGAACTAGATAAACAGATGGAAGAAACTCATGCCACTGTCAATTTACTATCTCTGCTGATTACCTCAATTGGCTTCGTTCTGGCTTTGGGCATAGGTTTCTTTATTGCTAAACTGATCAGTTCCCCGATAGCTGAAGTTAAAAATGTTGTAAATGAAATGTGTCACGGATATCTGCAGCTGCGCGTCAAATGGACTTCAAAGGATGAGATAGGCGAAATGGCCAGGTCAGTCAACACTATGATAGACGGCCTGTCAAATTATGTCGGTTCAATATATAAGATCGCTGAAGGAGATCTTTCGTTCCACCGTACCGTTGTCGATGAGAAAAATGAAATGGCCCCGGCTCTTGAGACAATTGTCTCTACTTTAAAAGGACTAATAAACGAAAGCGAGATCATGATTCAGAAATATGTCGACGGATTCACTAATTACAGGGGCGATGAAACAAAATTCAAGGGCGGATACAGAACCATAATTGAAGGCTTCAATAAATCCATACATACTATTATTGCTGTTACCACTGCCGGCAGTAACGTACTCAGAGAACTGTCAGACGGAAATCTTACTGCAAGAATGGAAGGTGATTACAGAAACAATTACAAAAGATATCAGAATAATGTTAATGAACTGGGCGAATCTCTGGAAAAACTCGTCAGGGAGATTTCCGACGCTGTTGCCGCTACTGCAAGTGCAAGCACACAGATATCCTCAAGCAGCGAGGAAATGGCCTCTGGTGCCCATGAACAAAGTGCACAGACATCTGAGGTGGTAACCGCTGTTGAGGAGATGACGTCGGCGATTTTTGAAACGACCCAAAATGCAGACCGGGCTGCAAAAGCAGCTCATAATGCAGGCTCCATTGCCAGAGAGGGCGGCAAGGTAGTTGAAGAAACTGTAAACGGAATGATGCGCATCGCTCAGGTCGTAAAACAGTCCGCATCAACCGTGCAGGAACTGGGCAGGAGCAGTGAACAGATCGGCGAAATCATACAGGTGATTGACGATATCGCAGATCAGACAAATCTTCTCGCACTGAATGCTGCAATAGAAGCAGCCCGCGCAGGTGAACAGGGAAGAGGTTTTGCCGTTGTGGCAGATGAAGTCAGAAAACTGGCAGAAAGAACTGCAAAAGCAACAAAAGAAATTGCTGAAATGATCGAAAAAATCCAGCAGGATACTAACGGTGCCGTTATCTCGATGGAAGAAGGAACTTCTGAAGTTGAAAAAGGAAGGATCCTGGCTGACAAAGCCGGACGATCGCTCAACGAAATAATCAGCGGCGCTGATGAGGTTGTAAATATCGTAGCACAGGTTGCCAGTGCAAATCAGGAACAGACCAGCGTTGCAGAGCAGATCAGCAAAAATATTATGACTATCAGCAATGTTACCCATGAAAGCGCTGCAGGTATACAGCAAATTGCCAGAGCAGCAGAGGATCTGAACAGGCTGACTGAAAATCTGCAGCAGCTGACTTCCCGCTTCCGGATAAACCGGGATGACAATTCTCTTATAGGCTCTTCCAAACTAATAAGGGCCTGATTAAATAACCCGAAGCCTGAATTAAGCAAATAACAACATATAAGGAGTTGTCTATGACTTTAAACTATATAAACCGTATACTGATGTGTGCTGCGTGCGTATGCTTGCTATCTATGAGTTCTAATAGTGAGGTATCTGCGCAGGAAAATGTAACGGATAAATTCAAATTCACCTTTTCCAACCGGCTGCGGATTGAAACGTGGGACAATAGCGTCACATTGTCCAAATCGGCTAATGCGGGTACTTCATATCTGCGGAACAGAATAAGCCTGGGTGGACAGTGGATGCCCGATGAAATATTCGAACTGAATGTAAGGCTATCTCATGAGTTCAGGAAATACCTGGCTCCGGCACAGAGTGATTTTCATATGAATGAAATTTTCATTGACCAGCTGAACATGAAATTGAAGACCGGCCCATATATCGACGGCGTGCTCACGGTTGGCCGGCAGAATATTAACCTGGGCGAGGGTTTCATTGTTATGGATGGCAGTCCATTGGATGGTTCCAGATCGGCTTATTTTAATGCTGTCCGTTATGACTGGAATATGAATAAGACAAACTCATTATCTTTATTTTATACCTACCAGCCGGTAACAGACAAATTACCTGTCATTAACGGAAATGATATTGATGCATCGGCACAGGGAGACGGAAGCTGGAAACTTCTTGAACAAACTGAAGCCGGCGGAGGTCTCTATTATACGGGTGTGTTTTCAAACCTCAATATTCAGTCATACTACGTACGCAAAGACTACCTTGAACCGGATGCACAGAAAGGACAGCATGAATATGGTCTGAATACTATAGGCAGCCGCGTTAATTTTACTCCGGCCAAACCGGTCAGCCTGACACTCGAGGCAGCCTATCAAGCCGGCGGTATGAATACTAAAGCTTATGGCGGATATTTTTATACTGACTACAGACCAAGCTGTGACCATGTATGTCCGTTGAATACAATAACTGCAGGCACAATATTCCTGAGCGGAGATGATCCTGCTACTTCCGGCAATGAGGGATGGGATCCCGTGTTTTCCAGATGGCCCAAATGGAGTGAGACTTATGTCAATACACTCATAAAGGAATTCGGCGGCAGGCCTGCCTATTGGTCAAACCTGATTTCCTTGTATGGTTCAATGAAATTCAAATTTGACGAACAATTCAGATTCTCTTTTGATTACCACCATATGTTCAGCCAGTATGCCGGCAAGGGCAACGGCTTTATAGGAGGTACCGGGAAATCCAGAGGCGACCTTTTCATCGGAAAACTTATGTACACAGCTAACAAATCAGTTTCCGGAACTATCATAATTGAACATTTTATTCCAGGCAATTATTATTCTGAAAATGCATCTTCAAGTACATGGGCAAGAATGGAAATGAACTATACCTTGTGATTACCTGCCATACGGACCCGGTATTATAATTGTGTATGCTGACACACCCTGTCCCCTTTCCAGGACGGGGTGTGATCATATTAGGAAAAACCCGGGCTATAATGAAAATTCCAATTGCTGAAATTCTTTATTTTTGTTAATATACTGCTCAACTATTGTGCAGACTGACGGATCTTCAATATTAACTATAATATGGGCTACTAAAGGTGAAATCATGATACAGATATCAAAAACTGATATTACCAGTATCGGGCCTTTAAGACGGGATTATCTGAATGCATTGCCTGAATTTCAGGAATTGTATTTGGAGATGCTGGTTGAAGATTCAGAATATTTTTCCATTAACCGTGACACCATTTCAATCGGTTACGCGATAAAAACCCGGGATAATATACTGGTGGAATTTTATCTGAAAGATGAGTTTGTCCCTGACAGCCAGATTGTGTTCGGCCAGATAATCGTTATGCTCTCAATAACAAAAGTCTACTGCAAATCCTTCGATCACCTTTTGCTCGTCTGCTGCCTGTCCTATGGTGCTGCTTATAAAATTATAGGAACACTGTTCCGGGATTACCTGAACACCAGAGAATTTCCCGCAGACGGAATGACAATCAGAATTGCAGATCATTCGGATTATGATTTCCTGCTGCAGCAGAAAGACGGATTGTATGAGACTCCTGAAGAGCTCAATAGATTCATCAATGGCGGGAATATTTCTATGTTCCTGAAAGATGGCGAATTATTGGGATGCGGGTATCTTATACGGATACACGACAAATGGGATTGTCATGATATAGGCATGTGGGTAAATCCGGAGTATCGAAATCAGGGAATAGCAACTCAGATCATTTCATATTTGAAAAATATCTGTCTGAAGAACAACTTAAAGCCGCAGTGCGGCTGTGCAGTTGACAATATCGGATCACAAAAGACACTAGAGAAGAACGGTTTTATAAGCAAACATAAACTAATTGAGTTTGCAACTAACTGAGTCCGTCTGCCTGAGAAAGTATGTCCCTGTTTGACATCTGACTTTATATACAGGCTATATTGACTTTGAGGTTTCATGATTCGCCTGCCGGGATCACACACCTATTTGTACCCGCATAAGAAGTTTTTACAGCAATGGGTAAATTTAAGTTTGTTTTAATATGAGCTTAAACGTATTTTTATCCGGTAATTATTAGTTAATGCTCAGGAACTTCATTGTACCTGCCGTGTTATCAAATCGTAAATCATAGTTAAAGGAATGGATCAAATGAAAATACTGAGAATTATTTCTCTGTTGTTTATAATTTCACTCGCTGGCTGCAGTAAAAATGACAGTCCGGTCAGTCCCGATAATACAGCTGCCAATGCAGGAGTAATTTTACCATTGGCAGTAGGTAATGAATGGATCTATATCGATTCGGTTTTTACTGCAGCCGGTACTCCTGAAATTGTCGACACTGTCAAACTGGGTATTACCGGAAAAACAAATATTGTTTACCAGGGAAAGAGTGTGGATGTTTTTTGCTGGAACTGGTATGACGGTAATCAGCCGGATGAATTAAAGTGGCTGTGCAGAAATGAAGATGGCGGCTGTTACAGCTATGGTCTGCAAATGGCAAATAATAAATTTCTTCTGCAAAAAACGCAGTGGCTGAAGTATCCGGTAAACGTTGGTGATTCGTGGAAAATGCTCTCATATGCAGTAACTGATTCCATCACCTATGCCATGGATACAATCTTATATTCGTGCCGTTCAGTAAATGAAAAGTTTAAAACCTTAAAGGGTGAAATGGAATGCCATGTCTATTATTCCCGTTCCGATGATGAAGGACATAAATATGAGCAGTTTATGTATTTCGCAAAAAATATTGGATATGTCGGTTTTATATATAAAGTTGATGGTGTCATAAACGAAAAATACACTTTATTGTCATACTCGGTTTCAGGTAATCCTTCCAAGAGTGCACCCTGTATTGCCGGCAAAAGCAGCCGCAATGTTTCCGGGTTTCCTCTAAGACCAGACAGAAAATGAGTACTATTTAAGGTAAAAAAACATAAAGCTTGATTTTTTTTGGTCGCTCAATCTGTACAGGATTATCTAGTAGAGCCCCATTTTTTACATAATAATGTTGCTCATCGGCAGGGAACGGATCGTTTTCGCTCCAGCCTTCGAGCTTAAGGTCGCTTAATGTATGCTGCCGGGCAGGCTCTCTTGTCCCCTCGCCAAACAACCCGGCAGCTTCATTGATCCCTGCCTGTTGATACCTGAACCTCCTGTGACGCATTCTGATCCCGGGCTTTTCCGCAAACTCATCAAGCCATTTATACAGTTCCTCATGCCTTTTACCGAAAAGTCAAATAGTTCAAACGATACAACGACCTCGCGCCTCTTTCTACTTTTGTATATTTCAAGCAAATGTTGTATAATTATAAATTAAATATTTTCAACTTATATCAATATTAGCAAATAATTCTTGTAAAGTTGTTTTAGGCAAATGCTGTTAGCTGCTCCAGCGATCCCCGCCATTTAGTAAACTATTATTTCTTAAAACGAATATTATCAAATAGCCATGAGAATCTATCACAGTCTCCGACCGATGATGGCTCATAGTTATTGCCGCTCCTTTATATCAATCTTAATGTTTTGGACATTATGATCACATTATTCGTTTGTAAGCCGCAAGAGAATTCTGTTGATGTTAGTTAAAAGTGAAGATGTTAATAGTTTATAAGAATCAAATAATCCCCCATCACCATGGAGACCCAATGAAAAAACACATTTACCTATTTTTATTAGCATTTTTACTGCCTGCAGCTATTTCAGGACAGGTTAAAATTCAAAGTTTTTCTTCGAATGTAACAAGTGCATACATCAACGAAATAATTCATTTCACGGTAAACTGGAGCTCTGAAAGCTCAGCTCCTGTTAATAGCATATATGTTGTTTACAAAGATGGAAAGGTAGATACTGTTAAAGCAACTCCCATTCCAGGAACCGTATTCCAGGCACACTTTTATCATGCATTTAGTAATCCAGGGGTTTATGATGTAGAGGCCAGGAATGGAAATGCTGTTGCATTTAACATAAGGATTACTGTCAGTGCTTTGAACCAGGCCCCTGTTGCTTCTAATGTTTCTATTATCGGTGATAATGTAGTGGGCGGAACTCTTACAGTAAATTATTCTTATGGAGATACCGATGGTGATTTGCAGGGCGCAACCACTTTCCGCTGGTTGAGAGATAATGTTGCCATTCCAGGTGCCGTGTCCCAGAACTATATTAAAACCGCAGCTGATCTTGGTTCAATGATTATTGCGGAAGTTACTCCTGTTGCAAAAACCGGAGTTTTGGTAGGTTCACCTGTAAAAAGTTCTGCCATTGGTCCAATCATCAATGCCAATCAGGCACCCGTCATGACATTATTCAATATACCCCAGTCGGCATTTGAAAATACATCTTTTAGTGTTTCTGCAAAAGCTATAGATCCGGACGGAAAGGATTTGGATTTTCAGTTGTTAGTCGGAGTGCTTAATAAACCCGGAGTCACTTATGGGCCTTACAGAGTATCAGGGACTCAAAACGGAGAAGAATTAAGTAAGCAATTTGCTCTGGACTTACCTTCCGGCAGTTATTATTTGATATTATCGGTGAAGGACCTAAGCGGTGCACAGGCCACACAAACGAAGTACATTACAGTAACGGCAGCCGTAAATCCTCCAAAGATCAAATTTGTAAGCTTCAGCAATACAGTTTATACCGGAGAAGATTTAGCTTTGGCTGATACTCTTATCTGCTACACTCAGTCAGGCGGGGTTCTTTATACAGAATACACACAAGGAAATACAGTTATTACAGACCAGCTGCCGGTTTCAAATTTCGTGAATCAGCAAAGTTTCGTTGTTGTGTCTCCCAAAAGATACTTTAACAATCCCGGATCAGTTTCTGTCAGACAGTGGTTTGTGGATGCAACAGGGTTATCTAGTTCATTCCTTACGGTTAATGCCAATGTATTATCGAGATCTACCGGAGTGGCTGATCAGAACACTATACCTGTTGATTACAACTTAGAGCAGAACTTCCCGAACCCGTTCAACCCTTCTACACAAATATCATATTCACTGCCAACTGCTTCTAATGTCAGACTTGATGTATATAATACCGTTGGACAGATCGCCAGAACATTGGTTGATCAAAGTCAGTCAGCAGGCATACATACTGTCACGTTCAATGCAGATGGTTTGCCAAGCGGTATTTATTTCTATAGAATTGTTGCCGGAGAATATACAAGTACGAAAAAATTAGTAATAATGAAATAACATCAGAATATTCGACAGCGGGGATTGCATCAAAACTTTCCCCGCTGTTCAATGATGAATCTGTACTTGGATGAAAAGAATCCCAGATTACTTAAGTATGGTAAATACCCTGGCAAAGTCTATAGTTTCCTAAACCATGTTTCAGAAAGCTCCTGCAATCTGTTCACACTTAATCCCGCAAATTCTCATTTTTTATCTCAGCCAAACTGTTTGTAATTGTTTTTTTTGCGCTGTGCCGTTTCACCGTATTTTTTTATTTTACCGTTCAACAGGTACATAAAGAAATTATGCGTAACTCTCTTCATTTCATTGCTTGAAAATATGAGCAGGCTTTTCTATATTGCTCGAAATTTACTGGAGTGATTATGCATTTCATCAGGTCGTTCGTTTTACTGCTTATCGTTCTCTGCCCGACTATATTTCCTCAGAAACCCGTATCAGTTCCGGACTATTCCCCTCTGATTGAAAAATACAGAACATTGTTTTCTGAGGAGATGAAGCAGAATAAAACTGCCGGAATCAGCATCGCACTTGTGGACGGCGACAGTCTCATCTGGTGCGAGGGCTTCGGAATTTATGATACTACCAATAAAACAACTATAACCGGACATACTCCCTTGCTCCTGGGTTCTATCACTAAAACTTTTACCGCACTTGCTGTTATGCAGCTGGCGGAGAAGGGTCTGATAGACCTGGATGCCCCGCTCAGAAAATATCTCCCGGAGTTCAACCTGAAAACGCACTCCGGAAGCCCGGACGATATAACAGTAAGGCAGCTTATGACTCATCACGCCGGAGTGCCTGATTTCATGAAGGACAAGTTCGGCTATAAAAATAAATATTTTACGACGGTAATGGATATAATCAATGACGATTATGCCACTTATCCGCCCGGCATCATACAATCATATTCCAATAGCGGTGTGCTGCTCCTGGGAGTACTCATAGAAAGGGTGAGCGGGAAAAGCTATTATGATTATTTGAAGGAAAATATTCTGAATCCAGCCGGCATGAATGAATCCGGATTTTTTCTGGATGAGACTGCTCCGCTGTCCGTCCGCCTTGGTTATAATCTGAGAATGGAAGAGAAACCCGAACTGCCTGTCTTCGACGCGCCTGCCGGCTGCATTTATGCATCTGCTTACGATATGGCTAAATACATCTCTATCTTTCTTTCAAAAGGGTACTATAAAGGGGAAAAAATTGCCGACTCCTCTACACTGAACGATATGATGACCATCCAGAATAAAAATGTCTTTCTGGATTTTGGAAATCCCATCGGACTCATATGGTCTGTATATTATAACTCCGCGGGAAAAAGCATAAAACATGGCGGCAGCACGATGTACCACCGGTCCGGACTCAGTATATCCCCTGAATGCGGACTGGGAGTAGTAATGCTTTCCAATTCTGCCGGGGCATCGCGTATTGTTATGCACACAGATTATGACATCATTGCAGACGCGGTAAAGATTAAAGGTGTTAGACCTGAATGGAAAGAACAGCCGCCGTCGAAAAATATACTCCATTCTCAGCACAACTGCAGCTACACTGAAGGCCAGAGACCTAAACCGGTTAAGATGACTCGCGAAGAACTTTCAAACTACGCCGGCAGATATGCTACATTCGGAATGTATATGGATTTATCTGTAGCAGATAGCAACTGCCTGGTAGCAAATATAATGGGACAGAAATTCTACATGTTGCCCGTGGAAAATGATGAATTCGGCGCAGCCGGTGGACCGGATTACACAACTATGAGTCCCAATCAGCGTTTTTACTTTGAGAATTATAACGGCAGTCAGCTTCTGATATCTGTGGATCCCTGGGGCAATCACAATGTGCTTTCCGAAAAAATAAAAATAACCAAACCCTCACAGATATGGATGGACAGATCAGGCAGCTACGATACCGGCTGCACACCCGGGAGTCACCAGGTATTACTGAATCCCAGACTGGAATTTAACGACGGACTGCTGCTGCTTAGGGTTAATATGAATCTTGAACAACCGGGTCCGTCTGAAATGGTAATTCCATTCAGACTGCTTGACGACAATACAGCTGTAGCTTACGGATACTGCCGGTTCGGAGGTACCACACTGCGTTTTGAAAAAGGCGGAGACGGACATGAGAAAATGAAGATATTAGGCTTTATCTGTACAAAGAAATAAGAATAAACAGTATCTGATAAAGATATAAACTTAATTGACTAAGATTTCAGGCAGGGATACAATTTCCCTGCCTGTCTTAACAGTGTTTATCTGACATTGATACAGGCTCATTTAATAAGATTCATCTTAATGCTCTTCGAATAACTGCCGGAACGCAAACGGGCAAGATAAATGCCTGCACTCAATCTGGAAGCATCAAAAGATACATTGTAGCTGCCGGCATCCTGTCTCTGGTTTACAAGCGTGGCAACTTCCTTTCCCAGCATATCATAAATTTTTAATTCAACATTCCCCGTTTCGGGTATATCATATTTTAATATTGTCGACGGATTAAAGGGATTGGGGTAGTTCTGACTTAATGAAAAGTATAAAGGCATCTGTCCGGTTTCTTTGACTCCTACTGCTGTACTGGTCGACCAGCTGACATTGTCCACAGTGATAATACCGTTGTCGGCAGCAAGTGTATCAACTGCGTGGAAAGCCACCGACAGGCCGTTTTTGGTCATAATTTCGTAGGAGATTCTTCTGTGCCACGAATTGTCCTTAGTCAGAATATACCTGGTATCTTTTTTAATACGCAGTGCTTCAGCCGTAACACCGCCGGGCACGGTAAGTGTACCGTAAGCATCAATTGTGTAATATGTAGTGTGTTTTTCGGTGAACGAATTCATAACCATACCACCCATCATGGTTGATAATGTATATGAGAAATTTTCCACCCACTGTGTATTATATGTCGCGGGGAAAATCATCGATCTCTCGCCCGGGTTGTTAACCATTTTGGTCTGCAATGGAAACCCCTGATAGGTTATTCCCATTTCTCCGCCCAAAACGGTGAAGCTGGTGCCCGAGAGATTTACATATGCATAGTAGTCGGCAAACTGACCTTCAGTGATAAGTGTTTTTGACTTGGTGACTAAATTTGCCGACGGGAAATCGGCGATATAGGGTGTGGCTGCAGGAGAAACATTTTCAAAGGATGCAGTGTTATGCGAAAGCAACGACGAAAAATTCCAGGTATTGTTCCCTCCCGGTGCGCCGATGTTGACGCTAGTGGTTAATGTATCCGCATGGTTATAACGGATACTGCTGTAGATATTGACAACGTCTGAAGAATTAAGAGTAATCTGTGCCGGCGCAGCTGAAGCAATAAAGGAAATAATCAGCGAGATGGTAAATACACGTTTCATGTGGCCCTCATATTTTGTTTGTGTGAATTAACTCTGGTAATTCGAACGAAACAGAAAGAGGAAAATTGAAGATGTAGTTTCAAGTACAGGTATGCAGATAATATAATCAATATTTTAAATAAAACTAATTCCTAATATCCGGATTCATTAGCTCTGGAACCGCGGCTACGCGCCGCTAACATTTTGTTGAAAAAATTTACATCTACAAAAGTGTAGTCCGTAACCGGACTAAAAAACAAATAAGTATTTGATTAAATGTTCGGCGTCAGATTATAAATATTGTACAGGGAAATAAACAGCCTGTACTGCCAGACGGCGAGTCCGTTTACGGACTCTATCTTTTTAGCCTTCGGGTATTCCCAAACCTCACTTTAGCGACGTGTAGTCGCGGTTCCCTGTTCACCTTTCAGGGATTGCTGCACTCTCAATTTATTAGTAAAAATCCAAATGTTGAATTAATTCATTAGTTGTTATTACTTTCTCCAATCCTTTTCATGATTCGGGCAACAGCATTCCAATTATGATATTTTGCATAGATGCTCATTTTTTTATTTTCGTTCATTCTTATCAGCGCCTCACTCCAATATGCAATTAAGGCTCTTCTAACTCCCTCCAAAGCTAAAAACTCATTTACATCTTCAAACGTTCCCTCGAATCTCAAAGATGCAGACCTGGACAGTGCAGTAGCATATTCGTCAACTACCATTATTCCATTATGTTTCTTGATCCAATTTATTACCTCTGCAAAATCAAATATCAGGCGATCCACAAGAATCATATTGTACTGCGGATAATCCTTCCTTCCCAATGAACTATAGGCAACTTCATGAGGACCAATATTAATTGTAAAATATCTTCCTCCACTCGTCTTGGGGAAAAGAGCAAATGTCCATGCTCCCTGAATATTCAGCCAGTTTAACAAACCAGTAAATTTAAACAAATTCACGATGTAAGATAAAAATATGTCATCCTGAAACAATCTGTCTATTTTGGGTTTATTTATTATAAGTTCAGGGCTTAATGTATCAAGTATTTTTGATACTTCTTGAGAAGAGATATTAAATAGTTCTTTTTGTTGCGCGATCTTTTTGTTTACTCTACTTCTAAAAGTATAATGGAGAAAGTATTCTACTTTACGCCAGTCTCTAACCTGTCTGAAATCTATTAATGTCCATGGACCCAGACTATGATATGGTTCAGTTGAGTTAATTTCTCTCAACCTTTTTACCGGCGGATAATCAGTTCCTCCTATTTTGATGTATTCGGTCTTGGGAGATGTTAAAATATAAACATAACCTTCATTACTCCCCATATCTATTCTCCTGTTCATTCAATATTCAGCTTTGTGCTATTTATCCAGCACATTAACCGTTTTGTTTAATCCCGAGCAATCCTGAGTTGCTTCATTTCCAAACTCAATTAGCACAGTCTATTTTAACGGTGTAATATATCGATCAATACTTCGCATTGATTTTTACAAATATAATTATATTTCTTCAATGACGGAATTCTTTCTGTCTTCATTTTAAGATATTGCTATTTACAAAACAACAAGCCTTTATTTAGCTTTTTTACTCCAATAAGGGCTCTTAAAATTTCAGGTCATGCTTCATCATTTTCGTATTTTGACCTGTGTTAACAGATTTTTTGCGTTGTGAAAAATATTTCCTTAAATTACATAATGATCTATCAATTAGATAACTATCAATCATTGAATAATTTGAGAACTTAATATGGAAAAACCCGTAATACCTGCTTCACTCCTGTTTATTGAAGACCACTCAGGTGAATCAGACAATATAATGCGGAAATTCAATGCCGTCAAACTGAGGAACACTATTTCTTTTGCTTCATCTTCTCAACAGGCCCGCGAAATGCTGTCATCACTCAATGCGGAAAACTGCCCGGACCTGATACTCTTTGACCTTCACATCCCGGCCAAGGAAATAAAACTCCACCTGGATTCGGTTATGTCTGTTTCTGTATGCAAAAACGTTTCGGTCATAATATTCGTCGACTCCGAGCTGGATGAGGAGATACTGCGCCTTGCCGGTGTAACTTACTACTTCCTCAGAAGACCCTTTGATATACAGAAGCTGCTGCAGATCATACTGCAGGCAGACAGGTTCGGAACCATAATCGTCAAATCCTGACAGGACCTGGTAATCCGCGGACAGAAATTTTGTACTTTCTTATTTCACCCGGAATTCTATTTTTATATTCAGCTGACTGTATAAATGTGAGTGTAAAATGACAAGAATTGTCCGGAGATAGATATGAAGGCTATCCCGCAAGCTTTTCAGAAAACCGTTATCTTTACGGCTCTGATAGCTGCGTCAATAATTCCGGCAAGTTGCCGTGATGTTAACGGACCTGACGAACTTACAAGGCTGGAGATAAAAAACGGTTTTTACAAGCAGCTCTCCGGCGGAGGGCTGCGGCCAAACCGCTATGCTATTGAATTTGATTACTTTGTAACTAACCGCACGTGCAGAATATCGGGATTTCAGATAATCCAGGCGGGCAGTTATGTGGGGTCTTCTGCCTGGACTTCAATGCCGGAGATAAGTCCCGGTATCATCTTTCACGCAAAAGATACGCTGGATTCATCTGTCAGACTGACAGGCAGCCCTTCCATACTAATACGCGGCTATTCAAAGGATGACGATGGCAGCGAGATACGTCTGCAGGCGGAAGGTTTGCTCAGAGAAAAATAAAGTTCCATCTTCTATTCCCACCAGTTCAGTATTTCGAAACGTGAACTCTTCAGGTTGGCTTTTGCAAGATTGATGGCTTCTGTACTGTAGTAGAACAGTGAGTTTCCCTGAGAGTCTATCGCCACATCATCCCCTACTATTATTGTCCCACCGTATATACCGTTGTTTCCGATAGTTTGTGTCCGGATGCTGGACTGTCCGTATGCTATGATTATACCATAGAAGTTGAAGTTGCCGCTAAGTTTCATATCGCCATTTACTATCATTATACCTGCGCCGGATGCCTGTGTAAAATCCACATTGCCGTTCACATATGTAATCTTCGGCTGGGCAATCGTGCCGAAAGTCTGGCCGCCGGAATATGTACCGGTAGAAAGCACAATATCTGCAGAGAATATGAGATCCTTTGTAAGTGCAAGCCAGTCGGTATTGTCCGGTATTGTTCTCACACTCGGCACCGCGCCGGCACCTTTTATTGTCTTGGAAATTTTTGTAGAAAGATCATTTACCACAAACGCGCTGTCGGCCGGAGAATCGACTCCGATACCTGGTACTGCAGCGCCCGTTCCGGGCGAGCCGTCTAACCGGTGGTCATTTCCGTTTATGTCAACATTACCATTCAGATGCAGATCGAGAGTCGAGGCAGAAACATACAGTGATGACTTAACCATTGGAAAAGTAACCGGCCTTCTGCGCGCTGTGGCAAAACCTTTGTGCACTACACCGTTATACGTCGCAGTTGAAGATATCTTCAGCAGCGAGTCAGCTCCGGTGATAGAAATATCATAACTTCCGCCCATAAGAGTGTTATTGTTAAAATTGCCCTTGAGAGTTTTATTGCGTCTCAGTTTTTCGAGATATATTTCAACACCCGAATTGGAAATCAACCGGGCGTGAGTCTTTTCAAAAAAGTGTGATGTAAGCCTCACACCGTCCGACACGTTTCCATTCAGCACCATCATCAATATGGTCGTCAGTATCGATACCCCCAATGTTATTATGAGTATTCCTTTTCCCATATCATATATTCCTGGGGGAGATTTTCATTTCCCAGTAAGTGAATAAATATTCGTAATTGCCGCTGATTTCGTTTTTGATTTTGTATGGTGACTCCACCCATATTTCCGCTTCAACATACTTCACCTGAGCCGGAACAGTAGTAACGGTGCCGGTGACAGTGTGGTATGTGAACTTTATATCCACCAGTCCGAGAGCTGGACGCCCGAGAGTATCGCCGTTTATTACGCAGTAGAGCATCCGGTCGCGCGGATTCTCGGTAGAAGGCACTTCAGTCGAATCGCCCATAAAATAAGTTACCTGGTCGACCACTCCGTTGGAATCCACATCGCCCAGGAATGAAAATCGCTTCGGCAGAGCCTCCAGCACTGCAACACCGTCGTAGTTGAAACCGACTTTCCGAAGATCATAGTCGAGCATCTCGGCAATGGCAGCGGCATTTCCCTGCACCTGCAGTTCTGCATCTGAACCATGCTTGACCTCTGAAGAGAACAGGCCGAAGTTCAGTCCCATCAGGAATACAAGTCCCCCGATAATAAACGATCCCATCAAGTCAATTAGTGTATTCATTATTTTAGCGTAAATATGTATGAAAGATTGATACTATGCCTTAGATAAGGACTGGATACCGTTATTTTTGCGCGTTTATAGAACGTCTGAGTGCTGCTGACATTATCCGGAGCCGTAGCGCTGACATACTCTATCTTACATCTTATAGAATAGTTCTCGGCGTGAGGAGCGCTGATGGATTTCGTATATCCGTTAAAGTCGTCTATATCGTCAAATGTCGCATATGATTCTCCGGTTTCAGGCCCAAGGCTAGAGGAAGGGGTGAGATCCGACGGATTGGCGGAGGTAAACTGAACCGTCTTTTCGTCAAAGCTGCGTATCTTGATTTCCTCTATCATATCATCGGCCAGAGAAAAAGCAGTCATCATGACTTTGTTTTCAATTTCCACCGTACTATTGTTCAGATATGCAGAATTGAAATTTATCGTAGTTAGCGTCAGCAACAGCATGGCACCTATCGCCAGCACCGACTGTATTCCGCCCATGCGTGTCCCTATTTATTATTTAATTTCCAGATATTATACAGCAATAACTTTGCCAAAGGGTAAAGTACTGTGCTATATATTCAAATTATCGGAAAAGCGGGCGGAATGTTTATAAAAAAGTAATATTTACATGTAAAATCAGGATTGAAGCCGCAGGACTTCCGGGAGTGCAGATCATCACGGACGTAATATTCCCGCAGAGTTTCATCGGGGTTTGAATTAACAGCAGTATCGTGACCGGCTTATCTCGGGCATGTTCCTGTAAGTTCCTGCATCCTCTTCTCAGTTTCTGGAAGCCTTTACCGCCTTCAGCCTTTCTTTTGCAGCTTCAGACAGAGTGATGAGAAATGTGTTGTTGACCGTTTTTACCGTAAGAATATCCCGGCCAAGCACAAACTTACATGCAGAATATTCATAGAATGTCATCTCGGTATCGCCGATAGTCAGTGTGCGGTTCTCAGGATCGAAGGAATAGTTGTCAAATTTAATATCCATTTTGTACCCTCCTGTTGTGCCCTATATTTAAGGTAATACGATCGGATATATATATCAAGAAAAAAATGCACGATGCCGGAAGGCTTGACGCAAAGCACACTTGTGCGGGAATACTATTTACCCTCAATATTTATCAATTACTTTCGATACTGAATTACAGAAATTCATAACTGTAGTTTTAGCGCACTATATACACTAACACATTTTTCTCTGATAATTGTATGAAAAAGAAAGAACTGCTGGACGCAAATCCCCTGCCGGGAGTACTCGACGACGAGGTTTACAAATTCTTACGTTCGAAAAACCTTATTTCAGACGAAATGCTGCGGGATTTTTATATAAGGCTCGAATACAACAAATGGCGTGAGGCTGGCGTGGATATTATGCAGTGCCTTATGATAATACAGAGAGAACACAGCGAACTGACACTTGAGGATATTAAAAAGATCATATACAGACGAAAGCCCGAAACCCAGTTTATAGGATAAAAAAAAAGGCCGTCCGAATCAGGACGGCCTTTTTTATTTCATTTTCACACTACCTTGAAACACCCTGAATACTCAATTTTGCCGCACCATTCGGTCCGCTCGCAGAAATTTTTATATTGACCGGCTTGACCACATTGGAAGTATCCACGGCATCGTATACCATAAATGAAAACTCCGTCCAGCTCTTGCTCTGTGTATCCGGAATAGTAATGGCCAGATCGCCCTTGGACTTCACGCCTTCGCCTTCAACAGCGACGTTTATAGCCGTGCCTCCGGCAAGAGGATTTCCATTCTGATCCATAAGAGTGTAATGGAATGTCTGTGATCCGCCGTTGGCTATATCAAATCCTCCTGTCGGAGCAATGTCCAGCATAGGCACACCGGAAAACAGCACTACCGTCTGATCGGACACAGTATTATTGAATTCGTCTGCAGTGCTGGCAGTAATTATTGCATAGCCTGCGCCCAGTGTCGGATGAACAGGTCTCGGCAGTGCGCTCATAAGTGTGACGCTTCCTACTCCGTTTGCGCCGGTTGCAGCTGAACCTTCAATTATACCGCCTGTGGTAGTAAAATATACAGATGTTCCCTGCACCACCGGATTGCCGTATTTGTCACCTACGTAGGCTGAAATCGCATCGGTGGAACCGAATATATTATAGCCTGGTATATTCAGCAGTTTGGGTGCAATTGCAAAGTGCGCCTGGTCGGGCAGACCGCCGTGTATTGCAATCGAAACGGGTTTTGAAACAATTATTTTGGGTCCCACTACTATACGCGCCAGCAGCTGCACCACGCCTGCTTTTGTACCGCTGGTAACATTTACCTTCGCCTGTCCGCTGGCGTCCGTTCTGACTACAGAAGGATAGATAAATTCACCGCCGCCCGGTTTGGCTCCCAGAGAAAACGATACGTCCACAGCGTGTGTAACGTCGATTGCTTTCCCTGTAGAATCCATTATCTGGAAAGTTATCTCTGAAGTCTCAGGTGATCCGCTTTCCTTCACACCTATTGCAGTAACGGTCTGAGCAAGGACATAGATAGATGAGGCATTTCCGGAATTCGAGCTGCCCTTTCCAGAGGTCTTAAGGCTGATATCCGGCACATTGACCGTCTGACCGATCATTCCGTATATGCTGGTGGTATCAGCAGTATAACCGGCTTTCAGTGTTATTATAGTAAGATCTTTATTCTTTGCCAGTTTCACTGAAGCTGAATACGTTCCGTCCGATCCGCTCAGCACCGCTACCTCAGCAGTACTGTCGATGATGCGCACAACAGCGTCTTTCAGACCCGCTCCCGTTGAGGAGTCGAAAACTTTACCTGTAATAGTTACCGTTCCTCCTGTCTCCACAGGGTCCTGATCATTGGAGTCGTTTACCGATTCGCAGCCTGTCCAAAGCACGGCCAGAAATAAAAAACCGATGAAATGCTTGATTATCCTTTCCATATCCACCATTTATTTGTTATTATTTTATCCGCCTGTCATTCATTTATGTCAAAGGATGTTCAAATATCATTCCACGAACATATCCGTACGCGGATGACAAACCCGGAAGGATCTGTGTGCCGGATTGGAAGGAATCAGTTTTAGCCTGGCAGCTATTTCACCGTATTTTTGAGCGGACATTGGACTGGTATTCGTTCATGTATATGTCGCTGCCTCCGGAATTATACGATTTCACAGGCAGTCCGCGGCTTCTAAGGCGGGCGTCAGTTTCTTCTATTCTGCTGATCGGGTCAGGGTGTGTGGATAGATAAGTCAGAATCTTCGGGCTGTTTTGGTCTACAAGTCCTTCATCTCTCATTTTTTCAAAAAAGAATTTTACCGATCCTGCGTAATACCGTGTGGACTTCAGTATTTCAATGGCATATTCATCGCTTTCATTCTCATCGGCACGGCTGTTGGCAAGAAATGCAAGACCGGCGAACAGATTTGCGCTGATCTCCGCCAGTTTGCCCGGATTTTCTCCCAGCACTATACCCAAGAGCAGTGAAGCTCCGTATGTGCGCGTCATTCTCCTGGTGGCGTGGCGTTTTTCAGCATGCCCGACCTCGTGCGCTATTACTCCTGCTAGTGCCGCTTCCGAATCCACATATTTCAGCAATCCGGTGTAAACATATACGTAACCTCCCGAAGTAGTGAATGCGTTCAGTACCGAGTCCTGATCGATGATTTCGAGAGAATAATTATAGACATTCTTCTTGGCCACTGCCGGGGAGGCAATGATTTCTTTAAAAATCCGGGAAGTAATGTAGGATTTGACAGATGGATTATCGGTATAAATCGGATATTCGGCAGGATTGGCCCTGATCTCGTCATCCAGCTGTTTGCCCAGCTGAATCTCATCTTCCTCTGAAAACAGGTTAATGCTGTTGACGGCATCGCATCCTTCATATCCCATAACTGCAGAACATGTCAGTGCCGCAGCAATGACAAACCGCTGAATGAATTTGTAGTACATATATCTCTCCCATCTGATAATAGCATAATAATTATATCGGCATATTCAGAATGAGATACTATCTAATTCTTTTTACCGAGAAGCAGTATTTACATTACATAGAAACGCTTGCGAAGCAGGTAGATAAAAATAGGAGCACCCAGAAATGCGGTAACTGCACCGACAGGAATTTCAGCAGGAGCGATGATAGTCCTCGCAATAGTATCAGCTGCAGTCAGGTATGCAGCTCCGATCAGAAATGAAGCAGGTACGACAAGCCGGTTATCCGTACCGAAAAGCATACGGCAGACGTGTGGGATGAGCAGACCGACAAACCCCACTATGCCGCTTACCGACACCAGTGTTCCAACCAGCATGCTGGAAAGTACATAGGTTACATTCTTTAAAACTTCCGTATTTACTCCCAGATTCTTGGCTGTTTCAGTACCGAGAGCAAGGACATTATATTTCTGTGCATTGAGAGAAAGTATAAAGGATATCACTATTGAGATAGGCAGCACCACATACACTGCTCGGGGATCTGCAAACGACAGGCTGCCTATAAGCCAGTACACTGCGGTCCTGAGAGATTCATTCAGGAATGTCACCATCATCAGTATGGAAGCCGAAAAGAAGGCGCCTACCATTACTCCGGAGAGCAGGAGTGTGTTGGGTTCCAGCTCACCGAATCGTTTTCCCAGCAGAAAAACGAGGAGTATTACGGCAAATCCCCCGGCAAACGAGAACAGCTGAGTAATTATGAATCCGGCACCAATCAAAAGTGAAAGCACCGCTCCAAAAGCGGCACCCGAAGAGATGCCGAGTATGTACGGTTCTGCCAGCGGATTCATCAGTATCGCCTGGTATACAGCTCCGGCAATAGATAGCCCTCCGCCCACAGAAAATGCAAGGAGCACGCGCGGCAGCCTTACCTCAAAGATAATCTGCCTTGCCATATTATCGCCCTGCCCGGAGAATAATGCTATCAGTTCAAACAGTCCTATGTGCACTGTTCCGCTCAGCACACCCCACAGGCCCACGCCTGCAGTAATCAGGCTGAGTACCGCGAGAATGATTATCTTTGCCCGGAGTGTCAGGATTCTAAGTGCTGCCATAGATAGTCAATCAGCTCCGGAAGTCCTTTTTGAGAAGCCGAGGAAAACACGAACAGTTTTCCGTCGTAATTTTTCAGTTTTGTTTTCGCAATTTTCTTTATCTCTGCCGGTTCCAGCAGATCCGCCTTGGAAATTGCTACAATCTTCTTCTTGTTCATCAGTACGTCGCTGTAGCTGGCAAGTTCATTCAGAAGAGTATCGTAGTCCTTCTGATAATCCTCTGACAATATATCTATCAGGAACAGCAGTATGCCGGTGCGTTCAATATGGCGCAGGAATTTAAGTCCCAGCCCTTTCCCCTCGTGCGCTCCTTCAATTATACCGGGTATATCCGCGACCACAAAGCTTTTATAATCCTTGTACTGAACAATACCCAGATTGGGCTCCAGCGTAGTGAATGGGTAATCGGCAATTTTCGGACGGGCTGCAGATACGACGGATATAAACGTGGATTTGCCGGCGTTTGGAAATCCGACAAGTCCTACATCGGCTATGAGTTTAAGTTCAAGTATAACTGATTTAACCTCGCCCGGAAGTCCCGGTTCTGCATAGCGCGGTGTCTGATTTGTGGGAGTAGCGAACTTACTGTTGCCGCGTCCGCCTTTGCCGCCGCGTGCGAGTACCACGGTCTTGTCATTTTCATTCAGATCGAACAGAACATCTTCCGTCTCCGCATCCTTGATCACGGTACCGACCGGTACGAGTATAACGACATCCTTGCCGTTTCTGCCGTCTTTGAGTGATGTGCCGCCCTTTTCTCCGTTTTCAGCCTGGTATTTGGATTTATACCTGAAATCGAGCAGTGTGTGCAGGTTGTGGTGTGCCTTAAGAATTACATTGCCGCCGTCACCGCCGTCGCCGCCAGCCGGTCCGCCTTTGGGCACATATTTTTCTCTTCTGAAAGCTACTAGTCCGCCGCCGCCGTCTCCAGCCCTGACGTCTATTTCCGCATAGTCTATAAACATATTGTTCCGTCTTAATGAATAATAATTAAATTTACCTGTGTCAGGATTCGAAATAATCACTTATTATATCAGCCATCCTGACCGCCTCTTTAGCGTGTGGCTTCACACTGAATACTTTCAGTATCGTATTAAGTAATGCCATTGCCTCTTCCCTGCTGCTGCAGCGGGAAATTTTCGTAAGGTTCTGTGCGAATTCATCCACGTTGCCGTTGAATATGCCGCTCAGTATCCTGTTAATGTCCTTTTCGCTGAAGAACTCGATTATATCTTTTTTCTGCTCGCGCGGAGACTTTTTCTCTTCGGGAATGCGTGAGAAAAAGTAATCCTTCTCATCCTGCTCCAGAATGATCTCTTCCTCACTTTCAATCCCGGTAGTATTTCCCTGTTCTTCCGCAGCATTTCCGGCACTTACATCTGTGTCTTCTTCTGAAGAGCTTTCCACGACTAAGTTTTCTTCAGTCAGGTTTTCTTCAGGTAAATTTTCTTCAGCAGCAATTTCTTCGGCCGGACTTACCTCCTCAATACTCTCTGCAACAGGTTCTTCAGGCTGCTCAGGTTCTTCAGGCCGCTCAGGTTCTTCGGGCTGTTCAGGTTCTACAGGCTGTTCAGGTTCTTCAGGCTGCTCAGGTTCTTCAGGCTGCTCAAGTTCTTCAGGCTGTTCAAGTTCTTCAGGCTGTTCAGACTCATTTGCAGGAGCGGCTGCATTGTACCCGTTTTCATCCGACTCACCGGTCGTTTCGCCGGATTCATCGATAATGAAAATATCCTCGTCATCAGGGTAGTTTTCCTCTACAGCAAATATCTCTTCGGGAAGTTCTTCGAATTCCTCTTCCTCTTCATCCGCGCTAATATTTATTTCCGGCTGAATAGTTTCATTGTTTATATCAGTCTCGTGCATATCCAGAGATTCAAAAGATGCTGCAGCGATGTTTTCAGTTTCAGCGACACCTTCGGGTTCAGCAGGATTTTCCGGTTCACTGACAGTCTCAGGTTCAGCGACACCCTCAGGTTCATTGAAGCTATCAGTTTCAGCGGCTTCTGCAGGTTCCTGAATAATCTCACTTCCGGCTGCATTTTCCTCTTCAGGTAAAATTTCAGGAGAACCGGCTGGTTCCGGTTTTTCTTCGGCCGGGGTTTCAGTTTTATCCTTTTCAATCAGCCGGTCTATGAAATTTCCGTTGAGCAGTCTGGCCGGAGTTTCCGGCATCAGTTCTGATGGGACATCAGTGATGGTAAGATCTTCAGCGGCCGGTTCTTCAGTGGCCGGTTCTTCAGCGACCCGTTCTGCGGCGGGTTTTGCTTCGCTGAACAGCATCCGCTGAACTTCCGATATATCCATTTTTGACTTAGGATCGGAGGCCAAAGCTGCGGACACTCTTTCGAGGTAACTCCCAAGGCCTTTCTCCTGAAGGAACATTTCAAGCGCCTTCAGCGGAATTTTTCTGCTGCTGGTACCCGCATTAAAAATATCCGCAAAAGCATATACTGCTTTTACTATTATATTTTTCGCATAGGCGCGTGTAACTTCTGCATCGGCTTTTGCAGCCATCGCACTAAATTCCTCTCTGGAAACCGACACGAGTTTTTTGCGCGAGACATACTTCTCGAGTATTGAAATCAGATAGTCATAATAATATACATACCTGAAGCGCTGTCTGAGTTCCTGCGCATCCAGAAATCCGGCGTCAGAAAAAAGCAGTTCCGTCAGCGACCATCTGGGCCGGACTACATAGTTGATATTGAATGCAGAAGCCTGAAGTATCAGTCCGCTCAGGTAATCAGTATTGAACCTCTTTGTATTTTTCAGTTCCTGGCCGATCAGTTCGAGGTACCGGACAGTGGCTGCACCAGAATAGTCAAACGTCGAATTGTCCGCGAGTCTTCTTCTGTCTTCAAACAAAAGATAGTCGATCTCGGCAGATATATACTTCAGCACTGCCGGATGTATCCCGGAGGCGGCAATTTCTGTATACGTCAGATGCCGGCCGGGTTTTTTAATCAGGTTAAGATTAAAATCATTCAGAAATTTTGTTTCAAACTCGAACATTTGCCCTTTTAATGCTGATTTTATGGTATGCATCGCCGGCCCTCAGGGGCACAGCATGCTGTTATGTGCCTTACAAATTACAAATTTAAACAAGTAGAACAAATAAAACCAAAATTTATTCAGGATGAAAGGAATTTTTGCAATATAATGCTTGAAACGATAGTATAAAATCACTAATTTCAAACATACAATCTATGCTATGTCTTTTCTTAAATTACTATCACATCATAAACAAAAACAGGTAAGAACATGAAGAACTACTACAAATTGTTCGTTGCTATCATGGCCGTGTGTTTAATGACCGCGGGCAGTCTGTCTGCCCAGTACGTGCGTCTCGGAAATATCCCGGTTGAATCCACTGATCCTGGCGGTTTCGGCAATTTCATTGCGGGCGTCGATCTGGATAAAGACGGTATGCCGGAAATCTATGCCGTCAACAATAACGTCGGTGATTCTCCAGACGAAATGATACCCAGAATATACAAGTATGAATTCACCGGAACAGGATGGACACTTGTCTGGTTTGCAGTGCTCGACGTGCCGCGCCAGAATACCTGGCCGTGCCTTGCCATAGGCGATCTGGACAACGATAGCAAACCTGAAGTTATCTGGGGTCCGGTAAATAATCTTGACGCAGTAACAAACCCGAATCCTGCCCGCGTAATTGTATTTGAAGTCAAGGGCGACGGAAGCGATGAACTCGGCGTTCCCGACGGATTCGGCGGTTTCAAACCCAACGCAAAATGGACAATGACCGATCTCCAGAATTATGAAATCCGCCCGTTCCGCTGGCATATTTCCGATATCGACAGCGACGGTAAGCAGGAAATTATATTTGCAGACAGACAAGCTAACCTGAACTACGGAGTTATGTCGGTCAGTAATATACCTGACAACGGAGACGGTTCCGAGACATGGACAATGGAAATGTCAGGACTTACTGTTCCCACAACTGACAAGTTTATTGAATACGACGTAGCCACAGTCGGAAACAGAATCTATCTGTTCTCTACAAGCGGCGCGATCGAACAGCTCACCTATGCCAACGGCGGATATACGCTGAAGATGTATCCTACGACTTCAATGCCGGGCGGCAGCTGGAAATCAGCGAGTGTAGTCGACTTGAACAATGACGGCAAAAAGGAAATAGTTGTGGCAGGATTTACCGTGGGCAATCAGAAAGTATGGCTCATACAGGAAGAAGCCGATACTATTAAATCGATCACTGAAATTGCAAACCTGGGTTCAACGCTCAGCGCCACGGGCCGTATAATGGGCGGTATAGCTGGCGATCTGGACGGCAACGGAAAAATAGATTTTCTATTCGGAAGCAGAGACGCTGTTCCAAATGCTCAGATAGTAAGACTTGAATACCTCGGAGGCGATATCGCCACTCCCGCTAACTATGCCGTATCAGTGCTCGATAATGGACTCCTTGCAAAAGGCGGCAGATGGGACGAACTGGCAATAGCAAACGTGGATGAAGACGTCGATATGGAAGTACTCTACTGTTCAGGCTATACTCTGGATGATCTGGCTCCAATACAGATAATCGACCGCACAGGAAAACTTCCCGTAGAACTGAAATCTTTCAGTGCCTCGGTTGCATCCGGTGCAGTTGAGCTGAACTGGGCTACAGCAACAGAACTCAACAACCGCGGCTTTGAGATACAGAGGAAATCCGCATCAGGATTTATCAGCATCGCTTTCATTGACGGTAGAGGCACAACTTCCGAAGCTCACTCATACAAGTTCGTCGACAATGGCGCTACTTTTGGAAAGAACATATACAGACTCAAACAGGTCAACTTTGACGGCACATTTGAATATTCAAATGAAGTCGAAATAAACTTCACCACTCCTTCGAAGTTTGCTCTTGATCAGAACTATCCTAACCCGTTCAATCCTGCAACCACAATCACCTATTCGCTTGCTGCTCCTTCAAAAGTTACACTCAGCGTTTACAACATGCTGGGTGAAGAAGTTGCTGTACTGGTGCGTGGTCAGCTGCTCGATCAGGGTACACATTCAGTACGCTTTGATGCTTCAACTCTTCCGAGCGGTGCATACGTTTACAGACTGCAGGCCGGAGATATGGTAATATCAAAGAAGATGACACTTACTAAGTAAGATAAAGCTATCTATACTATAAACCCCGTCCGCATTCGGACGGGGTTTATTATTTTAAAGCTGGTTGTTTAAAAATGAAAAAGGCCGTCCGGATTCCGGACGGCCTTTTCTTACAGGTTTACACGAGAATACTATTTGTGGTTCGATTTCAGTTTAGCTGCAAAGTATTCGCGGTTCATTTTTGCTATATGAGAAACAGATATTTCCTTCGGGCACTCAGCTTCGCACGCATATGTATTTGTGCAGCTGCCGAATCCCATCTCGTCCATTACTTTCACCATAGCTTCGACTCTCTGGAATCTTTCAACCTGACCCTGAGGCAGATGTGCGAGGTGCGATACCTTGGCTGAAACGAACAGCATTGCCGAGGCGTTCTTGCACGATGCCACGCAGGCGCCGCAGCCTATGCAGGCAGCAGCATCCATGGCTATATTCTGCATTTCCTTGGAGATCGGAATTGCATTGGCATCCGGAACACCGCCGGTATTGACAGAAACGAAACCGCCGGCGTGGAGTATTTTTTCGAATGCACTGCGGTCAACGATAAGATCCTTTATTACCGGGAAAGCCTTGGCTCTCCATGGTTCTATAGTGATCGTCTCACCATCCTTGAAGTTACGCATATGCAGCTGGCATGTCGTAGTTCCCTTTACAGGTCCGTGAGGCCTGCCGTTGATGACGATACCGCATGCACCGCATATACCTTCGCGGCAGTCGTGATCAAACGCAACCGGATCCTCGCCTTTCTGCTGAATTTCCTCGTTCAGCACGTCCAGCATTTCGAGGAAAGAGGAATCTGTCGATATATTGCTTACCTTATATGTTTCAAATCTGCCCACTGCATTCTTGTTTGCCTGGCGCCATATTTTCAACGTTAAATTCAAATTTACGCTGCTCATTATTTGTAACTCCTCTGCGATGGTTTAACATTCTCAAATACCAGCTCCTCTTTATGCAGTTCCCAGTTTCCAACGCTCTTAAATTCCCAGGCTGCAACATAAGCGAAGTTTTCATCGTCACGTTTAGCTTCATTTTCTTCGGTCTGTGATTCTTCTCTGAAGTGACCGCCGCAGGATTCTCTTCTCTGCAGAGCATCGAGTGCCATCAGTTCTCCCATCTCGAGGAAATCAGCAACTCTGCCTGCTCTTTCGAGTACCTGATTGAGATCTTCGTCTGTTCCGGTAACCTTGACGTTTTTCCAGAACTCTTCTCTCAGTACTGCGATCTTCTTTATTGCGGTTTCAAGTCCCTGCTGATTACGCGCCATACCCACGTATTCCCACATGATGTGACCGAGTTCCTTGTGGAACTGATCGACCGTCTTATTGCCTTTCACAGCAAGCAGACGCTTGATAATAGACTTCACACCGTCTTCTTCTTTCTTGAATTCAGCATGATCTGTCGAAACTGCGGTAAATTTGTTAGTTGCCAGGTAATCGCCGATTGTATAAGGAATGACGAAATAGCCGTCAGCCAGTCCCTGCATGAGCGCACTTGCACCCAGGCGGTTGGCACCGTGATCGGAGAAGTTGGCTTCACCCAGTACAAACAGTCCCGGTATGGTGCTCTGCAGGTTGTAATCGACCCAGAGACCGCCCATGGTGTAGTGGATAGCCGGATATATCTTCATCGGAACTTTATAAGGATCTTCGTCAGTGATCATCTGATACATCTGGAAGAGGTTTCCGTATTTTTCTTCGATTGCTGCTTTACCGAGGCGATTAATTGCATCTGCAAAATCCAGGTAAACTGCGAGCTTTGTTTCGCCTACGCCCTTACCGGCATCGCACTGTTCTTTTGAATTTCTGGAAGCAACGTCTCTCGGAACAAGGTTACCGAATGAGGGATACTTTCTCTCCAGGAAGTAATCGCGCTCTTCTTCCGGAATGTCGTTCGGCTTGCGTGTATCGCCGGCTTTCTTGGGTACCCATACGCGGCCGTCATTACGAAGGCTCTCGCTCATCAGAGTCAGCTTCGACTGGTAGTCGCCGTGAACCGGGATACATGTCGGGTGAATCTGAGTAAAGCATGGGTTGCCGAACAGGGCGCCTTTCTTGTGTGCGCGCCAGATAGCGGTACCGTTTGAATTCATCGCATTGGTGGAGAGGAAATATACATTTCCATATCCGCCGGTTGCCAGCACAACTGCGTGAGCTGAATGTCTTTCAATTTCACCTGTAATCAGGTTTCTGGCGATGATGCCCCTGGCCTGTCCGTCGACCATAACCAGTTCGAGCATTTCGCGGCGTGTATACATCTGAATCTTACCAAGACCGATCTGTCTGTTCAGGGCGCTGTATGCACCCAGGAGCAGCTGCTGTCCCGTTTGGCCGCGGGCGTAGAAAGTACGCGAGACCTGAGCACCGCCGAATGAACGGTTATCGAGCAGACCGCCGTACTCCCTGGCAAAAGGCACGCCCTGGGCTACGCACTGGTCTATTATGTTGTTGGCTACTTCAGCCAGACGGTATACGTTTGCTTCGCGTGCGCGGTAGTCACCGCCTTTGATCGTATCGTAGAAAAGACGGAATACGCTGTCGCCGTCGTTCTGGTAGTTCTTGGCAGCATTTATACCACCCTGTGCAGCGATCGAGTGAGCGCGGCGCGGGCTGTCCTGGTAGCAGAATGCCTTTACTTTATAGCCCAGCTCTGCCAGTGAAGCAGCTGCCGAGGCTCCGGCAAGGCCGGTACCGACTACTATAATTTCATATTTTCTTTTATTGGCAGGATTAACCAGTTTCAGATTGAATTTATGGTTAGTCCACTTATCCTGAAGTCTGCCGGCTGGAATTTTGGAATCTAATTTTGTCATTATCTACCTCCAAGGAAATAAAAGTAAACCGGGAGCGAAGCAAAACCACCCGCTACAACGATGGCATAAATTCTGCCGAGCAGTACAATTATCGGTCTGTACTTCTTGTGATTTAATCCGAGGCTCTGGAATGCGCTCTGGAATCCATGCCACAGGTGGAATCCGAGTAAGAAACAAGCAACCAGATAAAGTGAGGCATAAACAGGATCCTGGAATGTCGAGGTCACTATATCATACATAGTTGTTGTTTCGGATATGCCTCCGAACTTATAGGCATACCAGAAATTCTGCAGATGCACGACCAGAAAAATAAAAATGACGCTTGCTGTCACCCACATGGTTCTGGAAGAAAAAGTGCTCTGGGGAACTGCCGGCTTTACAGCATATCTGTTAGGGCGGGCATTAAAGTTTTCGAGTGTCAGCTTTATTCCGCTGAATGCATGGAAAAAGAATCCAAGGAATAACACGACTTCAATGACCAGAATTACATAATGAAGTGCAGATTCACCGAGTGTGTCTACATATGCGTTGAAAGCATCTCTTCCGATATACAAAAACATATTACCGAAAAGATGAATAACTAAAAAAATGATCAGGAAAAGTCCGGTAATTGACATAATGTACTTTTTCCCGAGTGAAGAGTTCAGAGTCTGAGTAAACCAACCCATTAAATTTCTCCTTATAAAGTCTTTTCGTCTCTTCTCAACAAAAATTACGAAATAAATGAATTAAACAGTAAAAAATGATAAGCCTAAAGATAAGGGGAAATGGAATGAATTTCAATTATAAACTCAGGAGGAAAACAGTTATGAGTTATGAGTTATGAGTTCTGAGTTAGGAGTTGGGAGTTTTGCACATCTTACATACAGAATCTCTTAAGAGAAATGTAGTAGAGCAAAACGCCCAAATATTAAGTACAATAAACCAGGTCATTAGGATATACTATTCCTTGTTATTCATCCGGTCACAGACCTGAAAGTCAGGACAAAAAATTTTGCAATAGTATTTACAACCTTTAAATTCTTAAGTACGAAATAACTCAGAACTCAAAACTCAAAACTCAGAACTATTTAGAAGTGAGCAGTATGTAGTCGCTAAGAATGTTGGCCGATTCTTTAATGAGCGGGTCGTCAATTTTCTCGTCTTTCGGGGCTGTCTCGCCTTTGTCAAGGAGTTTCAATCCCTGCACCTCGCGCCTTTTGTTCTGTCTGGCGAGTCTTTTCTCTTCTGCATCATCCCTCTCTTTGCGTCTTACGTCTTCTTTCAGGGAAACTGTTTTCTTGCTCTTTGCTTCCTTATAATCCCTGAATTCATCCTCCATCACTGCAAACACCGGATTTTTGCTGGTTCTCTCCCGGAATTTTTCGGTAAGTTTCGGCAGCATATCCCTGATATTGCCGTATGTGGCAAAATCGGTTGAATTGATGCGGTCATATGGCAGCGCGCTGGGTTCTGAACTCTCGCCGTATTCGGCAGTATCTATGGTTGCAGGGAAATATATATCAGGATATACTCCTTTATTCTGTGTACTGCCGCCATCGATCCTGTAGTACTTGGCGATTGTCAGCTTCAGCTGTCCCAGTTTTGTGCCGTCAGAGGACTGGAAGCGGTTCAGGTCTATCATATTCTGTACTGTTCCTTTGCCGTAAGTCTGTTCACCGACAACGATTCCGCGCCTGTAGTTTTGTATAGCTCCGGTAAATATCTCGCTTGCAGAAGCGCTGAACCGGTTGACCATTACGGCCATAGGACCGGTATAGACCATAGCCGGATCGGGATCTGTACCCACTTCGACCGTACCGTCAGAATTTCTGACCTGAACTACCGGTCCGTCCTTAATGAACAGACCCGTCAGCTCTATAGCCTCCTGAAGTGATCCGCCGCCGTTGTTGCGCAGGTCCATTATTATTCCGTCAACTTTCTCTTCCTGCAGTTCCTTTATAAGTCTGCGCACATCCTTCGTGGTACTTTTATAGTCCTTCTCGCCTCTCGCCTGTGCATCGTAATCCGAATAGAATTTCGGAACGGTAATGACTCCGATTTTATAGTGTGCCGAACCGTTTGTACCCTCAATCACTTCCTTTTTTGCTGCCTGTTCCTCTAGTTTCACTTTTTCTCTTATTATCCTGACTTCCTTAGCAGGAGCGTTGACTCCGGCGTCAGCAGGAATTACATTCAGGCGCACGAGTGTACCTTTGGGTCCGCGTATAAGTTTTACCACATCGTCTATACGCCACCCGATCACATCCACCATTTCACCGTCCTCGCCCTGGCCTACCGCGACAATCTTGTCGTTGGCTTTCAACTCCTTGCTCTTGTAAGCCGGGCCGCCGGGCACCAGTTCAACAATGCGTGTGTAATCGTCTTCGGTACCGAGTGTTGCTCCTATACCCTCGAGTGAAAGGCTCATCTCTATCTTAAAATTTTCAGATGAAACAGGCGACAGATAGTTTGTATGCGGATCGATAGCCGAAGTAAACTCATTCATAAACAGCTGGAACACATCCTCACTTTTATACTGTTTCATGCGTTTAGTAAAAACATCGTATCTTTTGTTGAGTCTTTCGGATGTACTTTTCCATTCTTTTTTGTCGAGCTTATCATTCAGCGCCTCGTTCTTGAGCCTCTTTCTCCAGATCTCGTCGAGTTCAGCAGATGATTTTGCCCACGGCGCGTTTTTGCGGTCTATCTCGTAGTACTCGTCTGCCGAGTAGTCAAATTCTTTTTCAAGTGCCTTATGTATGAACTGCTGGCGTTCATCCAGGCGCTGAATAAACCTGTTGAATATATCATAAGCAGGTTTCAGCCTGCCCAGTTTCAGGTCGTCGTCCAGTTCATCACGGTATTTTTCAAATTCATCTATATCAGACTGAAGGAAATAGCTGCGGTTGTAGTCAAGAGCTGCAAGATAATTGTTGTATATGGCTGATGACAGCGAATCGTTTATTGCAGGCTTTTTGTAATGATATCTTGAAAGAAGGGTCATCATCAGCAAATCCGACTTCTGGTGTTCGGGCATCGGAGCCAGCTGGAATGTACTGTCCGTTCCCGCATCTTCCTTTTCTGTTCGCGGTGTCTGTGAATTTAACTGTCCTCCGGCAATCACTACAGAAAGCAGGAATGCCGGTATAACCAAAAATTTTTTCATAACTGGAATCCAATTTTAGTATCTATAATAAATTTGTGCATTTTTCGAAAATCACTCAACTGCATGGCAATAGTAGTAATTTACCCGCTGATGATAGTTAAAACAATCTGCACGTGAAATAGTTTCAAATTATTTGCATTCATCCTGTATATTTGACCGTCAAATATAGTATTAAAATTTCGGCATATTCAAATAATTTCGGAAACTCGGGGAAATAAATGAGGACTGAGCAGATATAAAATTATATTTTCAGCGGTATGATAGTCAATGCATGTATTTCCCGGCCATAGAATTATCGTTCGGGATATTCTGTTTAATTTCTTCTATCAATACAATGGTGATAAAGTTTTCTGATTCATATCTGCTGCGGGAAATAAAGCTGCGAAACGTTTTTACGTAATTATCGCGTGTATTCACCCTTAGCTCTACTGCGGTTCCGGAATGCGGTGCGGCCCCTGAATCCTGCAGCCGATGATCCTTCTGATAAATCTTGCTCAGCGACTGCAGATCCGTGCCCGGGAAGAGATCCAGTTCGGCAACATTTTTTCCACAGAGCTGAGGCTTCTCATACCCGCATAATGATTCAAACAGCCGGTTACTCTCAATAACCAGGTGATTATCTGCAGAAACGATTAGAAAGGCCAGCGGCAGTTCTTCCAATATATAAGAGCTCCTGGGAGTCTGGGGCTTATGATAATTTTCAGCGGATTTATGGTGAGTAATATCGCTTATCGTCGCTATAAGATATGCAGGCTCATCATTCCGGAGCCGGATGAGTGAAATTGTAAGACTGAGCCATATACTGCTGCCGTTTTTCCTGTTTGAATGGCATTCAGTTACAAACGACTCTGTATTTCCAGACATGAGCTTTCTGACGGCGCTGTAATAAGCGTCCCGGTCTTCAGAAAAAACGGTATCGGCGAACTTTTGTTCCAGCAGTTCATCATGAGAATATCCGAGTATTTCACACAGCTTGTGATTAACTCTCATCCATTTGCCTTCCAGATCAATGTGTGCAATACCGACGGCTGCAAACTCGAAAGTTGACTGGAATCTCTCCTCGCTTTCACTCAATATTATGTCTTTTTTCTTCCTTTCAATTGCATAGATAATTGATCTGTAGAGCAGATTGGGTTCAACCTGAATCTTTATCAGGTAATCCTGAGCGCCCATCTGCACAGCCTGGTAACCGAGATATTCATCCTCGAGACCCGTAAGGCAGATAACAGGAACATCGGGGAATGCCTCCCTGACCTTAGACAGAGTATCAAGACCAATTGAATCCGGAAGTCCCAGATCCAGCAGTACCAGGTCAACTCCCTCCTGACTAAGGCGTTCCAGACCTTTAGAGAGGCGTACGGTGTGTTCCAGTTTAATCGATTCATCGCGGGATTCTCTTATCATTTCACTGATAAGACGTGCGTCTCCCAGACTGTCTTCGATCATCAAAACCCTGATCTGTTTTTTTTCCATGTTATGCTTATATGGTTATTGATATCTTTATATAAGATTTTTTTGAAAAGTAACTATAATATAAAAGTTTTACGAAAATATACAAGCCGAGAATTGAATGTTTTGCTATTGAATTACCAGACTTGTAATTTAATAATTCATATTTTGCTCAAACCTTAAAACTATGAGCTCGTTTGATATAGAGCTTTGATATAGAGCATAGCAACTAAAAGAACAATAATATCTATACATAAATAGTTAATATAATTATTTTTTATATGCACACAAGTTCATCAGCAAATATACTCGACCGGTCTGTGATGTATGTCAAGTCGGTAGGACCCAAACGCGCCGAATCATTTTCAAAGACCGGAATTGAAACTATCCGTCAGCTGCTTTATTTTCTGCCTTCAAGATATCTCGACAGGACAAACATACTTACGGCACTAAAAGCATACGGTCACCTGATGAACGGTTATGAAGGTGAAGTTACGATTATAGGAAAAGTCGAAAGCAAGGAAGTTCTGCGTTATGGAAAAAAGGAACTGCTGAAAGTATATATGCGCGATCCGAGCGGCTTCTTTGAGTGCGTATGGTTTCAGGGTGTAAAATATATGCAGCAGCAGTTTGAACCTGGCGAATATTATGCCGTATCGTCGCACCCCACTGCCACCAAATTCGGAGGCATTCAGTTTGTCCATCCCGACTACGACAAACTCAGCGAGGATGAATCGGCAAAGTTCCTGAACACCGGCAAGATAATACCGTTCTACAGAATGTCAAAGGAGCTCAGAAGTACGAACATCGGGGATATGAGTCTGCGCCGTATAATAAGTTCTGCAGTCGAAAAATACGCCCTGCATCTCGAAGAAACACTTACACCCGGGATTATAGAAAGATACCAGCTTACCTCTTTGACAGAGGCTATTCGGAATGTCCATTTTCCCGAGAACTATGACTTGCTCAAATCAGCTCTGCGCAGGATCAAGTTTGATGAACTGTTCTACATTGAACTTCTCGTGGCACTCAGGAAACATAATATACATGCAGCTCCGGGTAACACTATGACGGTCAAAACTGATATGGTCTCATCATTCCTGAAATCACTTCCCTTCGAGCTTACACATTCACAGCTCAGCGTACTAAAACAGATCAGACAGGATATGGCAGCTTCGAAACCTATGAACAGGCTTCTGCAGGGCGATGTCGGCAGCGGAAAAACAATCGTTGCACTCATATCTATGCTCATCGCGCGTGATAACGGATTTCAGTCGGTACTTATGGCTCCAACAGAAATACTTGCCGACCAGCACTACAAAACCATAACAAAGCTCCTGGAGGGTTTTGATGTAAAAGTGGAACTGCTCCTTGGCGGTCAGAGCAAGTCAAAGAAAAAAAAGAAACTCGAGGAAATCGAATCACACAGCGATATAATCATCGGCACGCACGCACTTCTGGAAAGCAATGTAGCATTCGGTAATCTGGGCCTGGTCATAATCGATGAGCAGCACCGTTTCGGCGTTGTTCAGCGCGCACGCATAATAACCAAGGGAGCAACTCCGGATGTAATCGTAATGACTGCAACACCAATACCCCGAACACTATCGATGACCGTTTACGGCGACCTGGATATTTCCACCATTACAGAAATGCCTGCAAACAGGAAACCGGTCAAGACATATCTGCGTGGTGAAAGTACGCTTCCCATGGTATACCAGTATATAATCGACAAACACCGCGAAGGCTATCAGTCATTCATAGTCTACCCTCTCGTAGAGGAAAGCGAGAAGCTGGAACTGAAAGCAGCTACAACCCACTACGAGGAATTGCAGAATACATATCTCAAGGATCTCAGACTCGGGCTGATTCACGGACAGATGAACTGGCAGGAAAAAGAAGATGTGATGCTGCGTTTCAAGAACAAGGAATATGACGTACTCGTTGCCACTACAGTAATAGAAGTCGGCATAGACATTCCTGACGCCAATATAATAGTGATTAACGATGCTCACCGTTTCGGACTATCACAATTGCACCAGCTGCGGGGCCGAGTAGGCAGAAGCCAGATGCAGGCATACTGCATTATGATCACAAAGGACGAGATGATTCAGCGCGCCGGGTTGCACAGACAGTCGCCAGATTATCTCTCGGAAAGCCAGCTCGAACGCAACCGCGCGATATCACGCCTGCAGGCAATGGTACAGTATACAAGCGGATTTGATATCTCAGAGATAGATATGAAACTCAGAGGTCCGGGAGATATTTTCGGGACAAAACAGAGCGGGTTTCCCGAACTGAAGTACACCGATATTATAAAAGACACCGATATTCTTATCGAAGCCAAGGTCGCAGCTTTCGAAATTATTGAGAAGGATCCTCATTTTTCTTCTTCTGAAAACAGACTCATCAAAGAGAATCTCATCAAAAACTACAGCCAGAATTTCAGTTATGCAAAGATCGCATGATGCCATTTTTCGCCTCTGATTTTTTCTTACCCATTTTACAGCTTCCGCCTTATTTATTTAGGCATTCTATTCTTTTTACCTTATTTTTATAGGCTATACTAATCGTTTATGAAAATTATTTTTTTGTTGAAATTCAATATTTTTGAGATATATTATTGCAAATTGTTTTTAATTATTTATATTTTTTATATAGAAATCAGGAGCAACTATCACTTCTATTTACAGAGACATTCGCATGAATGTTGCGCTTACATTTAATGCAAAACCGGAAGATGACCAGCCTCCGGGAAATGCTGTACGGCAGTACAACGATGTATTTGCTGAATGGGATAACTATCACACTATCCACGCCGTACGCGATGCACTTGCCGAATACCACGATGTAACTCTTATAGAAGCCGATGAAAATGCTTTTGAAAAACTGCGCGCGCTTCGTCCCGATATTGTATTCAATATAGCTGAAGGGAAAAACGGCATCAGCCGCGAGGCTCAGATACCAGCAATGCTGGACATGCTCGGCATTCCTTATACCGGCAGTGATCCGCTGACACTGGCATCGTGCCTCGATAAATGCAGGACGAAAGAGATACTGCTTTACAATGGCATTCCTACTGCCCGCTTCATTTCTGTCGAAAGCATAGAAGAATTCAGAAACAGCTTCATGAGCTGTCCGGCTTTTGACTACCCGGTTTTCATAAAACCCTCAGGCGAAGGTTCAAGCAAAGGCATATTCAATTCCTCACTGGTCACCAATAGTGATGAAGCTGAAAAGCTCGTTATGCAGATGTTGGATAATTACAGACAGACTGTGATCATAGAGGAGTTTCTTCCGGGCCGCGAATTTACAGTAGCCATATTGGGTAACGGTCAGTATGCTGAAGTGCTTCCTGTAGTAGAAATTATTTTTGATTCGCTCCCCGGGGACCTTGCGCCAATTTATTCATATGAAGCCAAGTGGATTGCCGATAATAAAGACCATCCCCTGGAAATATTTTCATGTCCTGCAGATCTCTCTGTTGAACTCGCAGAAGATATCAGAAATACCGCTCTGAGGGCTTACAATGCACTGAGATGCAGGGACTGGTCCAGAATAGATATACGACTTGATGCGCGGGGGAAAGCAAATATAATCGAGATCAATCCCCTGCCGGGAATTCTTCCCGATCCGGAGGATAATTCGTGTTTCCCGAAGTCCGCAAGAACTGCCGGACTTAATTACAACGAAATGATAATGAGCGTACTCAACGCTGCTGTCAAGCGGTATGGATTAGCTGAAGGATATTCTTCTGGGTATGTAAAATCCGATTCGTACGCTGAAATATCAGACATTCAGAATAAATAAATACAGGACGGATGAAAGAGAACAAGAAAATATTAGTCTGCTATAATGAACCGGTGATATTGTATAACAACTATACAGGCAAGTCTCCGGAGCGCGGAGAAAAATGTGTCGACCTGTCGGAGACCGATGTAGCCGCACATATAGGAGAGATAACTGAAAATCTCAGCCGCTACTTTATAGAAGTCAGATCACTTGCTTTCAATTCCGATGCCCGAAAAATGATGGCCGCAATTTCAGAGATCAATCCGGATATCATTTTCAATCTGGTTGAATCCGTCGACGGTTACTCAAATTATGAATCATATGTAACCGGTTTGTACAATCTGCTGGGGATACCCTACACGGGCAATACTCCGCTTGCCCTTGGAACATGCCTGAACAAATCGCGCACTAAGCTCATACTGAAGTCATATGATATAGACACTCCTGCATTTTTCATTGCGCCCTATCAGACTATAATATCGCCGGAGCACTTTACACTGAATTTTCCGGTTATAATGAAATTGCTCAACGAGGATGCCAGTATAGGCATTAGCGAGTTCTCGGTTGTGAAAACAATGGATGATCTGAATGCAAGGCTCAGATTTTTGTACAGGACATACAGACAGGACGTGCTAATAGAAGAATATGTAGAAGGCAGAGAGTTTAATGTCGCCATAATGGACGGCGAGCTGCTGCCGGTTTCCGAAATAGATTTCGAGGGCCTTCCGGTTGGTCTTCCCAAAATTGTAACCTACGAAGGTAAATGGTCGCCCGAAAGCGTGTATTACAGGCATACTTGTCCGCGCTGCCCGGCTCAGATAGATGAAAAGCTGAAAAAGGAAATCGGGGAAATTGCACTGAAAACTTTTTACGCGCTTGGCTGCAGAAGTTATGCAAGAGTAGATATAAGATTGTCAGATAAAAGGATTCCGTATGTAATAGAAGTCAACCCGAATCCGGATATATCCGCCGATTCCGGTTTTGCACGCGCATCGGCTGCAGCGGGAATGGATTATCCGCAAATGCTCAGGAGGATTGCATTATCAGCACTGGAAACACAAATATATGATCAGGAAATTAAGGTCTGAAGACAGGCCGGGACTTTCGGAAATACTTCTGGCAACAGAGGAGTTCAGCAGCGAAGAGGTTTCAGTTGCGCTGGAGCTTATAGACTGTGCACTGAACGACCCGGCTCAGCAGGACTATAATATATTCGTCAGTGAATGCGACGGACACATTTCGGGTTATCATTGTACCGGCAGACGCCCGCTGACCGATGCGGTGTTCGATCTCTACTGGATAGTCGTTGCTCCCGAATACAGAGGCCGGGGAATCGGCGGAAGTCTGATAAGTGATGCCGAAAATTTTGTTAAGAGAAATAATGGACGCTGGCTGCTGATAGAAACCTCGTCCAGAGATAAATATAACGCAACCAGGAACTTCTACCTCAAAAACGGGTATGAAGAGTTGGCAAATATTCATGATTTTTATTCGCAGAATGATGCTCTGGTTATTTATGGTAAGTTCTTTCAACAATCATAAAGGGTAAATCGATGGAACCGTGGCAGCAAATACTTAGAGATAGTATACACACTGTTGACCAGCTTGTTGAAAAATTCAATCTTGACAAATCCATTGCCGGCGAACTCGACAAATTTTTCCAGGCCAGAATCAATCCTTATTATCTGGGACTGATCCGATATCCGGGTGATCCCATATGGAAACAATGTGTGCCCGACAGAAGTGAGCTCGAAGATTTCGATGCTTTCGAGGATCCATTAAATGAAGATGCAATGAGTCCCGTGCCCAATATAACTCATCGTTATCCCGACAGGGTTTTATTCCTGGTCACGAGTCAGTGCGGCATGTACTGCCGTTTCTGTACCAGGAAGCGAAAAGTAGGAAATGCCGACAAGATATCAATGCGCGGACTGGAATCGGCATTCAAATATATAGAAACGCATCCGGAAATACGGGATGTAATAATGTCCGGCGGCGACCCGCTGATGCTTACCGATTACATGCTCGAAAAAATTCTCATGCGCCTGCGCGCAATAAAGCATGTGGAGATCATAAGGCTTGGTACAAAAATGCCCTGTGTCCTGCCTCAGCGCATTACGCCTAAGCTCTGCAATATGCTGAAGAAATATCACCCGGTCTATGTCAACACCCACTTCAACCATCCATGGGAAATAACAGCTGAAAGTTCACGTGCCTGTCAGATGCTTGCAGACTGCGGCTGTCCGGTAGGTAATCAGACAGTACTGATGAAAGGTGTAAACGACAACGCCGATACCATAAAGGAACTGATGCAGAAACTGCTGAAGATGCGCGTCAAGCCATACTATCTTTATATGGCAGATGAAACAAAGGGCGCGAACCATTTCCGCACATCCATAAGAACCGGCATTGAGATAATGGACAAGTTAAGGGGGCATACCAGCGGACTGGCCGTTCCGTATTTCGTCATTGACGCGCCTGGCGGAGGAGGCAAGATTCCAATACTGCCCGAATATGTGCTGCACCACGACGAGGAGAAAATAGTGCTGCGCAATTTCAAAAACGAGATCTATGTATACAAGGACAGGCCGGACAATAAGGAAGTCATGCTGAAAATAGACAGCCGCAGGAAAGAAAGGGATAAAGTGGAAGAAGAAATTTTCAGTTTCTAATCTCAACTGAGAACTAAAAACTGAGAACTAAAAACTGAGAACTAAAAACTGAGAACTAAAAACTGGTTACCCTCTTCTGCGCACATCCATGCCCCAGAACAGTTTCTCGCGCAGTATTTTGAAGTAGCTCGTTGACCTGGTGTGTATCAGTTTTACTTTCCGGCTGCTTTTATATATTTCCAGTTCCGCAGGCGGAGCATAGCTGTAAACACGCTGTCCGTCACAGTTGACGTGTACTGAGCTGTACTGAGAATGTGCAGTTATGCTGATCCTGTGAGCGCTTGAAAGCACCAGGGGACGCATGGTCAGGCTGTGTGGAGAAATAGGACTGAGAGCTATTACATCCGCATCTGGTGTAACAATAGGTCCTCCTGCCGACAGTGAATAGCCGGTGGAACCTGTCGGTGTTGCCAGTATTAGTCCGTCAGCATCAAACCTGGTGACAAATTCGTCATTTACCTTCAGCGATATCTCTATCATTTTTGGCCACCCGCCTTTATCAATCACTATATCGTTGATGGCAAAGAGAGTAGTTCCGTTTTTCTGTTCACAGCGGCCCTCGAGCACCATCCTTTCCTCGATGGTATACTGTCCGCCAACAAGCTCTTCGACCAGTATATCGAGGGTATTCATATCGAACTCTGCAAGGAATCCCAGTTTGCCGAAATTCAGTCCGACTATCGGGCGGTCATATTCCCTCACCAGGTAGGCTGTATGAAGCATCGTACCGTCACCGCCGATTGAGGCCACCATATCGCTCGTTCTGCACAGTGTATCGATATCGCACCGCTGTACGTGCTCTAATCCCACAGGAAGCCTGGAGCCGATCTTATTTATATCATCGCTTATAATACAGTCTATGCCGCCCCTGTTCAGAGCGGATATAAACGGAACGAGTATGTCCTCAATTCTGTCTTTTATGATGTTGGGAATTATTCCAATTACCACGTGAATACTTTTACTTTTGATTTGTCTGCAAATCCCTGGCTCTATATCAGGGAATTTATTGATTATTTTTCACTGTCATATCTGCCCTGCTGTTTTTCCCAGAGCTTGCAGTATTTCACAAATACGTACATAGACGAAAATGAGGCAAGTATAAAACCCGCCAGTCCGTCCCTGAATCCAGCCCGCAGAATATACATCTTGAAGAACAGGAATGGCGGCCTGATAAGTATGTCTGCCAGTCCGGCTTTCCTGCCTTTTGCCGTCAGCTCCCCGGCAGCCAGGGAAGTATAATTATTAAATTTCTCGAAGTAATGCCTGATATCCGGGTCGGTGTAATGAAGTATATCGTTATTGAGCTTTCCGCTTTGTCCATTAAAGACAAGGTGCTCGTGTACGTCCTTATCGCTGAACCTGGCCAGGTGCTTGTTGAAAAGTCTCTCGATTCTGCCCGGATACCAGCCGCTGTGGTTGATCCAGTGGCCCAGAAAGT
This sequence comes from Bacteroidota bacterium, assembly GCA_050258935.1. Lineage (GTDB taxonomy): Bacteria > Bacteroidota > Ignavibacteria > Ignavibacteriales > SURF-24 > JBLMZS01. The sequence continues at coordinate 57,036 of JBLMZS010000053.1, forward strand.
TAGCCCTGCGCGGCGCAGAGTATGCCGGTGCATGCTGGTCGTCGTTGAAATTCTTGAGTGCATCTGACAATTCTGAGGAAAGTGCCTCATCGGCATCAATCCATAGTATCCAGTCATTTGAACAATACGAAACGGCAAGCTGCTTGGTTGCCGAATATCCGCGCCACTTCTCTATATAGTATCTGATGGACTGATTGCTGCGCGCCATTTCCCTGACAATATCCACTGTCCTGTCTGTAGTGGTGTCATCAATTATAACAATGATCTCACTGACCGCGTACAGCTGGCTTTTAATACAGCGTTCAATATTCCGTTCCTCATTTCTGGCAATAATTATCGAGGATATTTTTATTCTGTCCATAAAGCAGTATTAAAACCCGTTATTTATTCCATTAAATATAGCAATTTCGGGTTTAAAATTTCTTTTTATTGTATATTTCGTATACTATTTTACAGTGCTGATAATAATTACGGCAGAGTGCATGAAATACTTCGATTCCCTGTGGGGGCTGATCCGGGAAAAGGCCAGTACGGAAAATGTTTCCGAAATGGGCTGGGTGTTTTCCGGCCAGCTGGTAGTAATACTATACGGTTTTGCCGTGATAAAAATAATATCGCGCCTGGGCGAAGCCGTCTACGGGAAATATGTACTCATAATGACCGTCGCATCTCTTGCAAGCATGCTGCTGTTCGGACCGCTGACGCAGGGATTCATCCGCTATTATTTTCACTACCTCAGTTCCGGACGCGCCGGAACATTCGTGAGGTACATTTATTCAAACCTGTTCCGCATAGTGCTGGCATTGCTCATACTGCTGTGCGGCGGGACTCTGATTTATTCACTGTTTGTGCCGCTGGACAGTCTTGCAATGATACTTCTGTCTGTATGTTTTATACTGATACTGAAGGTAGGAGAATTCCAGAACTCACATCTGAACACTCTCCGGAAAAGAAAAATAAATTCGCTGCTGCAGGCACTGGAAAAATCGGTCATCGTTGCCTCCGCATTTCTGCTTATATATACAGACACACTTTCGCTGGACAACATGCTGAAGATATTCATTCTCCCGGCATTGTCATTTTCAGTAATAAAACAGATCTATCTGTGGAAACTCCTGCCCCCTGACGGCAATACCGCTGCACCTGTGTCTGATGAGTCATCTCAGATGAGAAAAGCCCTGACGGGTTATATCACGCCTTTTCTCATATGGGGTATAGCAGGCTGGCTGCAGCTGAACGGCGAGAAGTGGATAATTGCCAATCTGCTCTCCACCGCTGACGTAGGAGTTTACGGGGTAATGGTCTCATTGATAAATGTATTTATTGCTGTTCCGAATACTATTATCGCAGACTTTTCGACGCCGCTGATATTCAAAAAATTTTCTGATCTCAACAACAAACCGGAGATTAAGGACGGCCTCAGACTGATATGGCTCACCACTGCTGCAGTGGCTTCTTTCATGTGCCTGTCGGTTGTGGTAACATACTTTGCAGGTGACTTACTGATAAGGCTCATCAGCAGCGGGGGCTTCACCAGATATTCTTACATGCTGCCGCTGCTGTCGGTTGGTACCGGTCTTTTTTATGTGGGACAGACAATTTGCTTTCCCGGTATGGCGCTCAATATGCCTCAAAAATATCTCGTCCCCAAAATCACGCTGGGTATAGTCTCCGTTTTGTTTAATACTCTGTTTTTGAGTATTTTTGGTATTGATGGATTGGCACCGTCGATAATTCTTTCCAGTGCCGTATACTGTCTGCATATTCTTTATATTAACAAAAAAATTATTTCCCGGTTCTATTGAAACGGTTCTATTGAAACCCTTTTGCACAGTCTGTCCGGACGCAGAAATCACCTATGAAAATACTCGCTGTACTTATGAAATATGACTATGGTATTGAAACCAGAGGATATTCGTTTGAATACAACAACGTCTATATGCCCTTGTCGGATGTATTCGGCAGCGAGAATGTCCTGCTGTTTGATTTCATGCATGAGATCAAGGTGCTGGGCAGAGATGGAATGAACAAAAAACTTCTGGAAACAGTCAGAACGGAAAAGCCCGATGCTGCTGTTTTCTGCCTGTTTGAGGATGAGTTTGATCCGGCAACCGTAGAACAGCTCAAAGAATACACTGCGACCGCAGCGTACTTTTTCGATGATCCATGGCGGCAGAAATATGTCAGGCAGTGGATACCCCATTTCAGTTACTTCTCCACACCCGACTACTATATGTATCTGCAGTATAAGAGTGAAGGAATCAGCAATGTTGTTTATTCACCTTTCGGCTTTAATACAAAAGTATATGTAAAGAAAGACCTGCCCGTGAAGTATGACGTTTCCTTTGTCGGAGGATACAGTCCCCTGCGCGGCTGGACAGTTCACATGCTTGAGCGGTCAGGAATACATGTCCATGTTTTCGGAAGAGGATGGGGCGGAAAGAACAGCTGGGTTTCACAGGACGAGGTTATCGATATAATAAACCAGTCGAAAATAAACCTCAATCTCTCTAACGGAATTTCGTACGACGCAAATTTTCTCCTTTACTCGCTCAGATCGCCGCAGGCAATCAAAGATATACTGCTGCTGAAGAAGCATAGGGAACAGGTAAAGGGACGCCACTTTGAAATTAACGGATGCGGCGGTTTTCAGCTAAGCTATTATGTGCAGAGCCTCAATACAGTTTACGAAATAGACAGGGAAATCGCAGTATTTGACAACATATATACGCTGGCAGATACCATCAGGTATTTCCTAAGAGATGATGCGCTGCGCAGCTCAATTGCCTCTGCAGGATATGAACGCTCGCAAAAATTTCATTCTGCACAGGGATACATCAGCAACCTGATAACTTCTATTACTAACACCACGGAATTATGAATATTATAAAGAATCTGAGAAAATATGTAGACTCTGCGGGTATCGATGTTTCATTTCTGCTGAACTCTGTAATGGGACTGCCTGATTATATAAAGAACTACCGGATTTTTAAAAAGCTTGCCAGCAGTCATACAAACATATTTGCGTGGGGTGCTATTTATCCGTGTCCTGCCGACCGGAAAGAACAGAGCGGAGTAGCTTCCGGCCCGTATTTTCATCAGGACCTGCTGGTAGCATCCAGAGTATTCAGTAATAATCCTCTCAGGCATGTGGATATTGGTTCGCGCGTAGATGGATTTGTTGCGCACGTAGCAAGTTTCAGGGAAATCGAAGTATTCGATATCAGAAGCATGCGTAATGATATTCCAAACATCAGGTTCGTTCAGGCAGATATCATGAGCAGCAGCTTTTCTCTCGATGGTTACTGCGATTCGGTGTCATCACTTCATGCAATAGAACATTTCGGATTGGGAAGATACGGCGATCCGCTTGATTTCTTCGGATATAAAAAGGGACTCGATAATATATACAGGATACTCAAACCGGGCGGCAAATTTTATTTTTCAGTGCCCATAGGTCCCCAGAGAATCGAGTTTGATGCACACCGTGTTTTTTCCGTTGAATACCTGCTGGATATATTTAAGGACATATACAGGCTCGATTCATTCTCATTTGTGGATGATGCAGGTAATCTGCATGCAGATGTTCAAGTGACCGCGAATGAGGCCGCAGTAAGTTTCGGATGCAGCTATGGATGCGGAATATTCGAACTAACAAAACTATAACCTGTCTTCCGGAAGCAGCCTTTAGATGAATACAGGTAATTCACCATATAGCAACTCTATTCGTACTCAGCCGCTCGTCAGTGTAGTGATACCCTGCCATAACTCGTCTGAATATATCAGGGATACCATTAAATCCGTACTCGCTCAGGATTATGAGAACTTTGAGATTATCGCGGTAGACGACGGTTCTGATGATGCTACTCCTGAAATACTCTCCTCTCTGGCCGCCGGGGACAAGAGGATACGCGTCTATAGTATTCCAGGTGCAGGCAGACCATCGGTGCCCCGTAATTTCGGCATCAGACAAGCCAGAGGTGAATTCACTGCATTTCTTGACAGCGATGACCTGTGGCGCAGAAACAAGCTGTCTGATCAGGTAAATTATATGCAGTCGCACCCTGATGCGGTGTTTGTCTATTCTATGAGTGTAACCTTCGGAAAGGTATCAGTACTTTCACCCAACTATGAAGTTCTGCCGCTCAAAGGCAAAGCTGCCCTGAGCTATGAGGATCTGATTTCAAAAGGCAACTCTGTCACCTGCTCCTCGGTACTCATCAGAACTGAATTTCTGAAGAAGGCCGGTGGCTTCGACGAAGATCCGCTGCTTCAGATCGAAGACTATGATCTGTGGATAAGGCTTAGCAGGATGGGACCTATCGGCTTTATGCCGAGAATTCACGTCTATTACCGCGTGCATGCCGTGCAGTTTTCCGGTTCATGGGAAATAAAGAAACAGCGGCTGGAATATCTTTCACAAAAGCTGAACGTACCACTGCCCGAATATAAATTTGCGAGGAACCGCGGAATTTTTGTGCGCCTTCTGCGCAACGCAGTGCATTATGCAAATTACACCTTTGCGCTTGGCAGTGAATGGTTTGAGAGACTGCTGTCCAGAAATAACAGAGCATATGACGAAAACAAAATACTTATGATAACCGCAAGGGCAGACTTCGGAGGCGGTCCGGAACATCTGTTCCGCCTTTTACAGAATCTTTCGCCGGAGTATTCCGTATATATTGCCTGTCCTGAAGAGTATCCATACTGGAACAGGTTCAGGGATATTATCGGAGAAACCGGACTAATCCGTATTCCGCACAGAAAATTCGCACTGCGCACTTTCTTCGCTCTGGCAGATGCAATACGTAAAAACCATATAGGTATTATCCATTCACACGGCAAAGGCGCCGGAATATACAGCCGTTTATTGGCAATGTACACAGGGAGAAAGTGCGTTCATACTTTTCACGGCATACATCTGGCAAACATGAATCCGGTATTCCGGTTTGTTTACATACTGATAGAAAGATTTCTTTCTCTGTTTACCACGAATTTCATATCTGTTTCTGAAAGCGAACGCCAGACTGTTCTGTCGCACAGGATTGCGCCATGCGGGAAAATATCGGTGATACACAATGCAGTAGATGTGCCCGCAGATATGGCAGGCAAGGATAATTTTTACAGTGTGCCGCGCATGATCACATCGGTCACACGGCTTGATTTTGCCAAAAATCCCGAACTGCTGATCGATATAGCTGCAGAGCTCAATAAAGCTGCGGATAAAGGAAGTTACCGGATCGAGATGTTGGGACCTGGATTTAATGATGCTGCTTTCCTGAATAAGGTGCAGCAAAATGAAGCCGGCACAATGCTGTCACTACCGGGTACGGTAGACGCTCCGCAGGAATATTTATTAAAATCTTTTTGTTATATTTCAACATCGAAATGGGAAGGCCTTCCGCTTGGAGTCATGGAAGCAATGGCGTGCGGACTTCCCGTAATAGCCACCGATGTAACGGGTAACCGGGATCTGGTCAGTCATGGTGAAACAGGATTTCTATATAACATTTCTGACCCGGCCCGTGCGGCAGGTTATATATTACAGCTGGCTGGTGATCCTGTTTTGTGGCAGAAAATGTCGGCCGCCGCACGGCAGTATGCTGAAAAACACTTCAGTCTGAGGACAATGGCCGGACTGGTTGAGAAAATTTATTCGCAACATGAATTCTATTCGAAACGTTAATATCAGGATCTATTCTTGAAAACAGCAATTGTACACGAGTGGTTTGTAAATTATGCCGGTTCGGAAAAATGTGTCGAGTCTTTCGTCAATATATGGAAAGATGCCGACATATTTGCCCTCGTCGATTTTCTGAATGACGAGGAACGCAGTATAATACTGAAAGGAAAACGTGCCCATACTTCATTCATACAGAACCTTCCCATGGCGCGTTCGAAATACCGGAATTACCTGCCGCTTTTTCCGCTGGCCATCGAACAGCACGATGTTTCGGAATATGATCTTGTCATCTCCAGTTCGCATGCAGTTGCAAAGGGAGTGATTACAAAATCGAATCAGATGCACGTCTGCTACTGCCATACACCGATGCGCTATGCATGGGATCTGTACCACCAGTATTTAAAGGAAGCCGGACTTACTCACGGACTGAAAAGCTGGATAACAAGGTGGATGCTGCACAGGATAAGGATATGGGACTACACCACTGCAAACCGTCCTGATTATTTCATTGCCAATTCCCGTTATACGGCAGGCAGGATAAAAAAAACTTACAACCGCGACGCTCACGTCATCTATCCGCCCGTTGATGTTGACAGATTCCCTCTGGAAGAAGAAAAAGAAGATTATTACGTAACTGCCTCCAGACTGGTGCCGTATAAACGTGTCGATCTGGTGGTCGATGCTTTTGCCGGCATGAAAGATAAGAAACTGATAGTCATTGGTGACGGACCTGATCTGGAAAAGATACGGGCAAAAGCGGCTCCCAATATAGAAATAAAGGGTTTTCTGCCGTTTGACCAGATGCTAAGGTATATACAGAAAGCACGCGCATTTGTATTTGCCGCCGAAGAGGATTTCGGAATAATGCCTGTTGAGGCTCTTGCGTGCGGGACCCCGGTAATTGCTCTAAACAAAGGCGGTACCGCAGAGTCTGTCGCCGATTCGGTCACGGGCATACATTTTTCAGAGCAGGATCCCCGCTCTATAGCATCTGCCGTGGAGAGATTTGAGAAATCCGCTCAGAGGTTCATTCCTGAAGAGCTGAGGAATCATGCATACAGATTCTCGAGAGAGAACTTTGAAAAAAACATCACTGAATTTATAAATACGAAAAAAGAAAAATTCTTACGCTGATGATCAACAAGCAACGGTCTTTTTATGTTCTGCGCCTTTACCCCGATCTGCTCCTTATCTGCATTGCATTCCTGATCTCTGCAGTACTGGCGCAGTCTTTCGATATACTCCTCTCGAGGAGCTATATGTTCCTTTTGCTGCCGGTAATGATTTCCGCATGGTACATCTCATCGAATATTGTCGGGTTCTATGAGGACTATACGAGCAGGAGTTTTCCATCACTGCTTATGAACCTTCAGAAAATAGCTTTCGTACAGGCGCTGGTAACCATTACATTCATCTTCGCGACAAAAGAAGATCTGTTTACAAGAAACTTCCTTTTGTATTATTACATACTGCTGAACGTTTTCATTATTATCCGCGCGATTGTTTTCTGGAAGACGCTGAAATATTTCAAGCGGAATAAGAAGCTGGTCAGGAACATTCTTGTAGTTGGAGCCAAGAGCATTTCGGATAATCTCTTCGCTCTGATAAATGATAATATGATTCTTGGATACGAACTTGCAGGATTTGTTTCAGATGATCCGGAATTTATTTCCGGAAATAATTATCTCGGCAGTATCGACTCACTCGAAAAGCTGCTCAGTGAGAGAAACATACACGAAGTCATAATTGCATTGTCATCCTCTGAAGCTTCCTCTCTGGAGCGTGTCGTCAGGTTATGCAATAAGTTCGGAGTCAGGACACACCTGATACCAGACTATTCAAGATTCCTGTCAACACGGTTCAGGGTTTCAACACTCGGCACATTCCCGATTATAACTATAAGGAATGAACCGTTAGAGGAGTTCCACTTAAGAATGCTGAAACGGTCCTTTGACGTTGTATTCTCTTTGCTGGTAGTCGTATTTATACTGTCATGGCTTACTGCGATCGTAGCCATACTTCAGAAAATTCTCTCTCCCGGACCCGTGTTCTTTTTGCAGGACCGGATAGGCAAAAACAACAGGATCTTCAGATGCTATAAATTCCGTTCCATGAAGGTTCAGCCGAAGCAGGAAAAATTTGTAGCGACACAAAAGGACGATCCCCGTGTAACACCGTTCGGGAAATTCCTGCGCAAGTCGAATATAGACGAACTTCCGCAGTTCATAAACGTACTGTTCGGGAATATGTCCATTGTCGGCCCGAGGCCGCATGCCGTTGCATATAATGAAGTATACAAGGAATATGTAGAGCACATAAAACTGCGGCACCTTGTTAAGCCGGGCATAACCGGCTGGGCACAGGTTAACGGACTGAGGGGTGATGTTGAGGACCCTGAAGAACAGGAACTCCGTACAAAGAAGCGCATTGAGCACGATCTGTGGTATATTGAGAACTGGTCGTTCGGTCTGGATATACAGATAATACTGATGACAATCTGGCAAAGTGTCCGCGGTAATAACAGAGGATTATAATTTTTTATATAGTAAAAGGCAGTGCCAACTTAGCACTGCCCTGTAATACACTAATTGCTGCTGCGCTGTTTTTTGTATGCTCTGAACAACGCTATATCGAGTCCAAGTACAAACCAGACCATAGTAATCACTTCATGATCCCCAAAATTCCATTCCGTCAGTCCGGCTACCAGGAATGAAATAAAACATCCCAGCGCTCCCATTGCATATGACGACACGAACGGTTCGTCTTTGAATGAGCGTATTATTTTTACTTTCAGCAGTATGATCTTACCAATAAGGAACATTACCGCCAGAAATCCGAACCCGCCAAGTATCGCAAGAAAGTGGAAATAGTTGTTGTGCAGGTGGCCCTGGATCTCCTTTTCGTAATAGCTCTTGTGAGCCTTATACTGCGCAGCCAGGTCTATATCTCCGACACCGAATATGGGATGTTCGCTGAACATTTTCAGGCCAGCTTTCCACAATGAGACGCGTACATAATTCGACGGTATATAGGGATCGAAAATGCTTCTGAGCCTGCTTCTCTTTACAAAAGTGACATACAGTTCCGAACTGTCCTCTGCAACCGATGCCGGGACAAAACCAGGCGCAGCTATACGCCTGATGCTTTCATTATTGAGTCGGTAGATACTACCCTCATGATCCGATACCAGCAGACCGCTGCCGGACTGTCTGACGAGCACGGCCCGTTTGTTAAAAGCGATATGATTCATTGACCGCAGGCTTCCGCCTTCAGCAGCATACCTTATTATGCTATTGCCCTGAAATACCCACATAACTTTATTCAGATACATCAGGTTAACGATAGCAGCTTCGGTCCTAACGACTGCAGGTTTTCCCGATGGCAGCCGGTTTTCATCGAGCGTGTATACAGACAGCATCTCTTTTCTGTCGCTGATAATCATATTGGTACTGTCGGCAAATATTGCAGTAATATTTTTTTGCACCGGGAACCTGCTTTTAACAGAAGGATTGAGTACATCGGCAAATACAGTGATACCGCTGTCCTTATCTGCGACGTACAGTGTTCTGCCGGAAAATGAATAGGATGTGGTGAAACCAGGAGATGCAAATTCATTCAGTTTCTTTATACTGCCTTCAGGCTTCATTGTAAAAATGACGAATCTTGTATCAATGAGTGCAGCCGCAAAGAGAGTATCGTTTAATCGTCTTACTTCGGTTACCGGTGCAGGCATTGCGGCATGTGCTATGTTCCTGCTGCCTCTGTAGACCTGAATGCCGTTCTCATAGTCACTCAGCAGGAACCTGCCGTCTCCGAGAGGCAGTATATCGGATGCTCTGCCCGGTGTCTTAAATTCAGCACTTTTATGGGCCTCACCGGAGATATCATATATAATAACCTTGCTTGCATTAGTGTCGATTACAAAAGCGGCTGCCACGGCAAGTGCCAGCGCTCCGAGAAGTTTATACTGCTTCTTTATAAGCAGTATGGTCAACACTCCCGCGCCTGTGCCTATCCAGCCGGTTCTTTTATAAGTAGCAAGGAGTGCAGCGCCGGTGACGAGCAGGCAGAACAGGTAGAAAAGCCGTTTTTTGAGGTCCGCCTTTTCATTTACCAGAAATGCAAAAATGAACAGAAGCGAAAAGCTCAGTATTTCACTGGTCGTAATGGGATAATGGAAAACCATCGGTCCGGACTGATCTGTCTGATACAGGCTGTAAATAAAGTATCTGAAAGAGAATCCGAGGTAAATAGCGGCGCTAAATACGGCAAAACCCAGGTAGAATCTGAAAAAGAATTTCAGCTTTCCAGCTTCATCAGAAGAAGATGCCATTGTATAGACTACAGGTATGAGCAGTACGCGTTTGAGTACATTATGAAACGCCGCCGGCGAGTCCTGCGACAGAGCTGCTGAAATTACTTCGGCAGCTATAAAGAGCATAAATGGTATTTCCAGACCGGTTTTTCCAAAAGGAGATTTCTTCAGATAGTACCACTTGTACAGCAGAAGCAGAAGAGCTCCGTAATAACCTATCTGGTTAATGAAAATCGAATTTGAAAGCGAAGCCAGGAAAAGGAGTATCAGAAAACTGATTACCTTGTTGATCCTGTCGATGACTGGATCGGTATTTACGGCAGTGTTATTCATAATCTCAGGCATCACCGCCTCCAAACTGCAGCATATACAGTCGTTTGTATATTCCGCCCTCACACTGCATAAGTTCCTCGTGTTTTCCGGTCTGCACTATATTTCCTTTATCGAGTACAACAATTTTGTCGGCATTTCTTATAGTACTGAGGCGGTGAGCAATTACCAGAGTTGTCCTTTCTGCCATGAGCCTTTCTATCGCCTCCTGTACGAGTACTTCAGATTCATTATCAAGAGCCGAAGTTGCCTCATCTAGTATCATAATGGGAGGGCTCACCAGCAGGGCTCTTGCGATAGAGAGGCGCTGACGCTGTCCGCCGGATATTTTAGCTCCCCGTTCTCCGACTACGGTATCATAGCCATTGGGGAATTCCATAATGAAGTCGTGTGCATTTGCTGCACGTGCAGCCTGTTCGATCTTCTCTATCGGGTAATTATTAAGTCCGTATGCAATGTTGTTCTTAATAGTATCGTTGAACAGTACTGTTTCCTGAGTTACTATGCCCATGAGTCTGCGCAGATCAGAAATTTTCACTTCGCGTATATCTGTTCCGTCTATAAGTATCCTTCCGGCAGTGGGGTCATAGAACCTGGGCAGCAGATCTGCCATGGTTGTTTTTCCGGAGCCGCTGCTGCCCACGAGGGCAACAACCTCACCTTTGTTAATGCTCAGATTTATATCCTTCAGTACCAGTTCGTCAGAATCCTCGTAGTGAAATGACATGTTTTCGAACTGTATAGCCGAACTGAATGATGTCAGTTCGCGCGGAGAGTCGATGTTTTTTATTGTCGGTTTTGTATCGAGTATTTCGAATATCCTGTCTGCTGCGGCGCTGGATTCCTGCAGCCTGTTATGTACGCTGCTGAGTTCCTTGACCGGAGGCATAAGCTGGAATATTGAGAACAGGAATCCCAGAAATTCACTTGCCTTCAGAGAACCTTCTATCAATACAAGGCGTCCGCCGTAATAAACTATGAATACACCGACTACAACGCTGAGAAATTCCGTAATGGGGCCAGATGAGTTCCTTATCCTGACTATCTTCAGAATCAGATTGAAAAACTTTTTTGTTTCCCGTGTGAACTTGGCATTCTCATATTCTTCCATACCAAATGCTTTGACAATTTTCACACCCGAGATTGTTTCATGAAGTACGGTGGTAATGTCAGCCATTTTCTCCTGCAGGCGCCTGCTCTGCTTTCTGAGAATGAGTCCGATATAGGCTATTATAAACAGTGATAACGGCATTACGAGTATCGAGAAAAGAGTAAGTTTCCAGCTTATTGAAAATGCAATACCCAGAAATACCACTATGGTTATAGGTTCGCGTATCAGATTCAGGAATACAGCCGATATGCTGTTCTGCACCGCATTGACGTCGTTGGTAATTCTGGAGATAAGATTGCCGGTTTTTTCATTCTTAAAATAACTCATCGGCAGTTTATGAAGATGCCTGTAGGCATCGTTGCGCAGGTCCTTTATCAGTCCCTGTTCCGCATAGGCTAGATAGTATGCCTGCAGATATCCGAAAATATTCTTGGCCAGGAAAGCCACCATTACAAGAATGCAGATCCTCACGAGTGCATCCGTCTTGCTTCCGCCGAACATAAAATCGTTGAACGACTTTTCGAGTGAATCCTTTGCAGAGCTGATCCATCCGGGCAGCATGCCGCTGTCAGGCAGTGATTTGCTCTCTGACGAATCCTGCAATTTTTCCTGACGCGCCGCTGCAGGATTATCCTGGAACAATGTATCCAGCAGAGGGATGGTAAGGTAAACCGAAGCTCCGTTCAGAACTGCATACAAAATGGTGAAGAAAATAGATAAAGAAAGGTGTTTCCAGTATATTTTTACGTACTTTAGAATTCTGATATATGTTTTCACTTAATTTCCGGATTTATATTTTTCATTATTTTCCAGCTCTTTATTTTCCAGCTTCTTATTATTTTAACTGTATAGATAATCTTTTTGGTTCACACTTCAAAACAAATTTTCACAGCTTCTCAGTGTCCTCTTGGGTGGCAGTCCTTGTATACCTGCTTCAGGTATTCGCGGTCAATATGAGTGTAGATCTGAGTGGTGGATATATCGGAATGTCCCAGCATTTCCTGCACTGCTCTTAAGTCTGCACCGCCTTCGACCAGATGTGTGGCAAAGGAGTGTCTGAATGTATGCGGATGCACGTCCTTCTGAATTCCGGCCATGAGAGTATATTGCGAAACCATTTTCCATATAGCCATTCTGGATAATGGTGTGCCTCTTTTATTCAGGAATATAAAGTTCTGACTCTTCCCTTTTTTCTCGAGGACAGGACGGCTGCGCTGCAGATATTCATTGAGCCATTCCATAGCACTCGATCCGACCGGCACAATCCTTTCTTTCGAACCTTTACCCATTATCCTCATTATTCCGTCGCCGAAGTACACTGAAGATATCTGTAGCGTGATTGCCTCCGATACACGCAGGCCGGACGAATACATAACTTCCATTATTGCCCTGTCCCTGAGTCCAAGAATGCTGTTTGTCACAGGCTGGGCGAGTATCAGGTCCACTTCGTCGACAGTCATAACCTCCGGAAGTCTGCGTTTGAGTTTCGGAAGCGATATCTTCTCGGTAGGATTCACGGTTATATAATCTGAATTGATCAGATATTCAAAGAAACCCTTAATGGATGACATGTATCTTGCTGCTGTGCTGTCAGAGATACCGAGGTCGTGCAGAGATTTGAAGAAATTATTTATCAGGGCTGTGTCAATAGCACTGAGGTCACTAATATTGCTGTCATCAGCGAACCGCAGCAGGTTTGTCAGATCGGTTCTGTATGAGGCGACTGTATTTCCGGCCAGGTTTTTCTCAAGAGCCAGTATATTCAGGTATTCATCAACAAATTCTTTCATAATATAAATAATTCTGAATTATGAATTCTGAATTGAAGTTCATTCATAATTCATAATTCAAAATTCATAATTTATTTATTCTCCATCTCTTCCTGTTTCGGGTAGCGGATCCTTTTATGGTACTGTCCCAGCAGCACGGATAAAAATGCTTCCTTAATCTTTTTTATGTCAGCGAGTGTAATCGGCGATTCGTCGAGCTGACCGTCATCGACGCGGTTTTTGATCAGACTGTTTATTACGTTGCCGACCTTAACCGGGTCGGGATCAGTAATTGAGCGCACGGTAGACTCGCACGCGTCAGCGAGCATTACCAGAGCCGTTTCCTTTGTATTTGGTTTAGGTCCCGGATAGCGGAAGTTTTCGATACTGACTTTATCTTCACCGTAGAGTTTCAGTGCCTTATCGTAAAAATAACTGATCACGAGAGTGCCATGGTGCATCGGTATGAAATCAATAATTTCCTGTGGCAGGTCGTCCTGCCGCGCCAGTTCAATGCCGTTTTTGACGTGATCAATGATCAGTTTCACGCTCTCACCCGGCTCCAGGTTTTCGTGCCTGTTTTCGCTGGTCAGCTGGTTTTCGACAAAATCGCTCGGATTCAGGCTCTTACCTATATCGTGATAGTAAGCGCCCACGCGTGCCAGAAGCGGATTGGCATCGATAGCTTCAGCTGCACGTTCCACCAGAGAACCAACTGTCATAGAATGTGTAAAGGTCCCGGGAGCATTGCGGGCCAGTTCCTTCAATAGCGGCCTGTTGAAATCAGTAAGTTCAAGCAGCGTAAGGTCGGTCGTAATCTTAAAAAATCTCTCGAAGAATATGATCATACCGAATGTAAGCACAGGACTAATAAGTGCATTTGAGGCTGCATATGCAAGTTCAACCATTATGTTGCCCCATGTATCAAAGCGTTCAAAACCGAATGCCACTATACCGGCTGCATATCCGATAAGTATATATACGAAGGACCTGAATACCTGTGTGCGGTTTTTTATGTCGCGTACAGTATATGCCGACATAGCACCAGCGAATATATTTACTGCTGCAAGCGAATAATCATTTCCCCTCAGTGCTCCGACTATCAGTGCGATGACCACCGTGCCGTAAAAACCTATTCTTGAATCGAACATAATTGTCAGCATCATTGAAGCTGCCGGAAGAATTATCAGGAACTGTACGGGTGAATTCACATCGAGCTGCTGAACGACAAAAGTAATAAAGCTGATGAACAGTATAATGATGGCGATAAGCAGAAGTTTTACGTTATCTGCAAAAACTTTCTTTCTGAAAAGTTTCAGGTAGATAATGAACAAGGTCAGAACCATGAGTATGTGCAGGAATTTTCCTGCCATCTGCGAATAGATCTGCAGAAATCCGGAATTCTCTCCTTTGGCGCGTTTGTAAGAATCAATCTTCAGTTTGGCTTCTTCGGTTACGCGGTCATGCTTGGCTATTATCCTCTCGTTTTCGTTTACAATACCGATGTTTGGCGAGACTTTGTTCTGGGCGTGCTGCACTTCCTCTTCTGTGAGTTTTTCACTGAATATGAGGTTAGGTCTTATAAAGTGGTTTGCATATTCTATAAGAACATTTGACAGCTGTGAATTCACGCTGCCCGCATAGCCGGAAAGCGATTCCTGCACCACATGCAGATCCTGAAAATTTCTTTTGGGGAGTATGTTGTCTATCCTGCCGGTGCGGATGGCAATTGAGTCTTTTCTGATTTCGTTGTACAGCAGGTTGAGTATATCGTTCCTGTAGACCAGTCTCAGTATCTCAGCAGCAGAATCCAGAAAATCAGACAGCTTTTCTTTTCCGCCGCCTGATTTCAGCATAGTTTTCAGGAAGTTATAAGCCGAAGGGCTCAGGAATGTATTGGAGGCAACTTCTCCGCCCGCGCTGATATCTTTCTGGAGTAATGATACCAGATATTCGTTGTAGTTAGTCAGAGAGTCGAAACTGTTTTTGAATGAATCTTCCTTTTTTACAAAGACAGGATATACCTGCTCGGCAGCTCTGCGCTTTTCGCGGTTATATACTTCCTGGTTTTTGTATATGGGAAAACTGGTCGTGGCAATCAGATCATCCTGAATCCATATAGAGCCCACAGATACTTCGGATTCTATGGATTCTCCTTCCGGGAACATCAGCACGATTGCCACAAGTGTAACCAGAAGTATGAGCAGTTTAATTCTGAGACTTTTCCTTATCAGAAATTTTTCTTCTTTGGACAGCATTCTCAACCTTGTTTGGATCTTAAAACCATCTCAAGGAATTCGGCCACACCACCTTCATTATTGGTCTTGCTGGTAACCAGCTGGGCCAATTTTTTTATTTCAGGTACAGCATTGGCAACAGCAATCTTCAGAGCGCCTGTTTCAAACAGACTGCGGTCATTGTACCAGTCACCGATTACAGCTGTTTCACCGACGTGCAGTTTGAGGTATTTTACCAGTCTCTTAAATCCCGAACCCTTTGATACTCCTTTTTTCCTTACCTCAAGGTAGTAAATACCCTTGTGGTAGTGGGACTTGTAGTAAGATAGGTTGAGACCGAATCCATAGGGAAAACTCAGTTTTCCCTTTATGTATTTAATGGCGTCATTCTGTTCTCCGGCTACGACAAGTTCCAGTGTACGTCCCGTATATGAATCGTAGGAACCTATCTCTTTGAATCTGGCGCCGTATTTGTCAAGTATAAATGGAACCGCGCTGTTAAACTCCGTATAGTATATTGCTTCATCGTGGCAGAGGGCTGTTTTCAGCAGAAACCGGTCAGCCATCCCGATGACACGCCGGACGTATTTATCAGGCACAAAAGATTCGAATATTGTCAGCTTGTCGGGGAAACTCTGTATCAGGGCACCGTCGAGGGATATAAGCGGCAATTTAATTCCCAGCTGGGCGGCATAATCCGCGATTGCGCATTGCAGGCGTCCGGTAGCAAAGGAAAACATCACGCCCATCTGGCGGAGTTTGGCGATAATTTCAATGGTCTCCTGACTAATATAACCTTCGTCGTTCAGAAGTGTACCATCCAGATCGAGCACTACCAGTTTTAATTTCTTCAGCAAATTTTTATCAATCATAGTAATAAAACGTATCTCTATAATAATTACTTTTTATAATATAAATTTCGGTATAAAATTATTCATTCTCTACAAAATAAAACAAAAAGGGCAGCCTAAGCTGCCCTTTTTTTTAATTCATCGTCTGCCAGCCGCGTTTGTTCATACTTATATAAATAATGCTGCCGAAAACGAACCCGGCTATAATCAGCAGGCTTCCCAGCAGATAATCGCCGAACAAAACTTTACCCAGTCCGAAAAGAAATGCATATATCATAGCCACACCGCTTATCCAGTTGATGAAGTTGAATATGCCGTCTTTTTCCGGAATAATGTCTGTTGCTTCTTTAGCAATAGGCCCCCAGAATCTTGCATTCGGTCTCACCCTTCTGTAGAACGAAAGCAGTATTTCCTTAGGCTCCGGCTGAGTAATCATTGTAACCACAAGCCATACAACCGTAGTCACCATTACCGTAATAAGAAGCAGCCATGCGAACTGCTGAGGATCAGATTCGCTCAGGCCGAATCCGAACTGAAGAGTCAGAGAAACAACGAATGCAGATATCATAGCGGATATTTCGCTCCATGCGTTAATTCTCCACCAGAACCATCTCAGTATATAAACAAGACCGGTACCTGCACCGACTGCCATGAGGAATTTCCATGCGCCGGCTATTGAGTCCATGTAATATGTCACTATCACAGAGAGTATCATCAGTATCATGGTAACAACCTGAGATGCAGCGACATAGTGTTTCTGTGACTTCTGGGTTTTGGCGAATCTCTTGTAAACATCGTTCACCAGATAGCTGGCGCCCCAGTTCAGCTGTGTTCCTATGGTCGACATGTAGGCAGCTGCAAACGCTGCAAGCATAAGTCCCCTGAAGATTGCAGGCAGATCTGACATAAGTACCCTTATATATCCGGATTCAGGATCGGCAATGAATGCCGGATCATGTGCGTACCTCAAAGTAGCAACCAGAGCAACGATAACCCATGGCCATGGTCTGAGAGCATAGTGAGCGACGTTGAACCACAGTGTTGCAAGCACGCCGTGCTTTTCATTTTTTGCACTGAATATGCGCTGTGCTATATATCCGCCGCCGCCCGGCTCAGCACCCGGATACCACGATGCCCACCAGTTGACTGCAATATAGACGAAAAATGTGATCATAGGCATCCATGCAGAATTAACATCCGGCACGAATGACAGTATGGAACTCGAAGGATCGCGCTGTGCATCGAGCTCACGAAGACCGCTGATGAGTCCGTCCATGCCGCCTGATGCCTGTACGGCATACACTGCAAGCAGTATAACCATACCCATTTTGAGTACAAACTGGAACATATCGGTCCACAGCACGCCCCACAGTCCGGACAATGTTGAAATAGAGGCGGTAATAAACATGATCAGTATTGCGAATACCAGAGCTTCGGTTTTGGAAATATGCAGTACAGACATCATTATTTTTACTATTGCCAGGTTGACCCATCCCATGATAATCAGGTTGATGGGAAGTCCCAGGTAAATGGCCCTGAATGATCTCAGGAATGTAGCCGGTTTACCGCTGTAACGTATCTCGGCAAATTCCAGGTCTGTCAGCACTCCTGCCCTGCGCCAGAGCTTTGCATAGAAAAATACAGTCAGCATTCCGCTGAACGCCATACTCCACCAGATCCAGTTTCCGGCGATACCGTTCTTTGCCACCAGTCCGGTAACTACCAGAGGAGTATCTGCAGCAAATGTCGTGGCAACCATCGATGTACCTGCAAGCCACCAGGAGACGTTGCGTCCCGATACAAAGAAATCGTCCACACTCTTAGTGGCTCTTTTTCTCAGGATCAGTGCAATCACCATATTGAAAGCAAAATAAGCGACAATTACTAACCAATCGGTCAGGGTTAAAGTAAAACTCATCTTCACCTCTTCAAACTTTAATTTTGATCTAAAACTGTTTCTTTTAATACAAGCGACCTAAGATAATAGCTTGCGTTGCCCACAGTAATAGTAACCACGCAGCCAATAAACGTATGCCAGGTGTAATCGACCTGTGTATAGCTAATTATCAGAATCATCGAGACCAGACCAGCTACGAATCCGATATAAGCATCAGTCTGCTTGATGCTCTTGAAGAACAAGCCCAGGAAAAATGTACCGAGCAGTCCGCCGTAGGTAATGGAAGCTATCTTGAGCCCCAGTTCCACTACCGCATTTTTGGTGTCGGTAAACAGCATTGCACCGCCAATCAGGATTATTCCCCATACGAGTGTAAATATTCTGGAATAGAACATTTCCTGTTTCTCTCCGAGATTCTTACCCTTCGATGAGAGCTTGAACAGGTCGAGGTATGTTGACGAAGCAAGTGAACTGATTGAAGATGACAGTGTACCCATAGCCGACGCCAGCACACCGGCAATTACGAGTCCGGAAATACCGGTAGGCAGGTTGTCTATTATAAACTTTGGAAATATTTCATCTGTGGATTTGAGTCCCAGCTGAGCCAGTGAAACACCCTGATAGTAAGCATAGAGGCAAAGTCCGAGAATAAGGAAGAAAAAGAACTGAAGGAGTATGAAAGTTGCATCGAGTATCAGTGCTTTCTGGCTGTCCCTCTTCGATTCGCATCCGAGCAGGCGCTGCACCAGCAGCTGGTCTGTTCCGTGCGAAGCCATGGTAAGGAATGTTCCGCCCAGGAAACCGCCTATGAGTGTATATGGTGATGAGATAAAGTCAATAAAACCGGTGCCCCAGTTTCCGTTGAATACTGCAAATTTGTTCGCACCGTTGGCAGTAGCATAGCTGACCACATCAGCCCAGCCGTTTGGCAGGTGAGCCAGTATCAGATACATGGATACTCCTGCACCCAGCAGATATATGAACAGCTGAACGACATCCATGGTGACCACTGCCTTCAGACCGCCGACATAAGTATATATGAGCGTGAATATGCCGATGAGCATAATGCTCGTTGTATAATCAAGACCCGTGATAATGTGTACCGGAATGGCAGTGGCAAACAATCTCACTCCGGAGGCCAGTACGCGTGTGGTGATAAATACAGACGAAGTAAATTTCCTGAGCCCCATACCGAATCTCTTGCCCAGAAAATCGTATGCAGTTTCAAGATTACCTTTATAGTAGGCCGGAATAAAAACGAGACTTACAAGAATACGGCCAATAAAATAACCTATAACAAGCTGAAGGAAGAACATATTGCTTTTATATGCAATTCCAGGAATACTAATAAACGTCAGAGTGCTGGTTTCGCTGGCTACTATAGAGAAGCCGACCGACCACCAGGCCATTTTTTTGCCGCCCAGGAAATAATCCTTGGCGTTCTTCTGCTTCCCTCCCGATATAGCGCCGAATATGGCTACACCAAGCAGGTAAACCGAAATGATAATATAATCGACAGTCCTATCCACTTTTCACCCGAATTTTGAGAAATGATAAAATATAAATTATTTAACCTTAAAACGAATTAACATCAAGCTCATTTTTTGGTGTGGGCTTTCTTTATGAAAGACGGTTGCACATACAGCCGTCCGGGCTTTGGCGGGTCAATCTTTTTCCGTTTTTCAGTCAGTCCGCACGTATCTCATCCATAAATTGAACTATAATTACAATACAGGCTACAGAGTTCAGTTATTTAATTCCGCCAGAGCTTCCTCAACAGTATTGCATACGGGCAGAACCCTGTCCAGCTGCGATATGTGTATGAGTGTCATGACGTTCTTTGAAGGGGATGCAATCCTGATCTGCCCCTGATTAACGCTCAATACCCTGTATGCCAGCAGCAGAGCGCTAAGTCCTGAACTGTCGCAGTATTCCACTCCTGAAAGGTCTACTATAAGCTTATTGATTTCCTCGGCGTGAAGCAGTATAGTAAATTCGCCTTTCACCATTCCGCTTATAGAAGAATCCAGGCGCTTTTCATTCAATTTGAAGACCGAGATATCTCCTATCCTTTTTACTTCAAAATCCATATATATTTCTCTGTTATATTGTAACTATATTAAAACGCACGAAGTGAATTTAATGAATTTTTATATGAAATGTCAGGCCAACGAAAATATTTTTTTGAATAATATGGAATTTGCCGCACTGCATGTGACCGGTAACATTTTTGTCCGTTCAACTGCCCAAATACAGTCAGTTTCCGCGACTTTTACCGGCAGGATTTTACCCGATTTGGCTCATTTTCCCGTCAGCTCCGAAAACTCCTGCTCATCTATTATCTTTATTCCCAGCTGTCTGGCTTTTTCCAGCTTTGATCCGGCATTTTCGCCTGCAAGCACATAATCTGTTTTTTTGCTCACCGAACCTGAGACCTTGCCGCCCAGGTTGAGTATAATGGTTGAAGCCTCCTCACGCGTATAAGACTGGAGTGTTCCGGTAAGTACAAACGTTTTACCGGCAATCGCCGATGACCCGGCAGCTACTGCCTGATCCCCGGCCTCAAATCTGAGCCCCTCATGTCTGAGGCGGCTGACAAGCATGACATTCTTTTCTTCAGAGAAGAACTTCCTTATACTGCGGCTTATTGCAGGCCCTATTTCGGGCACTGCTTCAATTTCTTCTGCAGCGGCATTCATCAGCCGGTCAATGGATCCGAAACTCCTGGCAATTTTAGCGGCCGCACCGGTTCCGACATATCTTATTCCTATAGCATAGAGCACTTTGCCGAAGGGCTGCTGCTTGCTTTTCTCAATAGAGTTCAGAAGGTTCTCCACACTTTTGGCGCCGAACCTTTCCAGTCCGATCAGTTCATCTTTCCTTTCCTTCAGCCTGAATATATCGGCAAAATCCTTCAGGTAACCATTTTCTACGAACAGGCTTACCAGTGACTCCCCGAGTCCCTCAATATCCATGGCGCCGCGGGATGCGAAGTGGATCAGTCTGTTTTTTACCTGTGCCGGACATACGTGGTTTTCGCAGTAAATTGCGACTTCATTTTCAGGCCGGAACAGTTCAGAACCGCAGGCAGGGCATAATTCAGGCGGCTCGACCGGAAGTGAATCCGGTTTTCTCAGCAGAGTATTTACAGACACTATCTTCGGTATTACGTCCCCGCCCTTTTCTATAGTTACGGTATCACCCGGACGTATATCCTTGCGCCGTATTTCTTCTATATTGTGGAGTGTGGCACGGCTGATGGTGGAGCCTGCCAGGAAAACAGGTTCCAGACAGGCAACCGGAGTTACAGCTCCCGTGCGTCCTACCTGCCAGATGATTTTGTGGAGCAAAGTACTTGCCTGTTTGGCCTTGAACTTGTAAGCTACTGCCCAGCGGGGTGATTTGGCGATAGTGCCGAGTATTCTCTGCTGAAGTATCGAATTTACCTTAATGACGGCTCCGTCTATCTCGTAGGGCAGCTTATCCCGTTCCTCCTCCAGCAGACTGCAGAATTGAAGCACTTCGTCTATGCTGCGGCAGAGTTTGTACATGGGGTTTACATGGAATCCAAGTTCGCGCAGCAGCTGCAGATTGCGGGACTGCGAAACAAGGTTGTCCCCAGGTTTTATAAGAGTATAAAGAAATATATTCAGCGGTCTGGAAGCTACTGTCCGGGGGTCCAGCAGCTTTATAGTGCCTGCGACAAGATTGCGCGGGTTGGCAAAGAGTTTCTCACCGCGGCTGTTCCTTTCCTCATTGAGTTTCTGGAAGTCTTTAACTTTTATATAGATTTCGCCGCGCACCTCAATGTCGCTCAGTCCCGATTTTTCCATCGCTTTTTTGCTGAGCAGCAGCGGCACAGACTTGATAGTCTTGACGTTATTGGTTATCTCCTCGCCCACGCTGCCGTCGCCTCTTGTAGCAGCTGCGACAAGCCGTCCGTTTTCATACCTGAGGCTTACTGATACGCCGTCTATTTTCTGTTCGACAACGTATTCAACTTCAGAACTCCCCGACAGGCCCTCTCTTACGCGTCTGTCAAAATCCAGTAATTCCTGCGGATTATAAGTGTTGGCCAGGCTCAGCATGGGTATCGAGTGGTTTACGGGATTGAATTCGCGGGTAAGGTCCTTTCCCACTCTTTGTGTTGGAGAATCAGATGTGACGAATTCGGGATATTCCGATTCGAGCTTTTCGAGTTCTTTGACCAGCATATCATAATCATAATCGCTGATGACGGGCTCGGCCAGAACATAATATTTGTAATCATACTCGCGTATAAGTTCGCGCAGTTCTTCTATGCGGTTCTGAATGCTGCTGCTCATATGATCAGTCCGGAGATTTTACGCTGTCCTGCTTTTTGCGGCTTTCAGCGCGGACATACTTTACAGCACCGGTAGAATCAATGCTGATAGTACGTGAGCGGCCCTTAATGCCTTCGAAGCTCAGCGGTTTTCCATCCAGTGATAATTCCGTTCCGCCGGAATTGCCTATAATAACGCGGAAATATTTCTTAGCCTTGACAAGTTTCTGGGATTGCGGGTCGAGCACAAATTCAAAACCCGGGCGGCTGTCGTCCGGAATTACCCGGACCCAGGTTCTCTCGGAAGTTTTAATCACCAGATCCAGACTGTCGTTCCGGACCTGTGTCTGTGCAGCAGGAGCCTGCTGAACAGTATCTTCGGTTTCAAAGCGTTCCTTATTATCAGAAAGTACTTCCTCGTAAGGTTTTTCGGTCACTATTTCGATTGAACTGCTGCGTATGACAAGGAAGTATACCGCCAGTGCAATGATGATTACTGCAGCTGCAATAGAAAGTATAATAATATTGGTCCTGAATGCTCCGCCGCGCGGAGTATCATCGGATGATGAAATGCTGTCGGATTCCTGAATGCGCATTTTCCTTTCTCTTGCGGGCTCGGGAATCTTTTCATGCGGATGCGGGTATACCGGTTCTTCCCTGGAAGCTTCGGTATCAGCTGCAGGTTTTTTTTCTTCGGTTTTGCGCTTTGACTCGGTACCGGCAGAATTTTTTTCGTCATACTGTTTTCCGGCCTTTGCTGCTTCA
This sequence comes from Bacteroidota bacterium, assembly GCA_050258935.1. GTDB lineage: Bacteria > Bacteroidota > Ignavibacteria > Ignavibacteriales > SURF-24 > JBLMZS01. The sequence goes on from JBLMZS010000053.1 coordinate 80,297, forward strand.
TATTTCCTGATCACGACATCCGGATCCAGTCCGATCTGTTTTGCGTAATCTTTGATAAATGCCTTAAGATAGACTTCCGGCAGCACTTCAAAATTTCCATTTTCAATGGCTTCCAGAAACTTCATGTCTATACGAGATCTTGATGAGATCTGCTGGAGCGTAATATCCTGTTTTAATCTTTCGTCTTTTAACTCTTCGGCAAATTTTCTAAGCATTTATAATCCGGATTATTTTAAAATTTATACTGGATTAAAATATTAAAAACTTTTAATAAAGGGTATAGATTAAATAAATTTCGTGCACAGTATCATCACGTTTTAACCAGTCTTGCGGCAAATGCTCCGTCCATCTGATGTATATGTGGATATGTCTGCACACAGCCGTCATCATTAACCACCTGAGCCGGCACCAGGTCTGCCGCATTGCAGAGAGTAAACTCGGTATGTCTCTGCAGAAAACCGTTTATAATATTCGTATTCTCTTCGGGTTCTATCGTGCAAGTGCTGTAGACCAGCGTTCCGCCGCTTTTGACCAGCGCTGCTGCTTTATCGATCAGTGCCGACTGAAGTTTTGTCAGCTCCCTGATCTCGAACTGGTCGCGTTTGAGTTTTATATCGGGTTTCTTCGATAGTGTACCCAGTCCGCTGCAGGGGGCATCCAGCAGTACTGCGTCGAACGGTTCTGCCTCATACTCAAGTGCGTCGGCTTCGACTGTTTTTACAGACTGCAGTCCAAGCCTTTTCATATTTTTGTCCATTATGCGAAGCCGGCTTTCATACTTGTCCAGTGCGATAATCTCGCCCGAGTCATTCATAAGTGCCGCCATGTACGCAGTTTTTCCTCCCGGTGCGGCACAAAGGTCCAGAACACGCATCCCGGGTCTCAGTCCCATCAGTCTGCATGCAAAGCCGGTGCTTTCATCCTGAATAGTAAAATATCCCCTGGTAAAATATTCCCAATCGGTAATGTTGCTCAGGCCTTTGAGTCTGAAATAATCGTCGAGGAACAAGCCCGGCTGAAATGACAGTTCTACACTCTCGAGCAGTTCTGACAGTTCCTTAGGTGTAGTCTTAAGCGTATTGCAGCGCAGCATCATCTGAGGCTTGGAATTATTGGCAGCCAGCAGAGCCTCAAGAGATGTCCTGTCGAAGCGGTGTATCCACCGTTTTATCATCCAGGAAGGATGTGAGTAATAGACCGACAGGTATTCGATAAGGTCTGCCTCCTGATCGGGATAGCGAAGAGAGTCCTTATTCCTGATAATATTTCTCAGTACGGCATTTGTAAGATCCGCGGGTTTCTGGCCCTGGATACGTTTTATGAATTCCACCGCTTCATTTACCGCGGCGTATTCAGGAATGCGGTCCAGAAAAAGTATCTGGTAGAGTGCCACGCGCATTGCATTTTTTATATTTGGTATGCACTTTGAAAACTGGCCCTTGTAAAAGCTGTTCAGAATCCAGTCGATACGGCCGGACCAGCGTATCACACCATGGACTATTTCAAACAGGAGCGACTTATCGGGGCCAGAGAGTTCAGGATTTCTCAGCTCTGCCTCCAGCAGTTTTTCCAGGTATGCGTCCGTTCTGTCAATCCGGTTGAGTATTTTTACTGCAATTCCGCGTACACCCCGGTACAGTTCAGTATTTGAATAGTTAGTGATCTCCTGCATTTTTCCTTTATGCCTCTTGTAGTAGTTGGTGTATAATCATCAATATGGATATCCGCGTTTTCTTCTTTCCTTTGCGGTCAGGTCGAATATTTTCTTAAACAGTCTTTCATCTGATTCAGTCAGCGAATAATCGCGCCTCAGCATTGCACGGTTTGCCGTTTCGATGCTGCGGTTAAGGTCATATGTAGTAACCGCTCCGCTTCCTCCCCACGAGAACGAGGGGATGTACTTTGCGGGAAATCCGGCTCCGAAGATATTACATGAGAATCCGACAATTGTTCCCGTATTAAACATTGTATTTATGGCGGTTTTTGTATGGTCGCCCATAATCACGCCCAGGAACTGGCTGCCGCTGTCTACCACCTCGCCATTGACGTATATTTTCACGTGTCCGTAGTTGTTTTTCAGATCACTGCAATTAGTATCTGCTCCGATATTTACCCATGAACCCAGATAGGCATGGCCTATAAATCCCGAGTGCTGCTTGTTGGTAAACGGCAGTATTATTGAATCCTCAACCTCTCCGCCGATCTTGCAGACCTTGCCAATACTGACGTTGTCGTATATACGGGCACAGCTTTTTATCTGGCTGCCTTCACCGAGATACACACAGTCCTGTACTACTGCGTTGGGATGAACTACGGCATTTCTGTCTATATAGATTGGTCCGTTGGAAGCATCCAGTACCGCTCCCGGTTTTATTTCCGCTCCCTCTTCTATATATATGCAGTCTTTCTCTACCATGTGCACTCCATCATACACCTTGCCCTGCACGCGGGTTTCCTTTTTACTGAGCAGACTGTTGTAATCGCTCAGGAACTCATCATGATTGTTGTTTACCAGGTCCCAGATATAATCAATATGTTTTATTTCGACCTGTTCAACAGGCAGGCCGTCAAAATCAGACAGAGAAAGCAGATCGAACAGGTTAGCCCTCAGGGATTCGAGTTTTTTCCCCGAAACCCTTGCGGCAATCACCGTACCTTTGTTCACATACAGTTTGTCTTCTCCGGAATCCGCCGGAATTATCTCCTGCATATTCTCAGGAGCCAGTACCCTGCCGTTTATAAACAGGCAGGCATCATCCTCGATCCGGTTGACATCCACAAGAGGGTTCTTTGTCTTTACCACCTGATCCAGATACTGTCTGCAGTGAAGCGAATATCTGATGCCGGGATATGCGCGCAGAATTTTCGCGCGTATTGAATTGATCCCGCAAATGAGATCGTGTGTTGGTCTCGAATAGATCAGCGGCTCAAGCCTGTCGTAATAGATATCCTCAAAGATACATAACTGCATATTGCCCTCTTGCGTTAGTTAATGGATTTCGAAAATGTCTTTCTTTATGGAATATAAGAAAAAAGATGAATGAACAAAACATCCCCGAATTTCCGGTTATGGGCTTTTATGTTACAGGGATATTAAAATAAGAAAGGCTTTTCAGCTGACAAGAGGAGAAGGGGAAAAATATGCTGTTATCGGGCGAAAGCGGATGCAGCAGAAAAAAGGAAAGGCTGTCATTTATCGCGAATAAACGACAGCCTTAAAAATTTCCTTTTTATTTTGCAGCAGTTTTGGCGTATTTCTTGTTAAATCTCTCAACACGACCAGTAGAGTCGATGAGTTTCTGCTTTCCTGTAAAGAATGGATGGCAGTTTGAGCAGATTTCAAGTTTAATATCGCCGGCTGTAGATCTTGTTACAAAAGTATTGCCGCAGACACAGCTGACGACTGACTTTTTGTATACCGGGTGAATTCCTGTTTTCATTTCCTACCTTACAAAATTAATTTTGAACAATAAATATATAAAAGTCCTAATAAAAATCCAATATCTAATTATTCCGGGAAATTATTCGCCTGATTTACCGAATTTTGTCGGAATATTGTACTCTTCCATTTTCCTGTACAGCGAAGAAAGTCCGATATTCAGTGCTTTTGCGGCTTCATCCTTATTGTAGTCAGTTTTCCGGATTATCTTGTTTATGTGTTCTTTTTCAAATATTGCCAGCGCATCTTTCAGCGAGTCGGGATAATTCTCCATATAGACGCTGCCTCTGATATAGTCCGACAGGTCTGAAGGTTCAATCACTTCACCGCGTGCAAAAATGATTGCACGTTCTATTATATTTTCCAGTTCCCTTACACCCCCGCGCCAGTCGTGTCCCATGAGTATCTTCATGGTTTCGTTATCCACTCCTATTATTCTGCGTCCCATCTGGCTGCGGAATTTCTGTATAAAGTGGTTTACGAGCAGCGGAATGTCTTCCCTTCTTTCGTTCAGTGTAGGCAGTTTAATCTCGACCACATTCAGTCTGTAGTAGAGGTCCTCCCTGAATTCCCCGGTTCTGATCTTCTCGAACAGGTGCTGGTTTGTAGCCGCGATGATTCTGACGTCAGTGCTTATATGTTTCGTACCTCCGACCGGAAGGAACTGTCTGTCTTCCAGCACGCGCAGAAGTTTCACCTGCATATTCAGCGGCAGGTCTCCAATTTCATCCAGGAACAGTGTACCGCCGTCGGCGACTTTAAACAGTCCCAGCTTATCTTCCATTGCGCCGGTAAACGATCCCTTTTTATGTCCGAACAGCTCGCTTTCGATCAGGTTTTCGCTTATAGCACCGCAGTTGACTGGCAGAAACATTTCGTCTTTGCGGAGACTGTTGTAGTGGATTGCCCTGGCCACCAGTTCTTTTCCCGTGCCGCTCTTGCCGGTAATGAGTACATTGCTGCTGGTGGTAGCGACGCGCGTAATAATGTCGAATACGCGCTGCATCGATTCGCTCTGTCCTATTATGTCGCGGAAACCCGCGTGTGCCCCGACCTGTTGTCTGAGTGCACGGTTTTCCTTAGCCAGTTTCTTATAGTCGAACAGTCTTTTAAGTCTGAGTATTACGTCATCGAATTCGACCGGCTTGATCAGATAGTCGTATGCGCCCATTCTGAGAGCATCGATAGCCGTATTTACAGAGGCATATGCAGTCATAATGATGAAAAAAGTATCGGGTGCAATTTCCGCAGCTTTCTGCATCAGTTCAATTCCGTCCATACCGGGCATCTTGATATCCGTAATCACCACGCCATAGTCATTTTCCTTCAGTTTTGTCAGTGCCTCGAGTGCATCGGAGGCACCTTCGGCCTTATAGCCTTCCTCGTTCAGGAACAGTTCGAGCGGCTCGCGTATCATTTTTTCATCGTCGACTATGAGAACACGTTTACTCATATATAATATCCTTCTCCGTTGTTTATTTTATACGGGCAGTTTTATCGTAAATGTGCTGCCCTGTTTCGGACGGCTTTCCACCAGTATATCGCCCATAAACTTCTTAACTATACCATAGCTGACCGACAGGCCCAGACCGGTTCCCTTGCCCACTTCTTTTGTGGTAAAGAACGGATCGAATATCTTTCCGAGAGTTTCGCTGTCCATCCCGCATCCGCTGTCTTTTATGATGATGTTTATATGCTCATCAGTCAGCAATGAACTCACCTCTATAAGACCCTCACCGTTAACAGCATCCAGCGCATTGAAGAGTATATTGATAAACACCTGCAGTATCTGGTCGGGAATAATGTTCAGCAGGGGCAGGTCATCATCCAGCCTTGTCCTGAATTCCACTTTTTTGACGCGCTTGTCATAGCGTACAATACCCAGTGCGGTCCTTAGCACATCGTTTATCTGCACTGGACTTTTTTCATAGCCGGGCGGCCTGGAAAAATCGACCAGTTCACGCACTATTTTTGATATCCGGTCAATATTTGCCCTTACATTTGCCAGCTGCTCAACCAGAAACGCGTCCTTTGCGCGGCGCTGCATCAGCTGCACAATTGAAGAAATTGAAGTAAGCGGATTTCCGATTTCATGTGCAACTCCTGCTGCGAGCTGGCCGATCACTGCCAGTTTTTCCGACTGGTCCACCTGCTGAAGCAGTCTGTCGCGGTCGAGCGAGAGCTCCTTCATCTGTCTTTCCTGGTGCAGCATGCTGTAGCGTGCAAACAGGTGTTCTATTATATCTTCGATGTACTCCACAATGGTAATAGGATCGTACTGAACAGATTTGTCGTTGTTGATAATGTGAAGTATTGAAGAGCGTCCGCTGTTGAACAGCTGGCTGATTTCCAGCAGGTTCAGCCCCGAACGTTCAAAAAGGCTGTAGATTTCGATGAGGTACTTATCGGCATAGGAATAATCTGAAGACTCGATTATGCCTATGATTATTTTAAGTGTGTTTTCGACGAAGCCGGATAACTGCGCCAGAGGCAGTTTTTTCTCGAAGCTCTTTCTGAGCGCATTTATCCAGTTGTCTTTTATAAATTCAAAGTATTTGTTCAGAAGTTCTAATATGATCTTCTTCATTTCACCAGAAATACTTTAGCCACATCAATAAGCAGTGACGGCTGATTGTAGAGTGCTGTCATAAACAGATTTCCGAGCGATCTTTTATTCGGCGCGACTTTCAGGAACGAGCGTGCAATCGAGTTGAATTTCTCGTCGTCGAAGCCGTATATACTGTTCTTTATCCTGTTAAAAGTTTCATGCCTAGAGCCCAGTCTTTTACTCCAGGCCTTGTCATAGGTCAGTATATGATCGGGTTTATTGTTCAGTACAGATTCCGCGGCTATGCTGCCTGCTATCTTTCCGCCGATCATACCGCTGATAATGCCGCCGCCTGAAAGCGGGTTGACCTGACGGGCAGCATCGCCGGTGATCATAATGCCGGGAGCGGATATTTTATCCAGCGTGGTGCAGCACGGAACACCGCCTGCAACCGTAGTAAGCACGGATGCATCGGGGAACCTGTCAGAGAGAAATTTATTCAGGTAATGAGTGGCCGACTTCTTTTTGCCGGTAAGCCCGCTGACACCCAGGCCCACATTTGCCGAAGTGCTTCCCTTAGGGAACACCCAGAAATACCCTTCCGGTGCAATATCGCGTCCGAAGTAGAAAAAGCACGTATTGGGATCTATGTCGAGATTGGCGAGCGTTACCTGTACGCAGCATTCCATATCGCGGAAATCGCATGTGGTCTGAAGTCCCGCAAACCGCCCTACCCTGGACTCCACGCCGTCTGCTGCAATGACTATTTTTGCGCGTACTTCCCGGGGTTCATTTCTGAACAGGTATTTGACACCGTTGACTGCCCCGTTCTCATCGAACAGCAGCCCGTTCACATATGCTCTGGTCAGTACCTCTGCACCTGCGTTTGAGGCAATTTTAGCCAGTTCATAGTCAAACACCCTTCTTTCGAGTATGAAGCCGGTTTCCTCGAACTCAATTACAACTTCACTTCCGTCAGGTGCATTCAGAGAAAATTTATTTATATCTGAAGCTATATATTTCCTGTCTATCGCTACGAACTCTTCCAATCCTGCTTTGCTCACGGCTTCACCGCAGCGGACCGGATAACCTACGTCACGGTCTTTTTCCAATATCAGTACTGAAAGGCCCTTTTCAGCAGCAAACCTTGCGGCAGTAGATCCGGCCGGACCGGCACCCACGACCACTACATCATATTCCTGTTTCATAATTTCCCGAAATAAACTTATATAATTGGATTATTGAGGCGGATATCGCTTAAGCAGCTTCCCCTGCCGGATTTTTTTGTGCGGCTGCTTTTTCCCTGTCAAAGCGCAGGGCTTCAACCGGACAGCTCCAGACACATTTCGAGCAGTTTGTGCAGAGGTCTTCAATAATTATCAGTTCGCTTTCCTTGAGTTCAATGGCATCTTCGGGACATACTCCCACGCAGCATCCGCAGTAATCACACCTGTCTTCAACGGTCTCTATTAAAAGCATATCGTTTTCCTGTTCTGGTATATCCGGACATGTTTGTACAATAAAGAGGCTTAAGAGACAGGGCATGCCCTGTCTCACAGCCGCATAAATATTGTTAAAATTAAGAAAAAATACCGTGAAATGAAAATGATTTATCGGTGACACCGTGCGATGTTGTTGAAGAA
>JBLMZS010000054.1:0-3317 GCA_050258935.1 Bacteroidota bacterium
TACGATACTTCAAATTCCGGACTGCCGGATAACCGTATCTGTTCAGTAACAATAGATGCTCAGGGAAATAAGTGGATTGGAACAGTCAATGGACTTGCAATATACAGAGAAGGGGGTGTGGTTTCAGTTGAAGAAAGAATGGATGAAAAGACTGGAAACCCGCATGATTTCGCTTTGCTTCAGAACTATCCCAATCCGTTCAATCCAACGACAACGATACAGTTCCAACTGCCAGAATCCGGATATATGACACTGAAGGTATATGATATGTTAGGAAGAGAAGTTGCAAGACTGATTGATGGCTACAGAAATGCTGGATCATATTCTGCAATTTTTGATGCAGGCAGATTTTCAAGCGGTACATACTTGTACGAAGTAAGGTGTAATAACATTCACCAAGTAAAAAAAATGCTCTTGGTTAAATAGCGGATTTAACAGACTGGCAAGAAACAATGCAAATTCTTAATGCTGAATTAAATATTGAGATTATAAACCTAAGAATGCTGATGGATTAGAATCCCTGTTTTTGTGAGTTTAAACGAGAAATAACATTACGGCAAATTGAGTTTTGATGCGGATAATGATATGTTTTAAAAAAGTAAAATTTGGATTTTAATATGAACATAAAAAACAGCGAAGAACTTTTCAGAAGAGCGGAAAAATATATTCCGGGCGGTGTGAATTCACCCGTGCGCGCATTCAGAGGTGTGGGCGGCACTCCCGTATTTATGAAGACCGGATTCGGATCCAGAATGGCCGATGCAGACGGCAATGTATTCATCGATTATATTGGCAGCTGGGGTCCGCATCTGTTCGGACACAACCCTGAATTCCTGAAAGAGGCACTGCTCATTGCAATAGAAAACGGCACCAGCTTCGGCGCTCCTTCGGAGTCCGAAGTCATTATGGCTGAAACGATAAGCAGGCTCGTGCCTTCTGTTGAACAGGTCAGAATGGTCAACAGCGGAACAGAAGCTACTATGAGTGCTGTCAGGGTTGCAAGGGGCTTTACAGGAAAAAACAAGATAATCAAATTTGAAGGCTGCTATCACGGCCACGCCGACTTCTTTCTTATCAAAGCCGGCTCGGGAGCTCTTACTCTGGGCCAGCCTACAAGTCCGGGCGTTACTCCGGGCAATGCAGCAGATACACTGCTGGCAGTCTATAACCAGATCGATACTGTCGAAAGACTCGTGGAGGCAAACAAGGGAGAAATAGCTGCGGTGATAATAGAGCCTGTCGCAGGCAATATGGGACTGGTCAATATGGACCGCGAATTTCTGCGGAGGCTGCAGGAAATATGCAGACAGGAAAACATAGTACTGATATTCGACGAGGTGATGACCGGCTTCCGTGTGGCGCGCGGCGGAGCACAGGAGATATTCGGTGTGAAACCGGATATGACCACATTCGGAAAGATCATAGGCGGAGGGCTGCCGGTCGGTGCATTCGGCGGAAGGCGCGAGATAATGGAAATGGTCGCTCCTGCCGGACCGGTATATCAGGCCGGTACGCTGAGCGGCAATCCGCTTGCCATGTCTGCCGGGCTTGCAATGCTGCAGCATATTGAAAAGCATCCGGAAATATATGATGTGCTCGAAGAGAAATCGGCATATCTTGAAAAAGGATTTACCGGCAACCTCAGACAGCTCGGACGCAATTTTGCATTCAACCGCCAGGGTTCCATGATGTGCATGTTCTTTACAGAGGAAAAAGTTGACAGCTATGAGTCAGTCATGAAATCCGATACAGCACTGTATTCCCGGTATTTCTATGCAATGCTCGAGCGCGGAATATACCTGGCGCCCTCGCAGTTCGAAGTTATGTTCCTGTCCACGGCACATACCTACGACGATCTGGATGCGACCATATCAGCACACTTCGAATCGCTGAAGGAAATTCTGTAAAATTATGAATTATGTCCCGCCGTTGGCGTGATCCCCGAATTCGGGGAAATTCTAACCCCGTCTCCCCGTCCGTAATCGGACGGGGAACCATCCCTCTCGCAGAGGGGATTTATTAGCGCTATTGCACTGGGTCTAGTCCCCTCTTTCAGAGAGGGATACGTCCGATATTTATGCACATCCCTCAATTTTGAATAGAGGTATTTCACCCGATGAAAAAGGTATTGGCATTATTGGTGTATTTTGCTGATAATATATTATATTTGTCACCGTTTAATTCAAAATTTCCCCGAATTCGGGGATCCCGCCGGAGGCGGTGGCAGAATTAAAAATTTATAATTTTTTACAGGGATGCAGAAAAAAAATAAAGGGATGCAGAAAAAAAATAATCCTCGGGCTGAATTTTCGAGCGGGCTGGGTACACTGGCTGCTACTGTGGGATCTGCGGTAGGACTGGGCAATATATGGAAATTTCCATCGCTTACCGGTGCCAACGGCGGTGCGGCGTTTTTAATTATCTACATAGTATGTACGCTGCTTGTAGGCCTGCCTGTAATGATAGCTGAACTCTCACTCGGCAGGAAGGCCCGGGTAAATGCATTCCATACATTTGAAAAACTCTCACCCGGTTCGCGCCACTGGCGGCTTGCCGGTCTTGCCGGTGTGCTCTCGGCGTTCTTTATTATGGCGTTCTATACGGAAGTCGCCGGGTGGGTATTTGCATATATATTTAAGTCACTGACCGGCAGCGTCATTACCACCGATCCCAAGGTGGCTTCAGAACAGTTCGTATCACTTATCAGCTCGCCGTGGGAAGCACTGTTCTGGCAGTGGATGGTTTTTATTGTCATCGGATTTATTATTATACTAGGTGTGTCAAAGGGGATCGAAGCAACTACCAAAAAGCTGATGCCTGTTCTGTTCGTTATGCTCATAATACTCTGCGTGCGGGGACTTACACTTGAGAATGGTTCTGAGGGACTTGCATTTCTTTTTAATCCTGACTTTGGGAAAGTAACGGGTGTGTCAATTCTTACCGCAATGGGCCTGTCATTCTTTAAGCTTTCCACGGGCATGGGTACCATGATAACCTACGGCAGTTATTTCAGCGATACACAAAACATACCCGCGACTGCATTTCGCGTGATGCTTGCAGATCTTATGGTATCGCTGCTGGCGGGAATCGCAATATTCCCCGCTGTGTTTTCATTCGGATTCAAACCCGATGCAGGTGCTTCACTGCTGTTTATAACGGTGCCTGCTGTATTTGCCTCGCTGCCGTTCGGACAGGTATTTGTAGTTATATTCTTTATACTTGCTGCTATTGCCGCGACCGGCGCGATGATATCGCTGCTGGAAGTACCGGTTGTGTTCATACACGAAAAGCTGCAGATCAGCCGCGCAAAATCCACG
>JBLMZS010000055.1:0-85146 GCA_050258935.1 Bacteroidota bacterium
AGTTTTATCAGTACCTGTCCCCTGATCCCCATCTCAGCACTCAGGATGATCTCGGGATTAATTACATCCTGCAGAGCATCCGCAGAATTTGCTATGAGATTAATGAGCACCTGTTCGATGAGCCTGGGGTCGGCCGTAATCTCCAGGCTTGCCGGATCGGTAATGCACCGGAAAATAATATTCCTTTTGCAAAACATCGGCTCCATCAGCTTTTGTGTCTGGCTGAGCAGAACTGCAACCTTTACGATCGAGAAATCTGGGATTGGAATACGTGTGAGTTTGCGGTAGTTATTCACAAATTCAATAAGTCCTTCACTTCTGCGTCTGATGGCGCCGATACCGGTCTTAATGTCTTCAAGATTTTCCGTGGTGGATGCAGATTCCTGAAGAAGGTTTTCTAGTGTCTGTGAGAGTGAAGATACTGGTGTAATGGAGTTCATAATCTCATGAGTAAGCACACTTATGAGTTTCTGCCATGCTTCCATTTCATTATCTTCCATCTCACGTTGTATATTCTGTATGGAAACAAGCTTATACAGCCTGTCCTGCCGTTTGAATTCAGCGGCGAACAGTACCAGTTGCGTCAGTTCATTATTGCCTGTAATTTTAACCAGAGCTTTTTCTCCAGCGGCTATCGTCTGAAGTTTTTCGAAAAGAGGTTTGTTGGAGAAGGCCAGAGAAGAGATATCGCTGAGGCTGGATATTTGCAGTAATTTTTTAGCCGAGTTATTTATCAGTTCTACATTACCTGTTGACTGATAGGAGATCAGGCCCAGATCGATATGCTGGATAATCGTCTGAAGAAAGTTTGCATGTTCTTCTTTTTCAGCACGTATCCTTTTGAATTCCTCCATTACTTCAGTGATCTCCTTCTCAAGTTTACTGAAGCTGCCGCCCATTTTTCCGGCAGGGAAACGCGTATTGAAATCGGAATACCTGACCGACATAAGAAACCGTTCCAGTGTCATGTTTGTGGCATTCAGGTATTTAATAAGCGAGTGTACTTCATATGCTATGACCAGAAAGAGAAAAGCTGCCGCTGTCGCAGAACTGCCGGCAAGTACTAGAAATGCAAACGTAAAAATTGTTGCTGTCAGGATCAGTATCCTATAGATAAAAACAAATCTGTAATCGCTGAGTATGTTTCTGTATTTATTTCTGAACATAGCTCTTGTACCTATAACCCGAATTTCTCTATACGCCTGTAGAGCGCAGCTCTGGTAATTCCCAGTTCTTTTGAAGCCAGTGTTATATTTCCGTTATGCCTGAGAAGTATTCTTCTGACTGTCATCCGTTCGATTTCATCAAGGCTGAGGTTATCAACAGACAACGGTGGTACCGGTTCCTTTGGAGCGAACCCGAAGTCGTCGGGCATAAGTACGTCTGTCTCACTCATTATCGCAGCACGTTCCACTGCATGCTGGAGCTCACGTACGTTACCTGGCCAGTCATAATTGCAGAACAGCCGGAGTGTGCTCTTATCAAAACTAAGTGACTGCTTATGATATTTACGCATGTATATGGCGAGGAAATATTCTGCAAGCAGCTTTATATCGTCACCCCTGTCCTTGAGCGGAGGTATCATGATTTCTACCGTGTTAATGCGGTAGAGCAGATCACGCCGGAATTGCTTTTCCTCAGCCATTTCATACACTGGCATATTTGTGGCACAAACAAGTCTTATATCAACCGGCTTGTACTTAACTGAGCCGACTTTTGCCACCTGTCTGTTCTGCAGCACTGTAAGCAGCTTTGACTGGAGTTCGACTGGTATATTTCCGATCTCATCGAGGAACAGTGTTCCACCCGAAGCAATTTCAAATCTTCCCGGCTTATCTTCTATTGCGTTTGTAAATGCACCCTTAACGTGTCCGAACAATTCGCTTTCGAAAAGAGATGCGCTTATGGAACCCAGGTCAACGCTTATAAATGCTTCATTATTCCTGCGCGAAAGATTATGAATGGCGCGAGCTACAAGCTCCTTTCCGGTACCATTATCGCCGAGAATTAGTACGCTGGCATCTGTTGCGGCTACTTTTTTTATTGTTGAATATACTTTCCGTATTGCTTCAGATGTTCCGATCAGTTCATGGAAACCTTTATTCAGATCGGTCTGCAGCAGCGTCTGCTGATGCTTGAGCCTTATCATTTCCAGATTGGCAGTTCTCAGTTTCATAGCAGAGAAAAAAGTAGCGAGAAATTTTTCATTCTGCCAGGGTTTGGTAATGAAGTCAGTAGCACCCTGCTTAATTGCCTGGACCGCCTTCTCGACATCACCATAAGCGGTTATCAGTACTACTACGGCAGCTGGTTCATATCTGAGAATTTCACTGAGCCAGAAAAAACCTTCACGGCCCTCAGTTGTGTCCTTCGAAAAATTCATATCCAGAAAAATCACATCATATGATTCCTGTGACAAATGCTGCGTCAGAAGAGCAGGATTTTTTTCTGTTGTAATTACTGAGGCATACGGTTTCAGCAGAAGCCGTGCAGCAAGCAGTATATCTTCATTATCGTCGACGATCAGTATTTTTGATGTAGTATTTTGCATATCAGATATTATGTTCGTTATCGGACACTAATGTAACGAATCCGGACATCAGTTTCCTTCACAATACGGATTAACTGTTTAATAATGCCATATTTTAGTCCTGGTTTATTTAATAATCAGCAAAAAACATTCCGGTACGCTAATTGCTTTAGAGGACATGTAACAATCTCAACTGAATTACTATGGACAAAAAATTAGAAAAAAAAGAACTGTATAAAAAGAAGAAATTTTGGATATGCGTTATCTGTATATCTTTGTTCCTGATATTTACAGTCATGCTGGCGTTTGAATCGCCAGCCGAAATTAACATAGAAAAGGATAAAATAACAATTTCAGAAGTCAGATATGATGACTTTGAAGAATTTATTCCCGTTACGGGCACGGTCCTGGCAAAAACTACTATCTTTCTCGATGCAATTGCAGGCGGTTCAGTAGAAAAGGTATTTGCAGAAGAAGGGAGCCTTCTGAAAGCAGGAGACAAGATACTGAAGCTTTCAAATACCAGCCTTCAGCTCAGCACTCTCCAGCAGGAGACCGGTACATATCAGCAGATCAATGAAGCGCGCAATACGCGTCTGCTCACCGAACAGAACAGTACATCTATACAGTCGGCGCTGGTTGGGGCCAGTCACAGTCTGAATCTTTCACGACAGGCGTACATGCGCGGTAAAGCCATGTGGGCAAAGAAACTTATCTCTGACGAAGACTATGAAAGAATATACGAAAACTATGCGCGTGACCTTCAGCAGCATAAGCTCGCATACAGGAATTATGTGCAGGATTCGGTATTAAGAAATTCTCAACTGACGCAGATCGATCAGTCGATTAAGCGTCTTCAGCTGAATCTGGAACTCATCAGGGAGAATATCGATAACCTTATTATCAGATCACCAATTGACGGGCAGCTGACTTCACTTGACGCAGAAGCTGGTCAGTCAAAACCATCAGGCAGCAGACTGGGACAGATTGACGCACTGGACGGGTTCCGTATTTCTGCAGATATTGACGAGTTCTATATCTCAAGAATCACTGCCGGGCTAACAGCTTCCGCAGAACTGAATGGAAAAACTTACAGACTTCTGCTGACAAAGGTTTTTCCGGAGATCAGTGATGGCAGGTTTCGTGTATATTTGTATTTTACCGGCAGTGTTCCTGACGGGTTAAGGCGGGGTCAGACACTGCAGCTGAAACTGAAACTGAGCGAGAAGACCAGAGGAATACTGATACCAAGGGGCGGTTTCTTTCAGAAGACCGGCGGTCAGTGGATATTTTGTATTAACGAAAAAGATAACACTGCATACAGAAAAACAATAAGTATTGGCAGGCAGAATCCCGATTACTACGAAGTTCTAAGCGGACTGAAGCCGGGTGAAAAAGTAATTACCTCCTCGTATGAAAACTTCGGAGATGCCCGCAGGCTTGCATTAAAGTAAAACATCTGTTTGCCGGTTTTAAGTAAAATAATATCAGAGGAGAATAAATATGATAAAAACCAACGGTCTGAAAAAGATTTTCACAACAGAAGAAGTTGAAACTACTGCACTGGAAAATATTAATCTGGAAATACAACAGGGTGAATTCGTTGCAATAATGGGACCTTCGGGCTGCGGGAAATCTACAATGCTGAATATCCTGGGACTGCTTGATAATCCTACTGAAGGCAGTTATAATTTCATGGGAACAGAAGTGTCGGGATTTTCTGAAAGACAGAGGGCACGACTGAGGAAATCCAGTATCGGATTTGTATTCCAGAGCTTCAACCTAATCGATGAACTTACGGTATATGAGAATGTGGAACTTCCGCTTTTGTATCTTGGAACCCCTGCGGGAAACAGGAAGCAGATGGTGACAGATGTGCTGGAACGAATGCAGATAATCCACCGCAGGGATCACTTTCCGCAGCAGCTCTCCGGTGGACAGCAGCAGCGCGTCGCAGTTGCAAGGGCAGTGGTCACCAATCCCAGTCTAATACTCGCAGATGAACCGACCGGAAACCTGGATTCCTCAAACGGGGAGGCGGTTATGAATATGCTCACGAACCTGAACGAACAGGGAACTACAATAGCTATGGTAACACATTCTCCGCATGACTCTGAATATGCACAGCGGATAATTCACCTGTTCGATGGCCATATCGTCACGGAGAATTATAAAATGATATTCCATGTCTGATCGTTTTCTGACATGATCCCACTATACATTCAGTTAATTTCGGAGAAGAGATAGAATGATACTTAATTACCTGAAAACTTTTATCAGGAACCACAGGAAATATAAAACGTCCTCCATTGTAAACCTTACCGGTCTGTCGCTGGCTATTGCCGGTTGTATCTTTATACTGTTGTTCGTATTTGATGAGCTGAAATTCGACCAGTTTCAGAAGGACAAAGACAACATTTTCAGATATACCGAACTTGATAAGCGTACCGGAGAGATAAATGTTATAATGCCTGCGTGCAACTATTCAAAGATTACCGGTGACTCGCCTGAGATAATTAACGGATTCAGAATAAGGGAGTATTCTGATCGTACTATGGCTGCAGGTAAAAAACAATTTTTGGAAAACGTTTACTATGCAGATAAGGAAATACTGAGCGTATTTACTTTTCCGCTGCTTTCTGGTGACAGCAGTAGTGCTCTTGAAGCCCCCTTTACTATGGTCATCTCCGAGGAAAATGCTATCCGGTACTTCGGTACCGTGAATGTTATTGGTAAAACACTGAGGCAGGACAACCAGTATGATTTCCGCATTACCGGAGTAATGAAAAATATTGCAGTCAATTCTCACCTGAGACCTGGTATGATACTGTCTATCGCCACGCTGAATACTACACAACCCTTTTCTATGGAGGATTACCGCGTCAGTTCCTGTTTCTACTATTTTCGGTCAGTGAAAAACATCTCAAAAGAAGAGCTCGAAAAAAGACTGAACGAGAGGATCGGACGCAAGTTCGGTACTGACTGGGCCAGGTTCAACCGCGTTGTACTTGAACGCCTGCCGGATATTTATCTGCATCCCAATGGATCTGAATGGGATATTTCCAGGCATGGTGACGCCAGGTTGGTAAAAAGCTTTATAATAATTGCCGCACTGATATTGCTGATGGCTTCTTTCAATTATTCTAATATGCTCACTGCCCAGATAAGGATCAGGGAAAAGGAAATAGCCGTAAGGAGAATACACGGAGCAGGGCGGGACGGCATTATAAAGCAGTTTGTCTTTGAAACACTGTTATACCTGGCGACTGCTCTCTGTGCTGCATTATGCGCGGTTCTGTTGCTGCTGCCGGAATTCAACAGGCTGATGAACAAGGAACTGACTATCGGGAACTTGCTTTCGGAGGAAATGATAATTTCCGTATTAACCGTAATTGTTCTGACAGCGCTGCTTTCGCTTCTCTATCCGGTTGCGGTTTCCTTCAGGGCAGATAACCTCAGCAGACTGAAGGGAAGTCAGTTATCCGGTCATTTTAACTTTTCGAAAGTAAGATTTGGATTCAGACAGGTAGTAACAGCAGTACAGTTTATTATCACTGTTTCCTTGCTGATCTGTATTGGGATTATGTACAGGCAGCTGAACTATGCAAACACTACTTCGCTTGGCTTCAATAAAGACTGCCTTGTTGTGGTTGATAATCCATACGATATGGATATGTACAGTCGCTTCGATAACTTTAGGAATGTGCTGAAGAAATATCCACAGATATTGGCAGTATCTGCCAGCGAAAACTATCCCTCAACTAACATCAGTAACTATGGGTATCCGAAACGCAGAGGCTCAGATGGCAATGGAAAGGTGAAAATAGGACTGGTAGCTGTCGATCATGATCTGTTTGGTGTATGGCAGACAAGATTCCTGTCTGGCAGGAATTTCTCAAGATCATTCGTCAGTGATGATCGCAACTGCGTGATACTGAATGAATCTGCCGTCAGGGCCCTTAATATAACTGATCCGCTGAACACCGAACTTACGGATATTAATAATTCAGAGGGACCGCAAAGGATAATTGGTGTAGTCGAGGATATTCATTTCAAATCATTCAAGGAAAAAGTGATGCCGACGGTCTATTATGTGAGACAGTGGTGCGCGGTCAACATAAGTGTCAGGCTTGATACGAAAGCCATACCTGCAGGAATTAAGATACTGGAGCGGGAGTGGAAAAAAATTCTGCCGGACCGTCCCTTTATGTTCAAATTTGTCGATGAATCATACAACGCGCTTTACCAGACTGAACAGCGAACTGAAAAGCTGATAATTATCTTCTGCATACTTGCTGTTATTATCTCGGCTATTGGTATTTTCGGCCTGATGTCGCTCATTGCGCAAACCAGAAGGAAGGAGATAGGGATACGCAAAGTGCTGGGTGGATCGGCATCCGGAATAATATTTCTGATAGTAAAAGAATTTCTGTTTGTTATATTCCTGGCAAATGTAATTGCCTGGCCGGCAGCGTATTATCTCATGAACAACTGGCTGAAGGATTATGTTTACCGGATTGAGATCGGGTGGGGAGTATTTTTCTTCTCGGCTGTGGTTTCTCTGGTAATTGCCGTATCTACAATCGGGTATCAGGCAGTCAGGGCGGCATTCGGAAATCCCGTTGATTCACTGAAATATGAATGACATTCCCTGAGAATTCTGACTGTATCTGGGCGGAGCCGGCGAAAGTATCCCGGCCCGCTTCAGATCGTCTTGCAATGAGTGAGGTACCCGGTAAAAGAAAAAAGAATCATATTTTTATTCTGCAGAAAGCAGCGGCAACAAGCTCGTTTCAAGTCTGCTCAGGTCTTTCATCATTCTTTCCCTTACTGCCTCGGTTTCCTCAATAATATCAGGGATAAGTCCTTTATAGTATTCAATTCCGCTCATCAGATTATCCCGGAATGTCTTAAGCAGTTTTTCTGTCTGGTCAGAAAATGGTCTGACACTATCGGTCACGAGCTTGCGGAAATAATCGACATAGAGGCTAAGTTCCTTGATGAACATATTGGGCCGGTTGTCATCGGTTATAAGGTTGATTCTGCCATAAATGTGATCGACCATATCTTTCAACGTGGATATCCTGGAAAAATACGCCAGATTGGGACCGGGGCACACCGATACCGCATTGCTTCTTTTGGCGGGCTTTATATTATTTACAAGCAGAACGGAGGAGGATAGTCCTTCACAAAGGCATTCCTTCTCGAGAGCTTTACTTATCTCACTGTCATATTCTTCCTTTGAAAGATTCCTGTCGCGCAGCTGTTTCATTTTTCCCTTCAGGTACTCAATTGAGGCTCTGCATACCGGTTTCTCTGACAGCTCGGAACAGTTTTTCAGAAACTGCTTCGTGCAAGGATTACCGAACCGGCCTTTAGCGATCCGTTCTGTTTTTTCTATTTCCTTTGATGAATTCCGTAAGTTATTGAACATGACACCCAATGGTGATACCCTGCTCAGATAAATATCCTTTTCTCCGGCTTCTGATAACTTCTTCAGTGTCTCATCATCCACATTCATCACTTCGGGCACCAGCAGGAACGGGCTACCCCAGCCTACAGAATCAACACCGTAGTTACGCATCAGAAATTCCTGTTCGGTTGATGTTCCGACTCCTCCCTGCACAGTGATGCCAATCCGGAGCTTGTCTGCATCAGCAAAAATATTTTCATCAGTCACTTTCTTTTTCTGTTTCATTACCTGAGAATATAACTCGCGTGTCGATCTGAGGAGCTCATCTTTTCTGCGCTTGAATTCTTCCAGTATCGGGCCCAGCAAATACCCGTCGCTTGCAAATGCATGTCCGCCGCAGTTAAGTCCCGATTCAATGCGGTACTCCGAGACCCAGAGCCCTTTCTTTGCGAGGAATTTTCCTTGTATCAGTGCGCTGCGGAAGTCGCTGACTTTTATGATAATTTTCTTCTTGAAGTTTCCGTATATATCAGGAGAAAAACCCGGCAGCGTTTCCAGGTAGCTGTAAAGCCTGGGGTTCATACCTGCTGAGAAAATTATGGAACCAGACAAATTACTGTTTGCAAAACCTCGGAGTGCGGCATGAGCGTCATTATATTCAGAGGGAAGGGCCTCTCCATTCGCATCATAATTGGTTTTGTCCACTTTGGTCATTACGTTCACGTCGATAGAACCGGGAGTAATATTTTCTCTGAGCCATTTCTGCAGTCTGAGTACGACACTTGAGTCTTTTGAAGCGAGCATTTCTTTGTATTTTGTCTTCAGTGAAGAAAATTCCGGCAGCATTTCGAAATATCTGCTAATTTCGCTGCCCGCCTTAAACTCGGAATTTCTGAGCGATTCAAACTGGTTTTTGACCATTTGTCTGAGCATATCAAGGTATGCGGTAATTCTCTTAGCTCTCGAATCTTCATCTTTGGCGGCAATGGGGATATAGGGCTTGTTTGATTTCTGCAGATAGTATTTCCGCAGTGTTTCGAGAAGGTCGTCGTCTCCAATAGAAAGTACAGATGAAATACCGTATCTTGCTACTTTTAGCGGTGTATCTACCGAAAAACCAATTCCCAGTACGGGTATATGAAATTTATGTTCAATGGAAGCTGACATTATGCTCCTGTTAAATATTAAGCACAAAAGAAATTCAAACACAGAACTTAAAATACCAAATTATTATGCAAATACCCGCCTCCGGTGCAAAATAATGACGGCAAAAAATTTTCAGCCCAAATTCATATCACTTTTCTGCGGTCATCAGAGACTGGCGGAAATTGTTATTTTTTTACTTTAAGATTGATTTTGCAGCCGCATATTGATACTTTTGATCATGTAATTTTTTATATCTTTAAACAAGGAGAAGAATAATAATGACAACTATTGTTGATATAGTCGGAAGAGAGATACTCGACTCGCGCGGTAACCCCACACTTGAAGTTGAAGTTGCACTTGAATGCGGTGCTGTTGGCCGTGCTGCCGTTCCAAGCGGTGCATCCACAGGCGAACATGAAGCAGTTGAACTGCGTGACGGCGACAAATCACGCTATATGGGCAAGGGCGTTCTGAAGGCAGTTGAAAACGTCAACGACAAAATTGCCGATGAACTCATCGATTTTGACGCTGCTGACCAGGCTGGTATCGATCAGTTTATGATCGATCTGGATGGTACACCAAACAAATCAGTCCTTGGTGCCAATGCAATACTCGGTGTTTCACTTGCCTGCGCTAAAGCTGCTGCTGATGCTTTCGGTCTTCCGTTATACAGATATATCGGCGGAACAAATGCAAGAACACTTCCTGTACCTATGATGAACATTCTGAACGGCGGAAAGCACGCCGATAACAATGTTGACT
Source organism: Bacteroidota bacterium (assembly GCA_050258935.1). Classification (GTDB taxonomy): domain Bacteria; phylum Bacteroidota; class Ignavibacteria; order Ignavibacteriales; family SURF-24; genus JBLMZS01. Next base: position 9,852 of record JBLMZS010000055.1, read on the forward strand.
TCCAGGAATTCATGATCATGCCCGTTGGAGCTCCTAACTTTGCTGAAGCTCTGCGCATGGGTACCGAAACATTCCACGCACTCAAGAGCGTACTGAATAAAAAAGGATACAATACAGCAGTTGGTGATGAAGGCGGATTTGCTCCAAACCTGAAGAGCAACGAAGAAGCTCTCGAAGTCATCCTCGAAGCCATCACTAAAGCAGGATACAAACCGGGACAGGATATATGCCTGGCTCTCGACGTTGCTTCCAGCGAAATGTTCCAGAAGGAAAGCGGCAAGTACCAGTTCTTCAAATCTGACAAATCAGAGAAGACTGCTGCTGAAATGGTTGAATTCTATTCAAACTGGACAAAACAGTATCCTATCGTTTCAATCGAAGACGGTCTGGATGAAAACGACTGGGAAGGCTGGAAGATGCTTACCGATACTCTCGGCGGAAAAGTTCAGCTCGTCGGTGACGATCTGTTCGTGACCAATACTGAAAGACTTGCTACAGGTATTGAAAAAGGTATCGCTAACTCCATTCTTATCAAGGTTAACCAGATCGGTACACTTACCGAAACTCTCAATGCTATTGAAATGGCTAAGAGAAACAAATATACTTCAGTTATCAGCCACCGCTCGGGCGAAACAGAAGATACTACAATTGCAGATATCGCAGTTGCCACAAACGCCGGACAGATCAAAACCGGTTCAGCCAGCAGAACTGACAGAATTGCAAAATACAATCAGCTGCTCAGAATCGAAGAAGAACTCGACACAACAGCACAGTTCTACGGCATACAGGCTATTAACTGCAGTCTGTAATACTGATAAAGGCTCTTTCAAAGGCGTCCTGCCAAAAGCGGGGCGCTTTTTTTATCTAAATACAAATACATACAATTCCAATTGATCTCAGACAGAGAGGTTCTTATGCATTCCAAAGTTCTTGAAAAATGCAACCGGATGATCGAAGAGATGAATATTGAATTTGTTGATCTCAAGTGCATCGACCTTTCCGGCCGGCTCCACCACATTTCTCTTCCTGTTTATCCCGGTCTCTTAGAAAAACTTTTATATGAGGGCGTCGGTTTCGACGGTTCCAGCTACGGATTCAGCAAAGTTGAAAACAGCGACATGATACTGATACCCGATCTGGAAACTGCTGTGCTCGATCCCTTCAGAGATGCTCCCACGCTCAGTTTTTATTCACACATAGTCCTTACCGACGAAGACAGAACCCCGTTTTCGCAGGACGGCAGGTACCTGGCCAAAAAAGCCGAGAGTCTGCTGAAGGAAATTACCGGTGCTGATAAATCACTGTGGGGTCCTGAGTTTGAATTTTATATTTTCTCCAAAGTTGAATACGATACACGCACTGCCGCCTCGTACTACCGGGTCGAGCATGCGGAAGAGTTTTATAAAAAAGCATATCACGCTGCCAATCCGTTCGACGTTTATGACGATTTCCGCGATGAGGCGTGCAAACTGCTCCAGAGGTTCGGCATCAGGGTGAAGTATCATCATCACGAAGCAGGGGAAAGGGGACAGCAGGAAATAGAGACCTATTTCTCAGACCTGCTTTCTACTGCTGATAATATTGTGACCAGCAAGTACGCACTGTTCAATTATGCCCGTCAGAAAGACTTGTTTGTTACATTCATGCCCAAGCCGATGTATCAGCAGGCGGGTAATGGAATGCACCTGCATCTCTATCTCACAAAGGACGGGAAGAATGCTTTTTACCAGAAAGGTGAGTACGGAAATATTAACGAGCTGGGACGTTTCTTTATAGGCGGCATGCTGAAACACGGTCCTGCGTTATCAGCATTTACAAACCCCAGTACAAATTCCTACAAACGCCTCGTCCCGGGTTTTGAAGCACCGGTCGCTCTTACCTACGGACAGGGTAACCGCGCTTCTGCAATACGCATACCGAAATATGTCATCAATCCTGAAGAAACAAGATTTGAATACAGACCGCCCGATGCAACTGCGAATCCGTATCTGTGTCTTACCGCAATGCTTCTGGCTGGCATAGACGGCGTGGTAAATAAGATTGATCCAGTAAAGGAGGGCTTCGGGCCCGTAGATAAAAATTTCATGGATGAAGGCTATAAGGAAAAAATTCACTTCCTGCCGAGAAATCTCTCAGAAGCCCTAGATGCTCTCGCAGTGGATAACGAGTTTCTGAAACGCGGCGATATTTTCAGCAATGAACTGCTGCAGCAGTGGGTCAAGCTGAAAGAAGAAGAGATCAAATCGATAGGGACAATGCCGCATCCGTTTGAATACAAAATGTATTTCAGCCTTTAGGTCGCTAATAACAAATTTTTCGTAGAGACAGGGCAAGCCCTGTCTCTCGCGTAAAATACCCATGTGTCTGCGCGTAATAATCACCCATTCTTTATCGCATCAACATACCAGCCGGTGACAATTCTGGGACGCGTAATCGCGGTACCAACAACAACAGCCCATGCGCCGCTGCGTATCATAACATTAGCCCACTCGGGTGAATTGACCCTGCCTTCTGCTATTACAGGAATGCTGCTTACAGATACCAATGACTGCAATAATTCGACATCTGGCCTGTCATGCGGCAGGTGCTGCGTTTCGGGTGTATAACCGCTCAGAGTGGTGGAAAGGCAGTCTGCTCCGCTGTTCAGGCAGGCCTTGCCATCCTCAAAAGTCGATATATCTGCCATGATAGGGAAGTTGTACCGTTTCTTCACCTCTTCAATAAATTCAGGGCCGCGGTAGCTGCCCTCGCGCATACGGAAGGTACCGTCAATTGCTATAATATCGCAGCCCGTCTCTATGAGGTCTTCTACTGCCCTGAACGAACCTGTTATGCACACCAGTCCGTCCGGGAATTTTGTCTTCAGCAGACCTATTACCGGCAGCTTGACCGATTCGACTATACTCTTTGTTTTTTCTATTCCCTGCGACCTGATACCTGCTGCACCGCCCATCTCTGCTGCCTTTGCAAACAGCGAGACATATTCGGGGGTATTAAACGGATCAGGTTCCTCTGACTGACACGATACTATCAGTCCTCCTTTGACCTTTTCAAAAAATGGTAACATATTATGCTTCATATTTTAATACTAACAAAAGTTTAAGTTAAAAATTCCTTTTCAGCATCGTATCCGCTGCCTATAAGTACGGCAATATCGGGTGATGCTCCAATATGGCACGGGTCATTTGTTTCCGGATATGAGTAGAGTATATGCGGCTGTGCGGGAACTATCTGTATCCTTCTGCCGCTTCCGGAAAGCCGGTCACTTACAAAAGTGAAAATTTCCTGTGAACGTTTTTCGACGAGCAGGGGATCTGTTTCAATGACGTCATATGAAAGCCATATCCGTCCATCAGAAAGAGTGCACAACCTGCTAAGTCCCTGGTAATCCTCCTGCAGCGCGGGCATTTCTGAAGTCCCGGCACTGAGAAAAATATTGTGCCTCTGGCAGACCGGTTCAGGCTGCGCATATCCGGCAGATATCAGAAGTCTGTGGTCAGCTGAAGCATCTGTGAGATGTTCCGAGACAACTTCGATAATCCCTTCCTTGCCCAGCAGCTGCAGATAAAAGCAGTTGTCATAATAATGAGTTTTCATGGGCTGAACATGATAGAGAACTTCAATCCCGTGTTCTGACAGCTCACTCTGCAGTGTGTACTTGAGTATTTCAGGATTCAGAAGAGAAAGCTCTTCATATTCATATAATGAACTGCAATTTTCGGATCTGTATTTTTCCAGTATATTGCGGATAATGCCGCTGCACTGATTGCCGGGCATTTCCTGCAGGCAGTTCAGGCTTTCGGTAATGCTCCCGCCAGGAAATCCGTAGTAGTTAAGGAGCAGGACATCTTTGCCCTGAAGTTTGTTTTCTATTGCCGCAACAATTCCCCTGACAGTTGCTCCGTATATTACAATATCATATTTTTTCATATCGTTATTACCGTAGTTTATTTTTTCTTTGCTGCAATCACGACTACAGGATCTGAAGGCGAGGCCTTTTTCAGTTCAATATCAGTCATTGCGACTATCTGTGATTCCTGTATCAGTCCCGTCATGTCGATGATTTTTGCAGACATGAGCAGGAATATATCGGGCACCAGTGCTCCGGCATCTCCGAAAGTGGTAAGTGATGATACCATTTCTTTGATCTTCGATTTCACGTCTGCAGCTGTGACTTCTTCTACCATACAGTCGTTGACCTGAAGCTTTATAGTTCCTTCTCGGTCTATAACCCTGACTTTTCTATTTTTCTGCTTAACCAGTCCGAACAGGTGTTTTTCAGTTTCATCAAATGTAACTGCTGTCAGGAAAGCGGTCCTGCCTGACACACTGAGTTCTGAGGTGCCGGCCTTGAATGATAAGGCTGCGATGTTTAATATATCTTTTTCCGTAAGGGTTTTTATATCGAGATCCCTTGCTCTCATTTCGCTTGAGCCCATTGCAACTGCAATAACGCGTTTATTTTTAGGATCGATCTCTACTGTCACTTCGATGGATTCCGGAATGGCGCCCATTGCCTGGACCGAATTCATTGCCTCAAGCCGCATGGAAAGTATATCGGCCTCTGTAGGATTAATAATATTCCGTTCAACTGAATCGCGTATGATTCCAAGTGCAGCCCCAATGGCAGAGATCACTTCAGTATTTTCAGCTATCTTATGCTGAATTTTCATGTGTTCAGCAGTATATGGAACTATTGCTGAAGCGCCGCCGCCGCCGCCGACAAATTGTACAAGGTCGCGGTCCAGTTTATATTCGCGTTCAAGCTGCTTTATGACCGGTTCAATTTTTTCGGCAGATATTCTGAGTATTTCAGCGGCAATTTCCTTCGCATCCCGTTTGAATGCACGAGAGAGGGAAGCGAAGCACTCATTGACTGCTTTCATGTTTGCCGAGCCATGACCTACTTCCTTTACAAGCTGCAGGAAATAAGAAGCGCTTGTAGGAGTAACAGTGTACTTTTCATCGCTGCAGTCTTTGACTTTAATAGCCATATAATCGTCAGGATCACCCTTTACCGGGCAAACTTTTTCCAGTTCTATATCCGTAAAGTCCGTACCGTTGGCGTACGCTGTATAGTGGAGGTTTGCGATATGTGCGCTGCGCGGACCTACGTCAGTGATCCTGTTGCCGGAGAAGCGTGGAACAGAACCGCCCGCAATACCCAGTGTCCTTACATCGAGTGTGCGCAGATATAATCTGTTCTTTCCTATCTGAGCGCTTTTAACCTGTGGCTTGCCGTTCTTGATCACGGAGATGTCAGTAGATGTTCCGCCGACCTCAAGGAATATACCGTCTGAAACCTTTGCATACATCAGTGCAGCTGCAACACCGGCGGCAGGGCCTGAGAGCATAGTAAGTATGGGACGCTTGCGCATTTCGTTGATATCCATTATACCGCCGTCAGAACGCATAACCATCAGCGGTGCTTTTATTCCGCTTTCGCGCACCGACTTTTCTGTCATATTCGCAGTCTCGAGCATTTTAGGCATCATACTGGCATTTATGATTGCAGTGCGAGTGCGGACACGGAGTCCGTATAATTTCGAAATTTTGCTTGCAGCAGTTGCCATCAGTCCCAGCCGTTCTGCTATATCCACGACAAATTCTTCATTTGACGGATTGTCCACACCGAATGCTTCGGAAGCAACTATTACCTGGGCTCCTTCGGATACGAGATGTTTGATAATACTTTCAACACTGTCTTTCCATCCTGTCTGACTGACGTCGATGAAACTGTATCTGGTCTGCAGGAATTTACCGGGAGAGAGTTCGATATTGTTGAGGTTGCTTTCTGTTTTGGCTCTCTTTCCTTCAAACCCTTTTCCCATTCCTATTACGCCAACCGTTGCCACATCGCCTTCGAGCAGTGCATTTGTTGCCTGAGTTGTCGAATGAGCAATGAGTATAATATCATCCGGGTTAATACCTGCCTGATTTATCAGCTGCTGCATCGATTGAACGACACCTTTAGCCACACCTTCCTTTGCTTTATGTGTAGTTGGTACGCAGGATTTGCCGATGATGGAATAATCTGTTATATCCACTGCGACAGCGTGCGTAAAGGTTCCGCCCACATCAATGCCGATTTTGATCTTTCTCATATTATGGATCTTTTAAATTAAAATTTTTAACCAGTATAAATTACATGAACATGTACGCCGAAACGCACAGTCCGAGGAATGCGAGCACCCATGTATAGACGATTGTGTTCCAGAGTACTTTCTGTACATCTACCTGCATCTCATTTGCGAGCCAGACGTTATGCGTATTTGTCGGATCGCTGATTCCCTGAATTTGTCCGACTGCCAGCAATAGTCCCATAACAGCACCGGGGTTCATGCCGCTTGCAAGAAAAGCCGCTGCAATGCCGTAGCCCATGCCCCAGACGTTCAACGGGCCCCTGTAGAGGGCAAGCGGCGATGCAAGTGTAAATATCAGTATGTATGACAGGGGATTGTGCGGAACAATCTGCATCATAAGCGGCTTGAGCAGGTTCAGCACCGGCCAGCCGTTCGGGTATGCCTCCAGTTTCAGTCCGGGACCCATGATTGCATTCAGCAGCATTCCGATACCGAACATCAGTACAACCGCAGGCATCACAAGTCCGCCGCCTTCAAATATGGAGCGTACGAACAGGTTCATATGACCCTTCTTATACGTTGCAATAAAGCAGTAGACAATGCCTACTATAAACGCTGCAATGAAGTCAATGTTGAATATCAGTATCAGGAACAAAGGTATTACCGGAGTAAAATATGAACTCCAGTGTACTTCTTCGGACTGTTTTTTCATGAACAGACGCGCAACATTCAGGAGGAACAGTATGGTGATACAGGCTGCAATAAACATCTTCAGGTAGAAACCCGTCTGGACAAGCATGTAATTTACGGCACTGCGTGAGCCGTCACTCAGTATATTGTAGTAAATAACATAGAGCAGAACAGCGGCAGCCATTACAAGAATACTGCGGAAAATTATTTTTTTCAGATTAAGATCGTGACCGTCCTTATACAGCTGTATGGTTATATATATAAGAGCGGCTATGAATGTCATTCCGAACATGGTCAGAGCAAAAGGTCTGACCTGATCGATGGTAAGTCCCATAACGCTGACATATACAGCCCAGTTACCAACGTTCAGCGTTCCGCCAATGGAAAGTCCGATCAGGAATATACCTACGATGGTCATTGGACCAATACCGACAGAAGCCATAATCGGCAGAACTATAGTTGCCACCATTATAATAGCTCCCAGTCCCCCGAGCGTGGTAAACAGAAGCGTTATCAGTGAAAGCATTATGACAGCGATTATCCAGGGATTGTCGCCGGACAATTCAGCACCCTTCTTAATAAAACTTTCGGCAATGCCGGTCTTCTGAAGTATGACGCTCAGCATGCTTCCGAACATGGCGACCGTATAGGCGTTGTACAGTTTAAGCGAACCTTGACCGACGACGTAATGTATGATATCGGGCATCTCAATTCCGCCGATCAGGGCTATCAGGACTGCCATCAATGGAAGTGCGATTAGGGCCGGAATTTTTCTGAGGAACATTGAAAAAGCCATTGCCAGAAATACTGCTATAAGGAGAATGATCTGTAAAATTTCCATAGGTTGTATTTATAATAATTAAAAAAGTAATCTTTTATCGTGGGCAAGCTGAATAAGATAATACAAATATGAAGATCAAATCAGCGTGAACAAAGTTAACGACTTTGGCCGTAAAAGAAAATACGGGCCAGCACAAAATCATGCGGGATTTTGTGCTTTATTTATTTTGTCCAGTCTGGAAGTTATCTGATTGTATATGATCAGGGCAACAGCGGCGGTAAATCCTATTGCTGCAAAATAGAACCAGATATAATACGAATGATCGTATGCCGTTGCCAGCTGCGCCTGAGTCAGAGTTTTGGGATCAGGTGCATAAGCAGTAAGCAGATAACCCGAAAGTCCGAAGCCCAGAAGTGAAGCCAGGAAAGAATGCAGATGACTGAATCCGAGATACAAGCCTTCTTCACCCTTGGGCGCCTGCAGAGAGAAAAATTCCAGATACCGCGGCGAGATGAATGATTCTGCGAGTCCCTGGAACACGATGCCTACTATCATCATTATTGTTACCGGATGGGCCGTAAAGAACCCTAACACAGAAACATTTATTCCTGCAAAATGTTCGAGCAGCGAACTGGAGGCCATACAGAGCGCCGATATGGGCATCAGGAACATACCTACTGTCATTGAAGTTACTGCTTTTACTTTTCTCATTATATGAGTAATAAGCACGACAGTGGTCATTACTATGAACGGGTTGACGTTTGCAATCCATTCAGGTGAGGCGTTTTCACCCACGAGGCGTAAAACATATTTGGGCATAGTGGCATAAAGCTGGTGCTGTATTATCCAGAAGCCGGTCACTATAATGATCAGTGTCAGGAGTCTTGCGTTTGACAGAACCTTCTTGAACCCTTTCCATACCTCCTGGAGAGATTTGCCTTCTCCTGCAATTTCCACATTTTTGTAGAAGAAATAGACAACGATGAGTGCCAGCAGCGTCATAGCTGAAGCGTAGAAATTGATCGATTCGAGTCCCCACTTGAGACGCAGGGGATAGGCGAATGTCTTGCCCAGAAATGAACCGACATTGACCAATCCGTAAAATATGGAATATGCTCTGGCGCGGTTTTCCTGGTTTGTAGTCTTGGCCACTGTTCCGGTAATAATGGATTTGATAAACGAGCCGCCAAACATCAGCACTACTATCGCGGGCAATACAGTAGCCTTGTAGGGCAGTGCGCCCAGAGTAAAGTAACCGACAGACAGAAGGCTGAAAGCCAGTATGATGGCTCTCCTGAATCCAATCTTATCTGCAAGTGCGCCTGTAAAAGTAGGCAGGAAATATAATCCTGCAGAAAAAATGCCGCCGATCCAGGCAGCCCAGATATCGTTATATCCGACCACCCGGGTCAGGTAAAGTGTGATGGCGATGAATACAGCATAATATGCCGATCTCTCGAAAAGTTCTACAATATTGGCTGTCCAGAATGCAGCAGGGAATTTCCATGTCTGCTTTGGATTGATTTCTTTTCCTTCATTCATGATGTATTAATTTCACATTATTTGCAGAATTAGTAAATTAAAGCATTAAATATAAAGACTACCGGGGCTATGAGCAAATTATTAAAGAATACTAAAAAAAAGGCGGGACAGTCACCCGGCTCGCTTATCTACACAGGTGACAAAAAAGAAAATGGTGCTGAGGTCCACTTAATCAGGTATAATGAAAAAGATATTTCGGAAAAAATATTCAGCCTGAAAAACGGTTCGCTCGAGGAGGAAATCCGTGGATTCAGGAAGAATGATGAAATACTGTGGATGAATCTCGATGGAATCCAGAATACTGAGGCAATCGGTAAAGCAGGTAAGGTGTTTCACATCCATCCTCTGACGCTCGAGGATATACTGAACATATCACACCGGCCCAAGGCTGAGGATAATGAAAGCTACATCTTCGTGGTCATCAAGATGCTCTCATATGTTCAGGAGAGCAGGCAGGTCAAGTCGGAACAGCTCAGCATTATACTGAAAGAAAATTTGGTGCTGACATTTCAGGAGGACAAAGTAGATAACTTTGAAGCACTGAGGGAAAATATACGCAAGAGAAAAGGCCGCCTGCGCGACAGCGGTTCGGATTATCTGAGTTACAGAGTGCTTGATACGGTGATCGACGATTATTTTGCGGTACTTGAATGCATAGGTGATGAACTCGAGACACTTGAGGATGAACTGCTCGAGAAACCCTCGCATAACACGCTTCAGAAACTATATCAGCTGAAGAACAACATGATCGCCATACGCAGGGCCGTCTGGCCTTTGAGGGAAGTGATAGCACTACTGGAAAAATCGGACTCACCGCTTATCGATGTTTCAACCCGTCCGTTTATGAGGGATCTGTATGATCATATCGTACAGATCATCGATACAACGGAAAATTACAGGGAAATGATTGCCGGCATGGTGGACATATATCTTTCGAGTACGAGCAACAGGCTGAACGAGATCATGAAAGTCCTGACCATAATTTCTACCATATTCATTCCGCTGAATTTTATTGCGGGCGTATACGGCATGAATTTCAATACTGCTGCAAGCCGTCTGAATATGCCTGAGCTCAACTGGTATTACGGTTATCCGGCAGTGCTGTCTGTCATGCTTGTAGTTGCTATGCTGCTGGTTTTATTTTTCAGAAGGAAGAAATGGTTCTGATGAGGTGATGGATAAAAAAACGGCCCGCTGAAGGGGCCGTTTTTTTTTATAATACTCAGACGTTTGCAGCCTGTTTCTGGAAAATCTTCTGGAATTCTTTTTCTTCTCTCGACTTCCAGGAGCCTTTGTGGTATGCATAACCTGTGATAAGAGGCATGGCAATGGTAGCCTCGGCATAGACCATCTGCTCGTATGTAGTTTCAACTTTTCCCCATGAGCTGGCTTCTTTCAGTGTCGAACCGGAAAGTGCGCCGTCTCTTTCGTCTGCCACAGTGATCTGGACAGCATACTTGTGCATAGAAGGATTTTCTTCGAGCAGGTCAGCTGCAACAACGATATCCTGTGTAAAGTTTTTCGGGACACCGCCGCCTATCATGAATATGCCGGTTTCTTTTGCTTTTATTTTTATCTGTGTAAGCTCGAGGAAATCCTTTGCAGAGTCTATCGAAACATGGCTTTCAGGGTTTTTGGTCTGGTGCATAACGAAACCAAAACCGGCCGAACAGTCAGAGAATGCAGGAACAAATATCGGAACATTCTTTTTGTATGCGGCATACACTATTGAATCCTCAACCTTCGGTCCGCCGTTGTTTTCCAGATATTTGCCCATTTCCCATATGAATTCACGCGAAGAATATGGTCTGTGTTCCAGGCTGTCTGCAATTTTGCCGATTGTTTCGTCGCATATTCTCAGTTCATCCTCATCGATATATGTATCGTAGATGCGGTCAATAGCAAGCTCTCTCAGTTCGTTATCATCGCTCCATTTGGTGCCTATGTAGTGTCTGAAACCCAGCGCTTCGAAGAAATCCTGATCCACTATGAGTGCACCGGTAGATACTACTGCATCCACCATGTTGTTCATGATCATATCATAGACGATCTTCTTCAGGCCTGCGCTGAAAATACTGCCGGCAAGAGTAAGAATGACAGCACACTTTTTATCCTTCAGCATCATATCGTAGATCTGGGCGGCACGGTTGAGCTCTCTGGCAGAGAAAGCCATTTTTTCCATGGCTTCAACCAAAGGAACAACGTTGTGCTGCTTAATATCTATGTGTTTTATTTCTTCCTTCAGGAAGTCTTTTTTCTGCTTCATTTTGTCTCCTGTATTTATATTGTTATTGTTTACCTATGCCGGAATTTCCAAACCTGTAATATAAACTTTTTACACGATATATAAAATATCAATGAATGATTAACAGAAGCGTATAAAGTACAAATCAGAGTGGATTGCGAAGTGTGCAGAACTGACCGGCTATTACAACTGTGCATATCTCCGCGGACTTGCTGCTCCGCAGAGATATGCTGAAATAATTGTTATTTAATATAGGTCATCTTTCCTGAAACGGACATGTCGCCGCTGCTCAGTCTGTAGAGGTATATCCCGCTTGAGATGCCATGACCTTCGTCAGTTTTGGCATCCCACTGAATTATATAGTTTCCATCTGAGAGAGCCTCTTTCAGCAGATGCCTGACCACCTTGCCCTGTATATCATAAATTATCAGTTCTGCAGGTTTGTTCCTCTGTTCGTAAGGGATTGTAAACTTTATTATAGTGGACGGATTAAACGGGTTGGGATAGTTAACAGCGGTCAGGTATTTTGGTCCTAAATTCCGGTTATCTGTTTCATCTTCAACACCTGTTGCAATTGAAGCAGCCGCACCTGCCGAAGCCCCTGATTTATCAGCCATGTATATGTTTGTAAAGAACGGAGCTGACGGGGGAGAACTGCTGTCCAGTATCTGGCCCCATTCTTCGTCAGTAAGCCTGTTGAAATTTGCAGTCAGATATTCGTAATAACTCATTACGGGTCCTGCATATGCAATATTCCGCCCGTCAATGTCCGGGGCAACGAATATGCCCATATTTAACTTGCCGGTTCCTGCGTGTAATACCCAACCGACAGGCACTCCAAATTCATCCGCAGGTGATGTGTGGACATCAGCCACAATTCGGTTAATTGTGCTCATATCGTTTGGAATAAGTCCCGAATTAAAAAAGAGTTCACCATACCATCCTCCGTAGGGAGGTGAGCCGCACATACCATTCTGTTTAACCAGAGTTCTTCCGAGGAAACTCAGCTCTTCATTGGTAAGATTCTCCCTATTTAATTCTTTACGGGCAATCGAATATAATGTATCTGAGCACGATCTTAGTCTTTCCAGATATGTTGAAGCTGACTTATCACCGGCGTTCAGTTCTTTTAAAATACTCATCCAGTTTTCCGCCAGCGTCCTGACTGCAAGGTAGAATTCGGGAATTGGTTCGACATAAACATAGGGGTAAGAACAGATAGGCATACCGGAGTATGATTGCTTACCGTAAAGTATATTGTCGTGCCTGAGCTGAGTCCATGATGCAAGCTGTGTATTCATCTTCTCCTGCCACCACGCGGCTGTCTGCATGAAAGGCGGCAGAGAAGTTCTGTCAGACGGGGGATTCAGCTTTCTTATGGAATTCAGCCATCCAAGGTAAATTGACGAGTTCCAGAATTCCGTTCCGTAATTATTCATTATGTAGCGCAGCATCGCCAGGTTGGAAGCATAATGGTATTTTTCAATATCTTCTTTGAGCAGCCTGGCAGCCGGATCATTTCCCAGTGCGTACAGAATATCGAGCTCCTTGGGCAGCATTCTTTTGGGGCGCTGACCGTTAAAACTTATCCTGTCGAATACCACCTGACCGGTCACATAGGAATCCGGAATAAATCTCTGTCCGAACAAAGCAAACGCGGAAGGCGGGACAAGGCTGTCCGGACTGTCGAAACCTGTCAGCAGTATTTGTGACATTATTTTCTGGTACGCGTATGATTTTGAGCCGAGCGTCTTTTGAAATTTACTAAATAAACTATCCGAAAGCAGCATCTCCGGAGATGTAATACCTGCGCTTGCCGACAAGTCAGCAAGATTTCCCATGGTTACGTTATCGCATTCACCGATAAATTTCTCCATGAATGCATCAATACCCGAATAAATTTCATAATTGCCGGATAAATGGGTGGCCTCCGACAACAGCATCGCCAGTACTGACTGTCTTTGTAGGTCTTCTCTGGCCGGTGAGGGGAAAATCGCTCTGGGAGCTGAAAACCATAAATCGGCTTTGGCAAACCACATCATGACCTTGAAATATTCCTGGAATTCCGGAAATGTCTGGATGGTATAATGTCCGCGCGGTTCAAACTGACTGAAATCGATATTCCTCAGCGTACTGGAAAATAGGAACAGATCCATGGGCTTGAAATTGTTTATAAATCCGACAATAGAATCTGTCTTTCCCGAAATTTCATCGAAATAACACTTAGCGTTACTGTCAAATATTTTCATCGGAACAGAAATGAAAACGTCATAATCCATTAGTGAAGTTTTCATTGCGGGAATGGAAGCGTATTTCTTTTCCAGTATTGGCAGCGCGGTTTTAAGTCTGGTGAGGTAGTTGCGCAGGTTAGGAATAAGATATTGAAATTCGGAATGCATGAGCATCATATCATAAGACATATGTATCGAATGCAGAATTGCATCGGTTGAAATAAACAGCGGCATATCTTTGTGGAATATATCGGCAAAAACTTCCATAAAGGAATTATAAGAAAGTCTCTGACTTACCATAAAGCCGTTTTTTCCTATCAGTTCTTTTTCATATTCAGTCAGAGAATATTTTATTGAAAGCGAGTCGAGATACAGTGCATTGAGCGGTAAACCGCTGACGCGGGTATCGAAGTCTCCCGCGGGATTCAGTACTTCAAGATCCCCTGAAGTCATGTTCTGATGAGAGTTGAGATAATCCCGGTAAGCTTTCAGTTCTTCGTCAGGTGTTTGTGCTGTTGCAGTTGAAAAAGACAAAAATAAAAGAAGTGCAAAAACTGAAAATAAATTTCTTGTTTTCATTGTTGTCCCCAAAATAAAATACATCAGACTAATAATGCAACGTTTAGTCAAAAAAGTCAATATATATTATTCGCATATAGCGTTCAAAGTAATTGATGCAGAAATTTCGTTATACGTTCTGACCTTCACATACAAGAAATAAAAACGGGCTCTGGTCTTTTTGATTTGGGAACCTCACATCGAGGGCAGGAATTCGCATTCCGCTCTCTGTGATGTCTACTTTAAAGATCCGTTTAGAGTAACGGAATAATTATCTGGCTTTCCTGAAATAATTCTTCACGGGTATTAAAAGAAGAGTTTAGAATGAATGTGAAATATTGAATTCTTTAGTGAGGATTCCACCGTGCTTTTTTTCATTCTTTTTGTCTCTTTTTGCCATCTTTTTTTCTTTCATTGTTTTGGCTGGTTCTTTCTTCGAATCTCTTTTAATGTCATGATGCTTGCTCATGGCTGTCTCCTTTTATTTAGATTTCCTGCGGATTATTACTTGCGTCCTGAAGTAAAACTTCTCTGATTTATAATATAGCAGAAATACCTAGCTCTACAATAAGGCAAAGGGATGAAACAGGGACTACATCTTTCGGGCTATCACCTGGTCGTACGAGCGAAAGGGAACAGACGATGCCGCCTGTTTTTCAATCCTGCGGCAAAAGACGGATTTCGGTTTAATACTGTGAGCACCGCAGGAAATGGGGCTATTTTTGCCATAATATTTGTGAGGCTTCCAATGGGACAGAAACGCCATTATAGTGGGGTATCAATCTCACCGTATAGTCTGCTGCAGGCCGGGTTGCAGGTATCGTTATGCTGTAAATGTAAATACCGGTTTCATCCTGCACCTGCCGTTTATGTTTCATCTGATACAGCAACGGACACCTGCAATCTATCCCGTCAGCGAACAGCTCCACTCGAACCGCATTCGTGTCAATGCCGTTGAGGCAGACCTCAACTTCAAATATCTGGTTTTGTCCGTCCTCTCTAATTTCCATTTTACCAAACCGCATCATACTCCACTTCTGCAGCATAGAATGTCGCCAGTTCACCAGGTCGGCGCCCATTGCCCCTTTATCGGAAGCGCGTTTAATATAGGTTGAGGCAGCAGGAATGTAATGCTTGCCGGTATATTCCCGAACGGTGCGGTTTGCCGAAAAGTGAGGGGTCAGAGTCGCCATACTTTCACGAATACGCGCTATCCAGGCAGTAGGAAATCCCTGCTCATTGCGGTTATAAAACTCGGGTATCAATTCCTGTTCGAGCAGGTTGTAGAGTGCATCTGCTTCCACAGCATCCCATGCAGGATCGTTGTCATGTTCCTGGCCGTCTCCGATGGCCCACCCTGCAGCTGGTGTGTATGCTTCGGCCCACCAGCCGTCCAGCTCAGAGAGATTGAGACCCCCATTGACAAGCACTTTCATACCACTGGTTCCGCTAGCTTCCCATGGGCGCCGCGGTGTATTTATCCATACATCTACCCCCTGCACAAGGTGCTCAGTCAAATGCATATCATAGTCGCTGAGGAATACTGCGTGGCGGCGCACTTCTGGCCGCCGGATAAAACCAGTCCATTCTTTTATCAGTTCCTGCCCAGCCTGGTCATTCGGGTGAGCCTTGCCGGCAATAATGAGCTGAACAGGGTGTCGCGAATCAGTCAGTATATGAAGCAGTCTTTCCGGATCATGCAGCAGCAGATTTGGTCTTTTGTAGGGTGCGAAGCGGCGTGCGAAGCCGAGAGTCAATGCTTCATGATCGAATAAGTAGTTTATATTTTTTACAATTCCCGGAGATGCTCCTGACTCGGCAAGCTGCCGGGACAGCCGTTCGCGGGCATATTCAACGAGGGACTTACGCGCGACGGCGCGAAATTGCCAAAGTCTGGAATCTGAGATGCTCCGTATATTCTCAGCGAGTGTTTCTGTTGTCCCCAGCCAGCGGTCTTTCCCGCAGGTTTCGGTCCATAGTTCGTCGGCCTCCGCCGAATCCCAGGTCGGCATATGGACTCCGTTGGTAACATATCCGACTGGGATTTCATCTGCAGGCCAGCGCGGGAACAGGGGTTCAAACAGGTGGCGGCTGACTTCTCCATGCAGCCGGCTTACTCCATTAACTGCACCGCTGCCGCGTATAGCCAGATAAGCCATATTAAAATACTCGTATGGATCATCAGGGTTTTGCCGTCCAAGAGCAAGCAAGTCGCGGGTTGTTATACCCAGTCCGGTCCGGGCATACCAGTCAAGGTACTGCTCAATAAGGGCAGGAGCGTAGCGGTCAAAACCCGCGGCCACCGGAGTGTGTGTCGTGAACAGGTTGCCTGCCCGCGTAACAGCCAGCGCAGCTTCAAAAGACCGGCCAGTATCCTCCATGAAACATCTTGCTCGCTCCAGTATGGCCAGTGCAGCATGTCCTTCATTCAAGTGGCAGACTTCAGGGTGTATATCCAGTGCACGGAGCAGCTACCATCCACCAATCCCGAGCAGGAGTTCCTGTTTAAGACGCAATTCGGGTCCGCCACCGTACAGTTCACTGGTAATGCCCCGATGTGCCGGAAAGTTTGCCGCATCATTGCTGTCTAGCAGATAAAGTTTCACTCTGCCGACCTGAACCTGCCAGGCTTTCAGCCAGACCGAATAACCGGGCAATGTGATCTCCAACCTCAGCCACTCGCCGTTTGCCTGCCGCAGAGGTGAGATAGGTAACTGTCCGGGTTCGTTATATGGGAAAAGGGCCTGCTGTTCTCCATCTTTTCCAATTATCTGCCGGAAATATCCCTGCTGGTACAGAAGTCCGACCCCAACAACGGGCACACCCAAATCGCTGGCTGCCTTGAGCTGGTCTCCCGCCACATTACCAAGCCCGCCGGAATATATAGGCAGAGCTTCACTGAGCATAAATTCCATGCTGAAATATGCGACACATGTTAAAGGGGATTTGGGATGATTTTGCTGGAACCATGCACGTGATTCCGTAGCACTGCTCTTCGCTTGAATATGTTCATTCAGTTCGTTCCGGAAATCGGGGTCGGCCAGAATCTGTTCGAGTTTTTCACGCGAAGTGGTCTGCAGGATTGCCCATGGATTTTGGGTGAGTTCCCACAATTCCGGGTCAAGCTTTCTCCATACTCCGTCAGCATAATGACTCCATGACCACCTCATATCAAGTGCCAGCTCGGCTAGTGCACTGAATCCCTCAATTTCTGTATGAAATAAATCCTCGATCCGACTGCTGTGCGGTATATGCGTATTCATCATCATTTGTATTAGTCCGACAGTTCATAATATTTCAATTTTCCGGAAGTATGTTCTGCAGTGCTTCCTGTACTATATCGCAACTTTGATCATGACGAAGTCTATTGAAGCTAGATTGCAGTCAAATACGAATAGATCTGAGGCCTTCAATGAGGCCGAAACCACTAAGGAGCCAGATTATTACAACAATAATTACAACCGCATTCAGGATTTTCCTGATGGTAGACTGCATAGGAATGTATTTGTTAATCAGCCAGAGTATGACTCCGATAACTACCAAAATGAGTACTAATTCGATTAATGACATTGTATTTCTCCTTTCATGTTCGTCCGCTGGAATAGATGCCGATACCATTCTTAAGGATTTCACATCAGTTTAACTTAAACATAAAACTTATATACAATGAAACAATCGTTCCTAGGGATGAAAAAAGGACTACATCCCTTTAGATTCCGTTATGCCGGCGAAATGGATTTAATCCCTTTTTCATCCTTCTGACCGATGGAATTAAATCCATTCTGTATGTATTTTATAATAGAATTCAGTGAAGAGGGCAGATATTTATCCCATCAGCCTAATGTATATAGTTTTGGATCTTGAAATATTCTGAGTATCGGCCGGATGGCAGTAACCGTTTTATCAGCATGTGATATTGATAAATGAGGAATATTTAATGAATCAAATACCTGAATCTTTCTGGAATATACCGGTTACAGATATGTTCCAGAGGTTAGAAACGGCAAAAGGAGGAATCACCAGTAGCGAAGCCGGGAAGCGGCTCGTAAGCTACGGTGCCAACCTGCTCAGTCCGCCAAAGAAATCGGATGCCCTTACTCTTCTGTTCACCCAATTCAAAAGTCCGATCATACTCATACTTTTCGTGGCAATTGGGTTATCGTTTATTCTTCATGACCCGGTTGATGCGCTCATTATTCTGTCAATTGTTCTTGTCAGCGGATTGCTCGGGTTCTGGCAGGAACGGGGAGCCTCAAATGCCGTAGCAAAACTGCTTTCCATTGTGCAAGTCAAAGCTGCAGTGCTGCGTGATGGCACCTCCAGAGAAATTCCCGTCGAAGAAATTGTGCCGGGTGATGTAGTTATACTGAACGCCGGTGATATTGTCCCCGGGGATGGACTTGTACAGGAATCCAAAGATCTGTTTGTAGACGAATCCATGCTGACAGGAGAGACTTTTCCGGTAGAAAAAGACGTGTCACTATTACCGGTAGAAACACCTCTCGCGCAGCGAACAAATTCACTTTGGATGGGGACGCATATAGTAAGCGGAAGCGCAGCTGCACTGATTATACACACGGGTAAGGAAACCGAGTTCGGCAAAATTTCTGAGAAGCTGAAACTCAGGCCGCAAGAAACGGAATTTGAACACGGAATCCGGCTATTTGGTTATCTTCTCATGGAAGTTACACTGGTACTGGTGGTTATCATTTTTGCAATAAACGTCTACCTGACCCGGCCAGTCATGGATTCATTTCTATTCTCACTGGCGCTTGCTGTCGGTTTAACACCGCAGCTGCTGCCGGCAATCATAAGTATAAACCTTTCTCATGGCGCCAAGCGGATGGCAGAGAAAAAAGTAATCGTCAAGCGGCTCGCCTCGATTGAAAACTTCGGAAGTATGAACGTGATCTGCTCGGATAAAACAGGTACACTAACAGAAGGGATAGTACACGTACAATCCGTGTGCAATGTAGACGGTACTCCGAGCGATAAAGTGCTTCTGCAGGCGTATCTTAATGCATTTTTTGAAACGGGATATTCTGACCCTATCGATGAAGCCATCCGTACCTTTCGCGCTTTTGATATGTCCGGATACGAGAAACAGGGCGAAATCCCATATGATTTTCTTCGTAAGCGACTGAGTGTGATGGTTTTACATGACAATACTAATCTGATGATAACCAAAGGTTCCATGCTGAATATACTCAGTGTCTGTACAACTGCGGAAACTGCGGAGGGGAAAATAGTTGATATCGCTGCGGTGCGAGATAGGATACAGCAGCACTTCGAGGAATTCAGCAGTAAGGGCTTTCGTACGCTGGGTGTCGCTTACAGGAATATGGGCTCAGAGTCAAGAATCAGCAAGGACCAAGAGATGGGAATGACATTCTCCGGATTTCTCGTGCTTTTTGATCCTCCCAAAACTAATATCAACGTGACGGTTAACAGCCTGAAGAAGCTTGGTGTCACGTTAAAAATCATTACTGGCGATAATCGCCTCGTTGCTGCTCATATCAGTCAGCAGATGGGGCTGTCCGATACAAAAATTCTTACTGGGCAAGACATCAGTCAGCAGAGTGATACTGCACTGCTCAGGCGTGTGTGTGACGTGGATGTATTCGCCGAAATAGAACCCAATCAAAAAGAGCGAATTATACTCGCTCTAAAAAAAGCGGGAAATGTTGTGGGGTATATGGGTGACGGTATGAATGATGCTTCTGCTCTTCACGCAGCCGATGTAGGTATTTCTGTTGAGAGTGCGGTAGATGTTGCAAAGGATGCGGCGGATATCGTTCTGCTCGAAAAAGACCTGGGTGTTTTGGTTGAAGGTGTGCGCGAGGGCAGGGCCACATTTGCAAATACCCTTAAATATGTGTTTATGGCAACCAGTGCGAATTTCGGAAACATGTTCAGTATGGCAGGTGTATCTCTTATTCTGCCGTTTCTGCCACTACTGCCCAAGCAGATACTGCTTACCAACCTCATGACGGACTGTCCGGAAATGACTATTGCAACAGACAGTGTGGATAAAGAAATGCTTGACTATCCGCGGCGCTGGGACATAAGTGCAATTCGCAAGTTTATGATAACGTTCGGTATGGTAAGTTCGGTGTTTGACTATCTCACTTTTGGTGCGCTTCTGCTGATTCTTCATGCAACTCAGGTTCAGTTCAGAACAGGCTGGTTTATGGAATCCGTAGTCTCAGCATCGCTGATCGTGTTGGTTATCCGAAGCCGGAAACCTTTCTTCAGAAGCAGGCCGGGGAAATATCTTTCAATTGCGACACTGTCAATTGCATTCTTAGCGGTTGCTGTGCCCTATAGCCCGTTGGCGAATATTTTCGGATTCTGCCCGCTGCCATTTCATTTCCTATTTCTTATAGGGATCATTGTTCTGTTTTACATAGTTTCAGCAGAAATTGTGAAAACATTTTTCTATAAGATGGTGAAATTGTAAATGGGAAATATATGACAGGTTGAAAACGCTTCAGAGAGTGAATGTGGTCATGGAAAAATGTCCCACACTATACGTTCGGTTTATACTGGCCTGCAAGAATCAAAATATTTTCAACTTGGACACTTTTAATGAAGCCGATATTCATTGCCAATATCAAACCTGGATATTTCCATCCTGGAAACAGCGATGCCGGAGTATTGAAAATTTAGTATACTGCCGGCAATCTTTGTCTCAGAGGCTGCATCAAAAGAATAATTTTGCGATAGAGAGTACTCCCTGTTTCCATGGTACACGGTGAGATATACCTGACTGTCCTTTAAAATCCTGGAGGTGCCCGAGATACCATTTGTAATTCCTGATCAGTGCGTCCTTATTGGAATATTTTGGAGCATAGCCCAGAATTTTTTCTGCCTTTTCAATGGACACAAAACTGTCCTTAGAAGCAGTCTCGTATACCCATTTATACAGAGGCGACAGCTTCAGTGCTTCCAGAATTCTTAGCGTCCATATAATCGGTTTTTCAGGAAGTCCTCTTATTTTTTTGTTGAAACCTGCATAGTCGAGAACTGCCTGATAATCCTCTTTCATAGTAGTGTAATGCTTTGCGCCGATATTGAAAGTATCATTCACAGCGTCTTCATTCAGTGCTGAACAGAGATAAATAGCCTCGCACAGATCCTCTACGTCGAGCAGCTGATAGCGGTTATTCCCGTTTCCGATCATCGGGAATCCGTGTCCGTCTTTTGCCCAGTCGTAGAAAAGTGCAAAGACACCCAGGCGTTCGGGTCCCACAAATGATTTTGG
This sequence comes from Bacteroidota bacterium, assembly GCA_050258935.1. Taxonomy (GTDB): domain Bacteria; phylum Bacteroidota; class Ignavibacteria; order Ignavibacteriales; family SURF-24; genus JBLMZS01. The sequence goes on from JBLMZS010000055.1 coordinate 31,246, forward strand.
GCGCAAAATGGGTATGCACACGCCTTTTGAACGAAATTTCTGACATTCTTTCTCAGCCTGTATTTTTGCTTTTCCGTAAGGGCCGACACCGTCGAGTCTGTCAGTTTCATAGAGCGGGTGGTGGTCAGGAATTCCGTATACTGCGGTTGAAGAGATGTGTATGAATCTCTTTATACCTCTGTCAAATGATTTCTGAAGTACCAGGCGTGTGCCTTCGACGTCAGTAGAAAAAATCTCCTCTTCAGTATACAGCGGCAGTGCAGCGGCAGCATGCACAACTATATCGGCTCCTTCAAGAGCGATATCGACATCAGAGTCAATTCTTATGTCGCCTTTGATTATTCGGACTTTGTCCATCACGTCCTTATAATCAAAATCGGCAATATCCAGGATTGTAACACCATGATTTTTTGACAGAAGAAAGCGTACCAGGTTGATGCCTAAAAACCCCGCTCCGCCGGTTACAAGAAAATTCATCTCTAATTCCTTATTATATTATTCAACCACAGAATACAAGCAGTTCTACTAACTCATAACCCAGAATTCAGAACTCCAAAGTTTTGTCTTGAATGTTCAGTGTAAAAGTAATAATTTTTCTATTCAGGTTATAATGAGTATTGAAGAAAAAAATAGAATTTCAGATGTGTCGTCATCCGCATCCTCCTTTTCAGCAGGCGGTGAAGGCGGTGAAAGTCCCGGCCGGAAAAGTTACCGCATAGAGTCACTCAGTATTTTCATATCGGTAGTCCTTCATTTTCTAGTCTTTGCCGCTTTTATTGTGCTGTACAATCTGGGTGACATGCTGATTACCGGCGGGTTAGGCGGATCGGCGGGCGCGGGACATGGAAGCGCCGGTGCTTCGGGCGGCATAAGTGTAAGCAGCGGGCAGCTGACAGAAGTTTCAAAAGCGGAAGAGTCACAGGATAGAGAATCCAGGGATGTGAAATCAGACGAACCGGTTACTCCGGTTACACAGTCTTCCGGCAGCAGCGAAGATGCAGTAAAGGCCAGAGTCTCCCGCGGGAGTGAAGCGAAGAGTGCAGGAGGCAGTTCAGGTTTGGGAGTAGTTATTCCGGGTGCCAGAGGTTCGGGCCGGGGATATGGAACTGTTGAAGGTGCGGGATTTGACAGCAGCGGCCTGGGCGGGCTGTATTCTGAAAATACATTTAACATACGCATGAAGTATCCGTCGAACTGGGTATATGTGGATCAGCAGAACAAGCGCCGGCTGGACGGCGTAACGTTCTGGTCGTCAGACAATGCATACAACCCTCCGCCTTACATACATCTCGATGTAGTGGACAAGTATATGTTCAATTCTACGCGTTACAGGCACAAGTATGATTTCCCGGGCTTCACCGGTTACTACAATGATCCCGAGGAGATGGAAGGCCAGGTGAGTCAGACTGTGTATATCAGGACCAGTGGTGACAAGGATTATATGATAAAACTTATCATGCAGGGACAGGATCAGTTCCGTTCATTTCAGCCCAAATTTTTCGCAATTGTGCGTTCATTCCGCTCCGGCTACAGCATATTCTAGCATAAATCTTTAAAATAAAAGAAGATATCCAAAAGTTTCGCAGTATATTTAGTGTACAAAAACTTGACTTATTGAAACTTTATAGTTAATTTTAAAGCCTTTATTGGGAAATAATAGTTGAATTGGAGGAAATCTAAGTGAAACAAGCAAAAATGACAAGGTTCATTAAAACTGAAGATGCTGACGTTAAGTGGGTCATCGTCGATGCCAAGGACCAGGTTCTGGGCAGGCTGGCCGCTAAAGTCGCCAGAATCATCAGAGGCAAGGAAAAACCGACATTCACTCCCAACATGGATACAGGAGATTTTGTCATTGTAGTCAACGCTGACCAGGTTGTCATGACCGGTAAGAGGGAACTGCAGAAGACATATTTCCATTATTCAGGTTATCCGGGTGGTGGAAAGGTAAGGGCTTTCAGTGATCTTAAAACAAAGGATCCTGAATTCATCATTGAGCACGCCGTAAAAGGAATGCTTCCAAAAAACAGACTGGGCAAAAAGCTCATTAAAAAATTAAAGGTTTACGCCGGAACGGAACATCCGCATCAGGCTCAGAAACCCGAGTTAATAAGTTTATAACGGAGTTATCTAATGGTTGACAAAGTATACGTAGGCAGAAGAAAAACAGCCGTTGCACGCGTGATATTAAGAAACGGCAGCGGTAAAGTTACGGTAAACGACAGAGAATTTGAAGCAGCTTTTTCTCTGAAAACAGACAGAGACGATATTCTGGCCCCGTTTGTAGTTACAGACACTCTGAACAAGTATGACTTGTTCGTCAATGTAAACGGCGGCGGCACGACCGGCCAGTCTCAGGCTGTAAGACTGGGAATCGCAAGGGCTTTGGAAGCCATCAATCCGGATTTCAGACCGGCGCTTAAAGCAAAAGGCTTTATGACCCGTGATCCGAGAATGGTGGAACGTAAGAAATACGGCAGACCAAAAGCCAGAAAAAGATTCCAGTTCTCTAAGAGGTAATCTCTTAATACTGTCGTTTATACCCCGCATTATATGCGGAGAAAATTCTTTTCGCTATCGGATAATTACCGGAGTGAGAAGACTAAATAACCAAGTTTTTATGTCATTCATACTTTTGGATTTACCGACTGTGTTCCCTGAGGGCCATTTTCCAGTCCCGGGGGATTTTAGGTAAAAAAGAAAAAAGTAGAAGATTAAACAGGAAAGAAGAAAATGAAAAAAATCGATTTAACAGAACTCATAGAAGCCGGCGCCCATTTTGGTCACCTTACGCGCCGCTGGAATCCTAAAATGAAGCCGTATATCTTCATGGAAAAAAACGGAATCCACATCATTGACCTTAAAAAAACAAAAATCCTCCTTGCTGAAGCTGCTGAACAGATGACCAACGTCGTTTCTGAAGGCAAAAAAGTACTTTTTGTCGGAACAAAAAAACAGGCCAAACACGTCATTGCCACAGAGGCAAAAAGATGTGAAATGAACTGGGTGAGTGAACGTTGGCTTGGAGGTATGCTTACTAACTTTTCAACCATTAGAAAAAGCGTCAAACGCCTCGCTGCCATCGACAAGATGGAGATCGACGGTACATTTGACAAGATAACAAAGAAAGAAAGACTCAACCGCAGCCGTGAAAGAGACAAACTCAGAAAAGTCCTCGACGGCGTTGAGACGATGACCAAACTGCCTGGTGCTATCTTTATGGTCGATATTAAGAAAGAATCCATCGCCGTTAAGGAAGCTCACAGACTGAACATACCGATTTTCGCTATTGTTGATACAAACTGCGATCCGGATCTTGTTGACTATGTCATTCCGGCTAACGATGACGCCGTAAAGACTATAGAAGTTGTTTCCAAGATCATGGCCGATTCAATTATTGACGGACTCGGAAAGGCTAAGGAACTCAGAGCTCAGGAAGCTGCTGAAAAAGAAAGACTGAAAAAGGAACGCGGCGAAGAAAACGAAGAAGCTAAGGAAGTAAAAGAGTCCAGGCCTTCAAGAGAAAGAAAAGACAGATTTCCCAATAAAGAAAAAAATGAATCAATAAAAGGATAATCCATGGCAATTACTGCAGAACAAGTAAAAACATTGAGAGAAAAAACCGGCGCCGGTATGATGGATTGCAAGAAGGCGCTGACCGAATCAGATGGCGATTTCGATAAGGCTATAGAGATACTCAGAAAAAAAGGTGCAGCTGTTGCAGCTAAAAGAGCTGAAAGATCTGCTAACGAAGGTGTCGTTCTTACATACGTTTCTGATGACAAGAAAATGGCCGTTATTGCAGAAGTAAACTGCGAAACAGATTTCGTCGCCAACAGCGATGACTTCAAGGCATTTTCACAGCTGGTACTCGATACTATCATTAAGGAACAGCCTGCCGGTCTTGATGAGCTCCTTTCAAAAGGAACCAACGGCAAGGTTATCAGCGAAGAACTCGATGCACTCATCGGTAAGATCGGTGAAAAGATCACTGTTACCCGTTTCTCTGTAGAAAAAGTTGAAGACGGCGTTGTAGTCGATTACGTACACCACGGTGCAAAGCTCGGCGTTCTCGTTGCTGTCGAAGGCGTTGCTGCCGGAAACAAAGATGAAGTATCTGCCATAGCTAAGGATGCTGCCATGCAGGTAGCTGCCATGAAACCTATGGCTATATACAGAGATGACATTCCCCGGAACGTCATCGATCAGGAAATCGACATCTACAAGGAACTCCTCAGAAAAGAGGGCAAGCCCGAACAGATGCTCGATAAAATTGCTCAGGGTAAACTGAACAAATTCTTCCAGGAAAACTGCCTGTTCGAACAGGCCTATATCAAGGATAATTCCAAGACTATCGGCGATCTGTTCAAGGAGTTCAACCAGAAGTATTCCGTGCAGTCAAAAATGACGCGCTACCTCAGATATCATTTGAGCGACGAAAAAAAATAATTTTTTCAAAAGGTCTTATTTAATAAGACCTTTTTTTTTATTAATTTATCATCCAACAAATCAAAGAGATTATGCCACAACTAAAATATAAAAGACTTCTGCTGAAATTAAGCGGCGAATCACTCATGGGAGCCAAAGGCCATGGTATCGATCCGGGTGTACTGGACTTCTTCTCAGCTGAAGTGAAAAAAGTACACGACATAGGCGTGCAGGTGGGTATCGTTATTGGCGGCGGGAATATTTACCGGGGACTAAGTGCCGGAGAGCAGAATATAGACCGCGTTACCGGTGACCAGATGGGTATGCTCGCCACTATGATCAACTCTCTTGCCCTGCAGAATGCGCTAGAGAAAAAAGGCATATATACACGCCTGATGAGCGCCATTCACATGGAGGAGATCGCAGAACCCTATATAAGAAGAAGGGCAATCAGACACCTTGAGAAAGGAAGAGTCGTGATATTCGGCGCCGGAACAGGTCACCCGTATTTCTCGACAGACACGGCTGCTGCACTCAGAGCAGTCGAAATAGAAGCCGATACGATACTGAAAGGTACCCGCGTCGACGGTGTATTTGACTCGGATCCCGAGAAAAATCCCGATGCTTCGAGATTTGAAAGTATTTCATATATAGATATACTGACCAACAGACTGCGTGTGATGGATATGACTGCTGTCAGCCTGTGTCAGGAGAACAACCTTCCTCTGATAGTATTCAATATGGATATTCCCGATAATCTTGTCCGTATAGTGAAGGGTGAGAATATCGGTACCACAGTAGTAAATTCCTGATTTTTCTGCAGCTCTGTTAGTAGTTGTTTTTATCAGTAAACAAATTGTTAAATAAATATAGAGGCTTATATGAATCCAACTATTAAAGACGCCGGAACGCGAATGGACAAATCAGTTGAAGCTTTTCGTGGAGAGATTGCCAAGATACGTACCGGAAAAGCAACCACGGCACTCCTAGACGGAGTAAAAGTGGATTATTACGGAACCATAACTCCGCTTAAACAGCTGGGCAACGTTTCAGTTCTGGACGCTCATACACTCTCGATTACTCCATGGGATAAATCGATCGTTTCTGCGGTCGAAAAAGCCATTATGGTAGCAGATCTGGGCCTTAACCCTTCGAGTGACGGAACAAATATCAGAGTTCCTATTCCTATGCTCACAGAAGAAAGACGCAAGGAGCTGGTAAAGATATGCAAAAAAATGGGTGAAGATGCCAAGATCGCAATCAGGAATATACGCCGTGATGCAAATGAACACCTGAAAAAACAGGAGAAGGAAAAGAAAATCAGCGAAGATGAACTGAAGGATTTTGAAGAGGAGATTCAGAAGGTGACGAACGGACATATCACTAATATAGATGAAATTATCAGGCACAAAGAAAAAGAGATCATGGAAGTCTGATATTTTCTGCAACCTTGTCAGTCGTTGGAAGAGTTTAAGGCCGGTAAATAACAATTTACCGGTTTTTTTTGTCCTGGACGAAACTTTTTTATTTGTGACTTTTATAATCCGCGAGTATTATTCCTTTTTTTATTATTTTAGTAGCATCAGGAAAGGGATTTTTTCTCAGTTCACATCCACATTTTACAAACAGTATCATACCAAGAGGGTACAATGAAAATCAACAAAGAAGAAGCTCTCGATTACCATATACAGGGCCGTCATGGAAAAATTGAAGTTGTTCCGACGAAACCCTGTACAACCTCCCGCGATCTTTCTCTGGCGTATACGCCAGGTGTTGCCGAACCATGCAAGGAAATTGCAGAAAATGACGATGATGTTTTTAAGTATACCGCCAAGGGAAATCTGGTTGCGGTAGTCACAAACGGTACCGCTGTGCTCGGGCTGGGCGATATCGGTCCTCACGCCGGTAAACCGGTGATGGAGGGAAAGGGAGTGCTCTTCAAGAGGTTTGCAGACATAGATGTGTTCGATATAGAACTGAAGACCAAAGATCCCAAGGAGATAATCAGAACAGTCCAGCTGCTCGAGCCTACTTTCGGAGGCATAAATCTGGAGGATATAAAAGCCCCCGAATGCTTTGAGATCGAGGAAGAGCTGAAGAAGACCATGAATATCCCGGTATTTCACGATGACCAGCATGGCACTGCGATCATTTCGTGCGCTGCTCTCATCAATGCCGTTGAACTGACGGGCAAGAAAATGGACAGGATACGGCTGGTTATAAACGGAGCGGGTGCAGCAGCAATTGCCTGCGCCAAACTGTATATTCGAGCCGGTGTGAAGCACGAGAATATTATGATGTGCGACTCAAAAGGCGTGATATCACTGAAGAGAACAGATCTGAACAAATACAAGAAAGAATTTGCTGTTGATACTGACCGGGAAACACTTGCCGATGCCATGAAGGATGCTGATGTGTTCGTGGGACTTTCGGTAGCCGGTGCTGTAAAAAAAGAAATGCTGAAAGCTATGGCGCCCGGTGCCATTGTATTTGCTATGGCCAATCCGGATCCTGAGATATCATATGAAGATGCCATTGAAGCCAGGCAGGATATTATAATGGCAACCGGCAGAAGCGATTATCCAAACCAGGTAAATAACGTGCTCGGTTTTCCGTTTATTTTCCGCGGTGCGCTCGATGTGAGAGCTACTGCCATTACTGAAAATATGAAGATGGCCGCAGTTGAGGCGCTGGCCAGTCTGGCAAAAGAAAAAGTGCCGGATGTGGTATTAAAGGCATACGGTGGAGAGGAGTTCTCATTCGGCCGCGAGTATATAATACCCAAACCTTTTGACCCGCGTGTACTGTGGAAAGTTGCTCCGGCTGTTGCCAAAGCTGCTGTGGAAGACGGGGTAGCGCGCCATATAATTACTGACTGGGAAGCCTATCAGGAAGAGCTGAAAGAAAGACTCGGCATGTCCAAGGAAGTTATCCGCGTTATGATACACAAGGCACAGAAGAACCCCAAACGTATAGTATACGCCGAAGGCGAAGAGGAAAAAATTATACGCGCTTCCTATGCCGCTTATCAGGAAGGTATTGTATATCCGATACTCCTCGGCAGCGAAGAAAAAATTTGCGCCAAGATCCGGGCTCTCGGGTTTGAAGGAAATGTATTTACAGTTGTTGATCCCTCCAAGTCCGAAAAGTACAGCGTATACTGCGAAGAGCTGTATAAAATCAGGCAGAGAAAGGGTGTATCCAGGGCCGATGCAATGAATCTGCTGCACTCCAATAATTACTATGCTTCAATGATGGTTCAGATGGGAGATGCAGATGCACTGATCAGCGGCCTGACCTCTTATTATCCGGATACTATCCGTCCTGCACTGCAGTGTATTGGTGTAAAGGAAGGCTTTAATGTAGTTTCAGGTCTTTATATCATGATTACAAAACAGGACGTATATTTCTTTGCCGATACTACGGTGAATATAAACCCGACAGCCGAGCAGCTGGCGGAAATAGCAATTTCATCTGCAGATACCGTGAAAGAATTCAACATTCAGCCCAATGTGGCAATGCTGTCGTTCAGCAATTTTGGCAGTACTGTTAAACCCGAATCTCTTAAGGTGAAAAAAGCAGTTGAGATCGTAAAACAGCTGAGGCCTGATATCAATGTCGACGGTGAAATGCAGGTCGATGTGGCAATACAGACCTCTGTAAGAGAATCGAACTATCCATTCAGTTCGTTGAAAGGCAAAGCCAATGTACTGATATTCCCCGACCTGAACAGCGGAAACATTGCATACAAGCTGATGGCCAAACTGGGCGGAGCAGAGATCATAGGACCTGTTCTTATGGGAATCAGGAAACCCGTTCACGTGCTGCAGAGAGGAGCTTCGATTGAGGACATCATAAATATGACTGCAATAGCTGCAGTTGAGGCTATCTGAAAAATTCTGAATTTGTAATTCTGAATTTGTAATTCTGAATTTGCAATTCTGAATTTTGAAGGATAATTAAGGCATCCTGGTGAATTTCTCACCAGGATGTCATGTATGTAAAGTGTGCAGAAATATACCTCTTTCAGTATCTTTCGGATTGCCCCGGTGCCTTTATTCCGGAAATAATAAATCTGAATTCCGAATTTTTCCCTGTTTCCTTTCGTATTTTATTTTTTTAACTTTGAGAAATTTAATAATTAAAGTTTAAAGTGCTAAAGAGTATCATATATTTTCTTTGCAGCCTCATAGTCTTTCTGGCAGGTATTCTTCTGTATGGAATTATACTTAACCTGAGAGAACAGACTTTAAGTGAAGTGATTCAGGAAAAGCAATTGACATATCTTGCTAATATTCATATACTGATTGATAGGAGAAATTATAAACTGCATTTATATTCCGGCGATGTTCTGCTGAAATCCTATAAAGTGGTTTTTGGAAGGAACAATAGCTCAAGGAAGTATTTGCGCGATAAATATGCTACTCCTGCCGGCACTTATTCTGTATGCAGAATCGATACGGTTTCACCGTACAGGAAATTTTTGCTGCTGAACTATCCCAACCGGCACGATCTGGAGAATTCTCTGAAGTCAGGCGAGATCACTCGCGAAGAATATTTCCGGGCAAATGAGGAACTGCAGTTTGAAGGTTGTACTCATCTGCCGGGTTTCAGGGATGCTGATATAGGCATACAAGGAATCGGACGTCTGGACTTTATACTGAAAAATCTGCCATTCGTGTACAACTGGACAAACGGTTCTGCGGCAATAAGCAACGATAATATTGACGAAATTTATAAAGTAATTAAAGTAGGTACCGAAGTTGTTATTAAAAATTAAAATGCTGTTTTATGCCAGATACAGTTCAACTGCAGTTGCACTGTCGGCCGCTGCAACCCTGCTGGTTTTCTTTCTTTTCGGTTTGTCTTCGTGCAAGGATCAGAATAGCAAAAATCCGCTGCCTCAGATAGTTTCCGGCGATTCTGCTGCGGTATATGCCAAAAGAGATGCTGAGAGCAGGATCAGGAAAGTGCTTTCCGGAGAAAACGTCAGGTTTTTTGAATCCGGATCTTTCCAGGATACACTGAGTACTGCTTATGCTGCGGGTGTCGAATACAACAGCAAAGATCAGATGGGCATACGGTTTTATTGTTTCAGCCCTGTTCCGGACGGTCAGTACAAAAAGATATTTACTTCTCCTATACTGAACGGTTCTTTTGAATCCGCCCTGGTGAAAAAAATCAAGATTGCCACAACAGACAATGAACTGATATACTACAATTCTCAGGATTATTTTATGGGATCCGGCGGCGGAGAAATCTTTTCATATATAATTGATGCTGCCAGGGGAAAAGTTTATTACGCACATTTCTTTACTGTGCCTCAGAAACCGGTATCATTATTCATTTCGCGTGAAGTTGACCGCAGGGAAATCAGGGATTTCTTTGTACGAGTTTTTAAAAAAGACTATCCTGACATGAAATTAGTGAACAAGGATTATGATCTTGAAAATATTTTTTAGCAGGATTTGTGAATTTGAGATTTTCAGCCAAATATCTTCTTCCTATTTTATTATGTGTGTTCTTTCAGAAAGATACCCTGTATGCACAGCAACGCGGCCAGTACGAACTTGTCAGTATTGAATTCCGCGGAAACGAATCGTTTTCCGATTCTCAGCTTGAGGAAATAATTGTTTCGAAAAGAACCCCGAACTGGTTCTATAAGTTCATACACAGAATTTCAAGCTCCATGGGACGCGAGGCCGAATACTTCGACTCGGTGAAAATACGCGACGACATCAAGGCGCTGAAAAACTACTATATGGACAACGGTTACTTTCAGCTGAATGTTCAGTACCGCTATCGTCTGAGAAAGGATGAGCACGAAGCCGACCTGATATACACTATATCAGAAGGAGAACGCTACCGGATTTCCTCATACAGATATGATGGTATTGAACGGCTCGATATTACTCCCAGGCTAAACCGCATAAACGACATTGACACTACTGAGTACTTCTCCAAAGAGCTCGTAGAGAAAAACCGGCAGGAGGTCAGGACATATCTCCAGGATCACGGGTACATGCTTACCACGCTGAAAAAACCCGATGTATTCATAGATACATCCAGAAAAACGGTCGATGTGAAGGTAGGCTTCATTCCGGGGAACAGGTACAGAATAAGCGACATAAGGGTGAGCAAGAGCGGGAACGCACGGGATCAGGTTGATGATGAACTGATAATCAAGCTCACCAGCATAGACAAGAATGATTTCTATAGCCTGGATGAAATCAACAGGGCACAGGTGAGGCTGTTCAACACTACTATGTTTTCTTCTGTGCTTGTAAACAGTGTGATCGAAGATACTTCCGGCAATTATGTGCCCCTGAATGTCAGTGCCGACATCCCTTCTCTCAGGGAGCTCTCACCCGAACTGATTATCAACAATCAGGAGAATACTCCCAATGTTGGTATTGGTGCCCAGTATTCCAAGAAAAACTTTTTTGGCAATGCCCGATTATTTACACTTAGCGGCAATTTCGTAGTCCAGGATGTTTTCAACGTAGATTATGGAAATCTCTCGAAATTTCTTGCCCTGGGTGACACAACATTTCTGGGCTATTTTGATACCCGCGCAAAGATTTCGCAGCCTTACCTGTTCAACAAAAAAGTCACCAGCACTTTTGAAGGCTATGTTACCATAAACAAGCAGCGGCAGTATAAGGCAACCATATACGGCGGTAAACTGAGCTTTGATTTTGAACTCCCGCGCTGGGTGTTCATGAATTCACTCGTGACATATTACAATGTCGAACGGTCAGTACACGACTACCAGCCCGATTATCTGAAGAAACGGCTTTCGTCAGGACAGAGCGACTCCCTCGCTGAAGTAATAGGCCGGGTCAGAAAAAAAGATTTTTCTTCCATTATCGGTATGGAAGTAAGCGCCATGCAGACAGACAACCTTTTGTTCCCTACAAAAGGATATACACTGTCGTTTACACTGGAGGAAGCCAATTCAATTCCTAACATTATTGCAAGAGTGTTCGGGAGCCGTTCGAACGAGAATTCTCAGTTCTACAGGATAATTGCCAAAAGTACTTATTACCCGAAAGTTTATTCTTCTGAAAAAAATGCTTTCGGCATGAAACTGCGACTTGGGTATGCTCAGGTCTATTCGGGGAGGAAGGATGATATACCTCTGAATCAGCGTTTTACAGCCGGCGGCAGCAATTCCGTCAGAGGCTGGAATTCAAGGGATCTCATCCCGAAAAGGTCTATAGACCTGACTAATCTTTCGAGTCAGGACTTTATCAGCTATGTCTTAAGACAGGTGCCTGTGGGAGGTACATTTCTGCTGGAAGGATCAGTTGAGACCAGGAACCGGATTATCGGAGCCTTCGGCGGTGCTCTGTTCGCTGATTTCGGCAATACATGGGACAGGATAAGTGATTTCCGTATTGACAAAATTGCCGTCGCCATGGGCTTTGGTATAAGATACTATTCTCCGTTTGCCCCGATAAGACTTGATCTGGGCTTTAAGGCCTACGATCCGTATGACGGTAAAAACCTGTTCCAGAAATTCAGGAATTCCCGCGTCATTGACAACATACAATTCCACGTCGGTATAGGCGAAGCCTTTTAACTGTCCTCTCGCGCCAGGTATAATTGGAAAATAAAAAATTGAAATCCGTTACGATGGACGGTTTACGTCTGAGGGAAAAATGACGCCGGTTAGTCGGATGATGGTTCTATTGCAAATTGCCACTTATAAAAATAACAGAAGTCAGAATATCATACAGGGCTGTTTCCTTTTGGAGACGGCCTTTTTTTATATATTGCTAAAGAATTTGTGAAATTGGAAATGAAAAATCGATTTTTTATATTTGGGTACATTTTGTCCGAATTCCAGTATATTATTATTACTAAAAATTTATGCGCAACAAATAATGTCAGATATAATGTTTCAGCACGCTTACAGTACCAAATAAATCAAGAATGAATCAGTTATACGGACCTCAGACTGATATCTTTTTCCCTTTCAGGAAAATTGAATAATAGTACTACCGTTTATTCTGCCGGACTGGAAATACTGCAGCTATATCAGTATACCTTTAGCCGTTTATATTTAGGATAAAACTATTCCTTGCTCTAAAAGAACATAAGGATAGTGAAGGACATTTGTACCCTTTATAAAGTGATCAGTCAGCAGAGAGAAAAGAGAAGTAATTGAGCAGTGACAGATTCTGCAAAATGTTAGTTGTTATGATGATCATTGGACCTAAGATGTTTCTGATACAGGTAATAGAATTTTAGCTTATATACATAAACATTATTATAAATAAAGAGGAGAAAAATGAAGAGCAGGCATTTACGGTTAAATTCGGATAAAAAATATAGTTTTCTTTTAATTACTGCAGTTTTACTGCTGTCAGGTTTCAATCCGCTGCTGGCGCAGAAACTTGGAACCAGCGGTAGCTCACTGCATACCGCGATCGTGAAATACGACGGAACTGCTTACACCTGGGGAACTAATAGCTTCGGTCAGCTGGGAGATAATACAAGCTTACAAAAAAACGCGCCTGTTGCCGTCTATTTGGGTACGAGTACCAGTAATGGAGCATTATTCGGTAAGACTTTAACTGCAATTGCTATGGGATTATATCACACGGTAGCCTTGGATTCTGACGGAAAAGTTTACGCCTGGGGAGATAATAATAATGGTCAGTTAGGCAATGGCAACAATAGTAACAGCCGTGTGCCTGTAGCTGTGACCATAGATAAGAAAATTACTTCAATTGCCGCGGGATCTATGCACGCAGTGGCCCTGGCTGAGGACGGAACGGTTTACGCATGGGGAAATAATTACTACGGTCAGTTGGGCGACGGCTCTACTACAAACAGAAACGTGCCTGTAGCAGTAAATACCAGCGGAGAACTAAACGGCAAGAAAATAATCGCAATTGCTGGGGGACAGGAGTATACAGTGGCTCTGGATAACGATGGGAAAGTTTACGCCTGGGGGACGAATAGCCTCGGTCAACTGGGTAATGATCAAAAGTACGTAGAAAAAAATAGCCTGCCTGTAGCCGTGTATATCGGCACCAGCACCAGCAAAGGAGAATTATACGACAAGAAAGTAACAGCAATTGCAGCGGGACAATCACACACTGTAGCCCTTGCTGACAACGGAAAAGTTTACGCATGGGGACTGTGTGGCAACGGTCCACTGGGTAATGGGATAAGTACAAATGAAATTATGACCAAACCTGTGGCAGTAAACACCACCGGAGAACTATACGGCAAGACAATAACAGCAATTGCCGCGGGATCTAGTCACACGATAGCCCTTGATGACAACGGGAAAGTTTACACCTGGGGATATAATGCGTACGGACAGTTGGGCAACAATTCTACTACAAACAGCGCCGTACCTGTGGCAGTAAACACCACCGGAGAACTAAACGGCAAGACAATAACGGCAATTGCAGCGGGACAATCACACACTGTAGCCCTTGATGACAAGGGGAAAGTTTACACCTGGGGATATAATGCGAACGGACAGTTGGGCAACAATTCTACTACAAACAGCAGCGTGCCTGTAGCCGTAAATCAGATTGATATGGGAACCCTTCCGGTGGAATTAAGCACATTTACCGCCAGGGTTAGCGGCTCGGGTGTGGAACTGTTATGGGAAACGGCAACAGAGGTAAACAATGCTGTCTTTGAAATTGAAAGACAGAGTAAAAATGATGCCGAATGGAAAAAGATCGGTAATGTATTGGGCAACGGGACCAGCAATGCAATGCATTCATACAGCTATTTTGACAATAGCGCTCTTGCTGGGAATTACAAATACCGGCTCAGACAGGTAGACAATGACGGCAGGTTTGAATACAGCGAGGCAATAGAAGTATGTGCAGGTGTACCGACAGTGACAGAACTGGTACAGAACTATCCTAATCCGTTTAATCCATCGACAGTGATCGGCTACAGGCTCTCAGGCCAGGAAAACGTAGAGTTGTCAGTATACAATATGCTGGGACAGAAAGTAGTGACACTTGTAAATGAGAGACAGGAGGCAGGTGTATACAGCGTAAGATTCAACGCATCAGAACTTTCAAGCGGATTATACATCGCAAAGTTAAGGACAGATAATTATGCAAAAACAATAAAGATGAACTTTGTAAAATAAGAATCTTCAGCAAAGTCCGAATGCATAAGAACAGAAATTGTGCATATCACACAGGGCCGTTTCCATAAGGATCCGGCCCTTTTATTTCTGCAGCAAAAATAATTTATATAGAAGTATCATCAAACTGAAAACTTCCCGCCTTCGGCGGGAGAAAACTCAGAATTCAGAACTCAGAATTCAGAACTCTTCCCCAAACTTTCTTCTTTATTAACTCTTATATTTTCGCTAACTTTGTGGTTGTAATAATCTGGAGATGGATAAATGGTTTCTAGTATGACCGGGTTCGGCAAAGGTTCTGTATCAACTGACAGCCTGAGCATTGAAGTAGAAATTAAAAGTGTCAATAACAGATTCCTTGAAACTTCACTGAAAATACCTAAGACACTTCAGTCTAAGGAATATGAAATTAGGGAAATGATCAGAGCCCGGGTTAAACGGGGGAAGCTGCTGGTTGCAGTCCAGTACAAAAAAAACGGATTTGACGAAGGGAAACCGGTACTGAACCAGTCTAATCTGGATTATGCGGTTCAGTTCTTAAAGCAGATAAAGAAGAGTGCAAAAATAAAAGAAAAAATTACGCTTTCACACCTTCTGGCTTTCAACGATATTTTTATGGCAGATACCGGTGACGAGGTTGAGCATGAATTTGAACTCGTGCGGACTGCTGTAAATCAGGCGATCGACGAACTGCTGAAAATGAGAAACAAGGAAGGCGAACAGCTTGCAGCAGATATAGTTGCACGAATTGCCTCAATAGGTGAAACAGTCACGAAAATTGAAGAGCTCAACCGCAACAGTGCAACTGAGTATTTTGAAAAAGTAAAAGACAGAGCCAGACAGATTATCGGTGACCTGTCAGCATACAGCGACAGGCTTGAAATGGAACTGGCGCTGCTTGTAGATAAATCCGATATCACTGAAGAGTGCGTCAGGTTGAGCAGTCACCTGAAATTTTTCCTGGAAGCACTCGAGACTTCAAACGAATCCGGGCGTAAACTGAACTTTCTCTGCCAGGAAATCAACCGGGAAGCCAATACAATCGGAAGCAAGACCATGTCAACCGAAGTTTCGCATCTGACCGTATTCATTAAGGAAGAGCTGGAAAGGATCAGGGAACAGATACAAAATATAGAATAAACTGTATTATCCAATTTCTTTATCAGTCGATTGTTTCAGTATTTAGTATGGATTTTTATTCTATGAAAAAAGGAAAGATTTTCGTAGTTTCTGCTCCCAGCGGTGCCGGAAAAACTACTATTGTAAGGTGTATTCTTAAGATGTTCCCTGAAATCGTTTTTTCGGTTTCGGCAACTACAAGAAAAAAACGACCAGCGGAAACACACGGTGTTGACTATTTTTTCCTGAGCGAGGAAGAGTTCCTGAAAAAAATCGAAAAGAGGGAATTTCTTGAATGGGAAAAATTTTATGATTATTATTATGGAACGTTAAAAAGTTTTGTAGATGAAGTTACTGAGAGCGGCAGATCGATACTTCTCGAGCTGGATGTAAAGGGCGCCTTGAGCATAAAAAGCATTTATCCCGACTCGAAGCTCATATATATTATGCCTCCCAGTCTGGAGGTCCTGAAGCAGAGATTATTAGACAGAAATACCGAGACCGATGAAGATCTGCGTAAAAGGATCGACAGGGCAGAGATGGAACTGAAACTGTCTGACCAGTTCGACTATCAGGTGGTAAATGATGTGCTGGAAGATGCCGTAGAAAAAGTAAAAAAAATAATAGAAATAAATATAGAGGAGAACAGTTAAATGGAAGCAAGTCCCGTTGATTTACGCAAAATTGATGAACATACTTCAAATGTGTACGAAGCTGTAATCGTAGTTGCAAAGGAAGCTAAGAGACTCAATGAGGAAATGAGGATCGAATACAACTCCCTGGTCAACACAATTCCATCCAAAGGTCTTGAGGACGATACCGAAGATGTGGAGAATCCGGACCAGCTGAAGGTATCACTCGAATTTGAAAAGAGGCCAAAGCCCCATATCCATGCTTTGCAGGAACTGCTCGAAGGAAAAATCGAATACAGGTACAGAAACGCATAGATCTGAATTCAGACCACGGATGCTGGACGCGCCACGTTCCGGGGCGTGCTATGTTCCGGAGCAATATTTACAGATGACTAAATAATTTTTCGGGAAAATGACGAATATCTTATCGGGTAAAAAAATACTGCTCGGAGTGACGGGCGGAATTGCAGCCTACAAATCTTGTCTGCTGCTCAGGGAACTGGTTAAAATGGGTGCAGAGGTGAGAGTGCTGATGACCCCGTCGGCGTGTAAGTTTGTAGCGCCACTGACCTTTTCCACATTGTCAGGACACGAAGTAAAGATAGATATTTTCCCTGAAAACGGAGCATCATTTACAGGCACCTGGCACATCGATTATGGCGTATGGGCCGATCTGATGATCATCGCTCCTGCCACCGTTAATACGATCGCAAAAATTGCAAACGGGATGACCGATAATGCTCTTACCACTGTTGTTGCTGCGCTGCGCGGAAAACTGATAGTGGCGCCGGCAGCCGACTGCGATATGTACTCCAAAACCGTTACCGGCCTGAACATAAAAAAACTTGAAGATCTCTATGGTGCCTTCATAGTTGAAGCTGAAGAAGGTGAACTGGCCAGCGGGCTGAAAGGTAAGGGGCGGATGGCCGATATAGAAAAGATAGTTTCGGCAGCACTTCTTGTGACTTCTGAGTTTTCGCGTGATCTGACTGGAAAACGAATACTGATTACCGCAGGTCCGACTTTTGAGGATATCGATCCGGTAAGGTTTATCGGAAACCGTTCTTCCGGAAAAATGGGATTCAGTATTGCCCGGGCCGCATACCTCAGGGGGGCGGAAGTCACACTGATATCAGGCCCTGTGAGCATATCGTCGTATCCCGAGATAAAACTTCTTAAAGTCCGCAGTGCCGAAGACATGAAACATGCTGTCGATGAGTGTCTTCCTGATAATGACTGGCTGATCATGTCTGCAGCTGTTGCCGATTACTGTCCTGAAAATGTTGCTGCCTCTAAAATAAAAAAAGAAGACAATTTTCTCTCCATACCGCTGAAGAAAACTACCGACATACTTTCTTCCATATCAAAGGAAGATAAACTTATAGCAGGATTTGCACTGGAAACAGATAATGAATTTGAGAATGCAAAGCTGAAACTGCACAATAAGGGGCTCGATATGATAGTTCTCAATTCACTGAACGACGAGGGTGCCGGATTTGAGTTTGAGACAAATAAAATTACGGTTATTTCCAGGACAGGAGAAATAAGAAAATATCCCCTCGTAGAAAAATTCATTGCTGCTAATTATATCCTTTCAGAATTAAAAATACTTTGTTAAATTGATGCAGAATACGATTGCTGAACTTATAGAGGCGTTAAAAGACCAGCGCAGCGTATTCGGTGAGCTGATGCTTGACAGGGGAGTACTCCCGGAAGTCTCCTCAGATACTCTGCCGGTTTCATCATCTTCTGCCGGAGTACATGCTCGCGGTGTTGCTGACATTTCAACCGGAGTCTATGCTTCTGCTGCCAGCGCGGCGGCGGGCGGTAACCAGACGCATTTACCGGCAGGCTTTGCGGGGCCCAATGATTACAATATCGAGGTACCGGTTATGGAACAACTTAGCACTGACCAGAGCTCTGAATTTGCAGGCCATAAGGCCGCGGATCTGGATGAACTGAGACAGATCATGCTTGACTGCCATTTATGTCCGCTCGAGAAAACCAGAAATTCTCTCGTATTCGGTAAGGGGAACCCTAAAGCAAAAGTAATGATAATCGGGGAAGCTCCCGGTGCCGATGAGGACCGCCAGGGCGAACCGTTTGTCGGCAGGGCGGGAAAACTGCTAACAGATATTCTCAAGGCCATAAACTTTACGCGCGAAGAGGTATATATCACTAATATACTCAAGTGCAGACCTCCCGGCAACCGCAACCCTCTTCCGGGAGAAATGCAGGTCTGCATGCCATATCTGCGCAAACAAATAGAACTTATTCAGCCCAGACTGATCCTCTGTCTGGGACTCATTGCCGCCGGCGGTGTACTCAATCTGAAACAGACACTTACAAAGATGCGCGGCAATATATATCAGCTCGGAAACATAAGCGTCATGGTTACATACCATCCGGCAGCCCTGCTGAGAAATCCCGAGTGGAAACGGGGGGCATGGGAAGACGTTCAGAAATTCAGAAAACTATACGATGACATGATGGCAGGATAAATATGAGTTTTGACAATAAAGACGAGAGTCATAAAGAAATAGATATAAAGGAACTGAAAGCGGCTTCCGTACAGCCACCCTCGGCTCCCGAAGTGGAAATGGCCGTGCTGGCTGCTATGCTGATAGAAAAGGAGGCAGTACCCAAGGGAATCGAGCTTCTGACACCGGAATCGTTTTACCTGAAGGAAAACAAACTGATATTCGAAGCGATGAGATCGCTGTTCGAAGCCAATGAGCCGGTAGATACTGTTACTCTGTATGAAGAGCTGAAAAGAAACGGGCAGATAGAACAGGCAGGAGGCGCCCAGTATCTCAGCCGTCTGTCACAGAATATTTCATCTGCGGCCAATATAGAATACCACGCTAAGATAGTCCTCGAAAAACATATACTCCGTAGTCTCATATCTGCATCCATGGAAATCGCAAAATCCGCCTATGAAGGTTCTGATGATGCATTTGACCTGCTGGATGATGCTGAAAGAAAAATTTTCCAGATCACAGAAGAACATCTGAAAAAGTCTTACTCTCAGATGGACAAGGTGGTCAGGGATGCTATGGAATATATCGAGATGATACATTCCAAAAAACAGCAGAGTTTTGCGGTGCCTACCGGGTTTTACCTGCTCGACGATATGCTGGGCGGATTCCAGAAATCCGATCTTGTAATCATCGCCGCCAGACCCTCCATGGGCAAATGCCTTGGTAAAGGCACTCCCGTGTTGATGTACGACGGTTCTGTAAAACCCGTCGAGGAAATTAAGGCCGGTGATCAGTTAATGGGTGATGATTCACTGCCGCGTAACGTGTTGTCTCTTGCGCGCGGGAAAGAAATGATGTACTGGGTGCGGCAAAAACACGGTATGGATTACAGGGTCAATGAAAGCCATATACTATCGCTCAGGCGCAGCAGGAATGAAGGTATGCACTGCAACGGCGAAGTGGTGAATATAGAAGTTCGTGATTATCTTGAAAAATCCCCAAAGTGGAAGACAAATTTCAAGGGATATAAAGTTGCAATCGATTTTCCATATCAGGATGTTCCTGCCGATCCGTATCTTTTAGGATTGTGGCTTGGAGACGGGAAATCGGACGGCGCCCGGATCTATTCACAGGATGAAGAGATTGTCGAATATTTTAAGGAGTATGCAGAAGAACATAATCTCAGAGTTTCGGTGTATAGTGAAAGAGATAAATGCCCGGCATATACTTTAACCGGCGGCTCTTCTCAGGAGGCCAGAAATAATTCATTCCAGTCCTGCCTCCGTGGACTTGGCGTTCTGAATAATAAGCATATTCCTCAGGTCTATCTGATCAATAACCGCAGTATAAGAATGCAGCTGTTAGCTGGATTGATTGACAGTGACGGTTACGTCAATAAAGAATATGGTGATACTGTTGAGATTACCAGCAAATCCGAAGATATGGCAAAGCAGATAAAGTTCCTGTGCGATACTCTCGGATTCAGAACTTCAATAAATTCAAAGAAGGCTGTAATCTCATCTATTGGATTTGAAAGTACGGTCTGGAGGGTAAGATTTAACGGTAATATTGACGAGATTCCTGTCAGGATCGCCAGGAAACATGGAAAGGCTTGGACGGACAGCAGAAACTGGCAGGTAACGGGTATCGAGGTGGTCCCGGATAAAATAGATGATTATTATGGATTTGAGATAGACGGAAACCACTTATTCCTTCTGGGTGACTGCACTGTTACACATAATACTGCGTTCGCGCTGTCTCTGGCCAGAAATGCTGCTATCGACCATAAAGTACCGATTGCAATTTTCAGCCTTGAAATGGCCACCATACAGATGGTCATACGTATGCTTTGCGCTGAGGCCAGACTGAATGCACACCTTGTCAGGACCGGAAAACTTCCTATGGAGGATGCGCATAAACTGAGTAAGAACATTCACCGGCTGAGCGAAGCGCCTATTTACATAGACGATTCACCGTCACAGACTATACTTGAGATACGCGCCAAAGCCAGAAGACTGAAGGCCGAGAAAAAGATCGGCATGATCATGATAGATTACCTCCAGCTGATGAATGCTTCCTCTAAAATGGAAAGCCGCGAAAGGGAAATATCTCATATCTCAAGATCACTGAAAGCGCTCGCAAAGGAACTGAATATTCCTGTTATTGCTCTTGCCCAGCTCAACCGTGCCGTTGAATCCAGACCGGATAAACGTCCTATGCTGTCTGATCTTCGTGAGTCCGGTTCAATTGAACAGGATGCTGACGTGGTGATGTTTATACACCGCCCCGAATACTATGGAATTAAACAGGATCCTGATGGCACCAGCCTGGAAGGCATAGCTGAGATTATAGTAGGCAAGCAGAGAAACGGTCCTACCGGCGACGTCCGTTTGAGATTTATGAGGGATTATGCCCGGTTTGAAAATGCCGAGACCGTTCACCTGATAGAAGAAGCAAACGTTCAACCAAGCGTAGAGGAGGATTTCCCCATATGAAAAAACTGATAATATTACTGTCAATATTTACTGCAATGCATATATCAATGATTGCCCAGACTGTTTACCTGCCAGAGGATTCGCTGATATGCAGCTCCAAGTTTCAGGTATCCGTAAACAAAGGACTCGCTGTGCTTCCGCTGAACGATGTTATTGCCGAAGTTGGAAAGACCTTTCTCGGGGTAGACTACGTGGCTCATTCACTCGAGACACCCGGTGATGAACAGCTCGTGCTGAACCTGAGAGGTGTAGACTGTACTACATTCCTTGAAAATGCCCTGGTGCTTTCAAGGTGCATAAAGATGAACAGGATAAGCTGGGAAGACTACAAGGCTGAACTTACAAAAGTAAGGTACAGGGATGGCATTATCGACCATTATCCGTCAAGACTCCACTATTTTTCTGACTGGATATTCAACAACTCAGGGAAAGGAATTGTTAAGGATGTGACAAAAGAAATTGGCGGCACTCCTGTACGCTTTAATGTAAATATTATGAGCAGGAATCCTGATAAATACAAGCAGCTCGATGGAAATGGCGAATACCTGAAAAAAATACTGAGCCAGGAAAAGGAGATTTCCGCGCGTGATTATTATTATATTCCGAAGTCTCAGATCAAGGATATTGAATCAAAAATTGGGAACGGATACCTGATCGCAATTACTACAAATATCGAAGGAGCAGACATCGCCCATGTCGGCATAGCAGTAAAAATGAAGGACGGCAGGATTCACTTCATGCATGCTCCGCTTGCAGGTGCCAAGGTCCAGATTACTGAAAAACCAATTGATGAATATCTGGCAAAAAACAGCAAACAGACAGGAATTGTTGTGCTGAAACCACTCGAACCATAAGCCGCTCAAGGCGGGAAGTTCTCAGTGTTCAGTTCTTAGTTCTCAGTTATCAGTTAACTGAGAACTAAGAATCAATCAGTTCTACAAGCTTTTCAATATTTACCAGGTCTTCGGCTTGTCCCTTGGTTTTGGGTGTCTCGAGTATCATAGGGATGCCTGTCAGTCTTTCATCGTTCATGATATTCCTGAATCCTTCCGGACCAATATAACCCTGGCCAATATGCTCGTGCCTGTCAATGCGGCTTCCCAGTTCTTTCTTGCTGTCATTGACATGGATACACTTCAGCAGACCGAGGCCTATGATTTCGTCGAATTCCTTCATGGTTTTCTCATAAGCCTTTTCAGACCGCAGGTCATAGCCGGCTGCAAATATATGTGCAGTATCAATGCATACGCTGATTCTGTCCTTCTCCTCCACCAGTTCATATATTCTGTGAACGTGTTCAAATTTGCATCCTATAGCGCTGCCCTGGCCGGCAGTAAGTTCAATCATGCTTTTGACGGAAAATCCGGCGGTTCTGGAATGAAGTATATTGAGGGATTCAGCTGCTAACTTCAGTGCATCGTCTTCCGCCTGACCTTTGGCGCTGCCCGGATGGAAATTCAGGTATTCAATTCCCAGCTGCTCGCACCTGTTCAGTTCGTCATAAAATGCATCACGTGACTTCTGGAGCAGTTCCTTGTCCGCAGCACAAAGGTTGATCAGGTATGAATCGTGTGCTATTACAGGGGCGATGTTTGTCTCTGAAAGTTTATTTTTATAAATTTCCGTCTGTTCTTCGGAAAGGGGATCGCAATACCAGCGGTTAGAATTTTTTGTGAATATCTGCATTGTAGCGAATCCCAGGCTTTGGGCCAGATCCACTGCACACGGAATTCCTCCTGCCACTGATGTATGTGCTCCCAGTATATGTCTGCGCTTCTTTTTTTGCGGCATATCAAATAAAATTATTGTATAATTCTGAATTATTAAAGCACCCGAAAAATAAGAAACACAATATGCAAAAGCTATTCGAACTGTCAAACAGGAAAAAAAAACTGGTAATCGGTATTATGTCGGGCACTTCTTTAGATGGAGTGGATCTGGCGCTGGTGGAGATAAATGGGTGTTCAGCAGATACTTCATTCAGACTTATAGAGTATCTGGAGTATCCTTTTCCTGAAGGTTTTAAAGAGCTGGTAATAAAGAATTCCTCAGCTTTGGCAAGCAGTGTGGAAGATATCTGCAGACTCAATTTTCTCATTCCTCAGATCTACTGTGACGGAATTGCTGCACTTACAAAAAAGAGCGGTATAAAACTGCAGGACATAGATCTGATAGGGAGCCATGGACAGACAATCCATCATCTTCCAGAACCGCACCGCATGTTCGGATATGATGTGAGATCTACGCTGCAGATCGGTGACCCTTCCGTAATCGCAAAGCTTACCGGCATAATTACAGTCGGTGACTTTCGTGTGGATGATATTGCGCTGAACGGACAGGGTGCTCCGCTGGTTCCTTATTTTGATTATATTACATTCCGCTCCAGAGATGTCAGCAGAGCACTGCTGAATATCGGCGGCATATCCAATTTTTCGATAATACCTGCATCTGCCGGTATAGGCGAGATAATGGCATTTGATACCGGACCCGGAAATATGATAATTGATGCATTGGCCAGACATTATTATTCTGTACCGTATGATGAGGGCGGAGTCCATGCTCTTAATGGCAGTATCAGGCCTGATATACTGGAATACATGAAAGATAAAGACGGCTATATTGAAAAGGCACCTCCCAAATCGACAGGGCGCGAGCTGTATGGTGAGTCATATATATATGAACTGCTGAACAGTTTTCCCGATGCTTCAGCTGAAGATATGCTGGCGGCTGCAGCTGAATTTACTGCATATGCGGTCTACAGGAATTATGAGAAATTCATACTGCCTCACACCAGAATAGATGAGCTGATTATCAGCGGCGGGGGAGCAAGGAATGAATATATAGTTTCGGCACTTGCAAGATATTTCGGCAAAGGTGTCAAACTGATGGATGCACAGCAGACAGGGGTCTCATCAGATGCGAAAGAAGCAATATGCTTTGCAATACTTGCAAATGAACTCCTCTCAGAGCAGTGTGCCAATGTCCCGGCTGTGACCGGGGCATCCAGGCCGGCGTTGCTTGGCAAGATTTGCCTTCCATAGAAAAATTGCCTGATTAATAAATAATATAAAATTTTGTGGATAATTTAAGTTCTAAGTTTTATATTGTTAAAAACATGCAACATTTATCAATTTAAGGAGACAATACATGGCAATTATACTACCTGACCTGCCATATGCTAAGGATGCTCTTGAACCGCACGTCAGTGCGCGTACACTGGAATTTCACCATGATAAACACCACAATACATATGTTGTAAACACAAACAAGCTGATCGAGAATACTGATCTGGCAGACGCAGATCTCGAGACGATAATTGAGAAGACCTACGGGGATTCGTCAAAAATAGGGATTTTCAACAATGCAGCACAGGTATGGAATCACACTTTCTACTGGAACTGCATGAAACCCAACGGGGGAGGAAAACCTACAGGGGAGATTGCCGGAAGAATCGAAAAAGATTTCGGCAGTTATGAAAAATTTGTAGAGGAACTGAAAAATGCCGGAGCCACTCAGTTCGGTTCCGGATGGGCTTGGCTGATTGACAACGGCGGAAAGCTGGAAATCATAAAAACAGCCAATGCTGATACACCGGTTGCCAGGGGACTTAAACCGCTGCTGACAGTTGATGTCTGGGAGCATGCGTACTATCTGGATTACCAGAACCGCCGTCCTGACTATCTGACCACATTTACTGAAAAACTTATCAACTGGGATTTTGTGAATTCCAATCTAAAATAAAGTATGGACCTCTGTGCAGTATGGCACCTTAAGGCGCCATACTGTACTTTATTCAGCAATACGATTTAGCTTTTTTCATCTATCGGCCTTTTATTAAACAATAATTACCGGGAGTTCTTATGAAAAAGTTGCTCATATCATCTCTATTTGCTGTATTGATTACCATCCTCTGCACTTCGCAATCATTTGCCCAGTTCCGTATGAGTCTCGGTCCGGAAATGGGAATGAACTTCAACATTCACACCGGCTCGGATCTTTCTGAAAGCGGAACCGGAATTGGGCTCGTGATCGGCGGACAGGTGGATATGGATTTTACACAGACGATCGGACTTGTGACATCTATGCAGTTTTATGACAACCGGAGTGGTTCGACTACTCAGGAATCGTCAAAGCAGTACCAGGATAACCAGGGTAACCCGGTAACAAGTACTGTCAGCACTGAAAATTCTGCCAGTCTCGCCTATTTCATGATAGAACCTCTGTTCAAACTAAAACTGCCAGGCAGCGGATTATATTTCCTCGCAGGCCCGAGTATAGGCTTCAATATTGAAGGCACGGGTGAGATGGAGTCGACTGAAACTCTGCCGTCTCCCTATACCTGGGATGGACAGTCCAATAAAAGAACCCTCGCCAAGAGTAAGGGATCTATGAAGGATCTCCTGGCCAGGTTTGAACTTAAATTCGGAAGCGGATATAATATTCCTGTAAGCAACAGTATTTACCTTTTCCCTCAGCTGACTTTTGGTTACGGTATTACAAAGGTACAGTCCGATGTGTCCTGGAGAATACTGACTATTCAGGCATTATTTGGAGTTAAGTTCAGACTTATATAAATTTAACAGTATCTAATTTCTCAAACCGCGATTTCTCAAGGAGAGTACTGTGAAAAAAACTATTTTTCTTCTGATGACATCTGTAATGATCTTGTCCGGAAGCCTGCATGCCCAGATGCTTAGAATAGGTCCCGGAGCGGGCGTAAATATGATAAAAACTCCGGATCATTATACCAAGGAGGCGCCGGCAGGACTCGGTTTCGGCGATGAATTTGCTGCTGGTCTCAAGGCAAAATTCAGCATTCCGCTGCTGCCGTTGAGGATAACCGGTCAGGCTTTTTACACTAAACTGAAGTCGGAATCAGATGCAAATATTGCCGGAAAAAACTATAACATCGGATATTCTTCCAGTATTTTTTCACTCGGTGTGGGTGCTGAAATGAGCCTGATTCCCGGACCTGTTTCTCCTTACCTGGGCGTGGAACTGCTGATTAATTCCTTCGGCGAGCTGAAGGTTGACAGCGGTAATGAAGTGATTGGACAATCCGGCAAAAGCACCGACGGATTCTCAAGGTTCGGACTTGGTTTGGGTGCAGGCGTTGAATTTACACTCCTTCCGAAGGTCGATATTGATGTCTCGGCCAAATATAACCTCAACAATATGATCGGCAAGGAATCGGGAGAGGAAAACATTAATTCTCTGCAGATATCCGGCACTCTGCTGTTCGGTATTTTTTAGCAGTGATCGGTGAGTAAACGGAGAATTTTGATCTCAGGTCAGATGTAAACACTGACCTGAGTTTTTTTTATGCTTCGATATTCTGAATTTCTACTCCAGCCGGTGTTTTCCGGCCTGCTGCAAGTGACAGCAGAAATGCCAATGTGCCCGCACCGCAGAGTGACAGGATAAAAACCGTCCAGTTCTGACTATGCAGGATTACTCCCGTGGAAGTACCCATAATGCTTGAGCCTGCATAATAGAACAGCAGGTAGAGTGAAATGGTGACAGAACGTTCCTTTGGTGAATATTCTGCGACGATACGGCTTGCACTTGTGTGTGCACCGAAGAAACAGGCGGTAAACAATCCTAGTCCCGTTATCAGCAAAACAAGATGCTGACTCAGCATCATCATCAGCCCTCCAACCAGGAAAACAACCATCCCCATCAGTATCTTATCTGCTCCGTACTTATCTGAGAGCATGCCCGCGGATATTGAACCTCCGCTGCCCGCGATATACATCAGATATAGAGACGCAAGTATTTCGTGAGGCAGAAAGAAGGGTGCTCCTTCCATATAAAATGCCAGATAATTATATATGCTGGTGAAGCTTCCCATAACCAATGCTGCCAGAAAATACATTGACATGAGCAGCGGGCTGTGCAGGTGTTTTCCCATGCCCGCAATTTTTCTGACTACATTTTCGCTGTGAGGTTTGAAATGGCGCGATGCGGGCATAGAGGAAATGAAGAGTATGCCGAATATCAGGCACACTGCTCCGATCATAGCTGCCGACCATCTCCAAGACAGCCAGCCGGTAATAAGTGTGGATATTATGCGGCCGCTCATTCCTCCTACCGCTGTCCCGGTAATATAAAGACTAGTAGCTCTGCCCAGAACCGAAGTATGCACTTCTTCTGCAATATATGTCATTATTACCGAGGAGGTTCCGGAGAGCATAAAGCCCTTCAGTGTATTGATAGCGATCAGCAGCGGGAAAAAAGAAATCAGCGATGAAAGCATCGTGAGAACTGAGGAAACAATTAGGGCTATACCGATGAGCTTTTTTCGTGAAATTCTGTCGGCCAGCAGTGCGCCGGTAAACAGTCCGGCGGCAAGACCGAGCGCAGGGAATGAAACCAGCAGGCTGCTTTCAGCAGGGTTGACCGAGAACTGTCTGCTCAGTGCGGGTAGAATCGGCTGAAATAAATAAAGCTGCATAAAACATGAGAGCCCGGAGAGAAAAGCACCACGCGCTATTTTTACATAATCCCGGCTGTCCTTTCTGACTCTCGTATCTGAACTATCTTCTGTCTGATCCAAAACTAAACGAACCTTTCTTAAAACTTAAAAACAAAAAATTACACCGCAAAAATAACGATTATCAGAGACAATTACTTCAAAAAAATGGGACAATTGTCAGCTGGCAACTATTCCGTTCGGGCTATTCCACTTCTATCCCGAGCTCGCGCGAGATCAGTGCAAATAAATCGCTCTCACTGATAAGCTTACTCTTAAGAAGCGCTTTGATGAATGGTATCTTATGCAACTCGGCATACTTTACTATTTCCAGTATGGTTTCGTATCCGTATTCTGTCAATAGCGACGCGCCAATAGCAGAAGACTCAATAAGATTTTTTTTGCACCTTTCCACATCAGCCTTTATTCCTGAAATACACTTCTCGGCGAGCTGAGTACTGGCGGTTTTCAACTGGTCGATCGACTTCAGCAAAATATGTATAATGACCGGCAGGTAAGGGTTCAGTTCGAGATGTCCGGAAGAAGAAAGGTTCGAGATAGTTACATCATAACCCTTTATGAGCTCACCGATCTGTATTGCATATTCCAGTATTACAGGATTGACCTTACCAGGCATGATCGATGATCCCGCCTGAACTGCCGGCAGTATTATCTCACTGATGCCCCCTTTGGGGCCGCTGGCAAGAAACCTCAGATCATTGCAGATCTTGATTATTGATACTGCTGCATTCTTTATCTGTCCGTGCAGGCCGGAGAACAGGTCCATATTCTGAGATGCATCTATGAGGTCATCGCACTTCCTTACTGGCAGTCCAGTAATTTTGTGCAGTATATCTCCGACATTTTCAACGTATTCACGCACAGCCGTGATCGAATTTCCCACAGCGGTTCCGCCGAGATTGATCTGCAGCAGCTGACTCTCATACAACGACAATGCATCGATGCTTCTCTTTACTGCTCCTGCATAGGCTCCGAATTCCTGCCCGAGTGTAATAGGAACCGCGTCCTGATATTCGGTCCTGGCTAGTTTGAGTATCTGTATGAACTCGGCTTCCTTCTTTTTCAGTACCTGATGCAGCTGTGAAAGAGCATCTGTCAATCCTCTCAGAGCAAATATTGACGCTATCTTCATGGCTGTTATATATGTATCACTTGTCGACTGGGACATGTTGACGTCATCATAGGGATGAACCGATTTATAGTCCCCCAGCGGTTTTTCAAGCATCTGAAGTGCCGTATTGGCAATAACCTCGTTCAGGTTCATGTTCAGTGATGTTCCTGCACCACCCTGATACGGGTCGACAATGATCTTTGAATAAATCGATTCTGAAGTGCCTTTTATTGCGAGCTCTGTTTCCTTCAGGAGCAGATCGATTGCATCGTCAATTGCATCGAATTTTTCCTTGAACAGAAGACCGCATTTGTAGTTCGTCTGCGCGGCGGCTTTTTTGACGACGAGATATGCCTTGATCAGGCAGGGATTGATCTTTTCTGTCCCGGGAGGAAAATTCCTGTGGCTTCTAAGCGCATTTATTCCATAGAGTGCTTCATCCTCAATTGATAATTTACCCAGTGAATCTTTTTCTGTTCTCATGTCCTTTCAGCTGCTTCTTTTGTTAAAATGAATGCAGACAATAATTTCTGCAGATAAGTATGAGTTAAAATCATCCGTAAAAATACAAAATAATATAAACTGCTGCGAGAAAAATGAAACTGGGGGGGATATTTTCTCTTTTTATTGCTTAACTAAACTTCAATTCGTATTTTTGAAAATCATTTAGATACTTGTATCAAAGTAAAAACGGAATATCAATGTTAGTCTACAATACTCTTACCAGGAAAAAAGAAGAATTTATCCCGCTTGATCCGCCAAATGTTACAATGTATGTCTGCGGACCTACCGTCTACGATTTCTTTCATATCGGCAACGCCCGTTCTTTTATAATGGCTGATATCATCAGGCGGTACCTGCTCTATAAGGGGTACAATGTAAAATTTGCTATGAACCTGACAGATGTGGACGACAAGATAATAAAGAAAGCCAATAAGGAAAATGTCCAGGCTAAGGATATCGCTGAGAAATTCAGTAATGCATTTTTCGAGGATACCGGAAAGCTGAAGATAAAGAGGGCGGAAATATACCCCAAGGCCACCGAGCACATGGATGAGATAATCGGAATTATCAGCACTCTCGTTAAGAAAAGGGTTGCATATAATGTTGACGGTAATGTGTTCTTTGATGTTTCCAAATTCCCGGGTTATGGAAAACTAAGCGGGAAGAAGATCGATGAACTTGAAGCCGGGGCAAGAATTGAAATCAATGCTCAAAAGAAAAACCCTCTCGATTTTGCCCTATGGAAGCGGGCCAAAGAAGGCGAGCCGTACTGGAAAAGTCCATGGGGCAACGGCCGTCCTGGCTGGCATATTGAGTGCTCTGCGATGAGCTGCAGACACCTCGGAGAGAGCATCGATATTCATGCCGGCGGCAGCGACCTGATATTTCCACACCATGAAAATGAAATAGCCCAGAGCGAAGCTGCCAGCGGCAAACAGTTTGTAAAGTACTGGCTGCACTTCGGATTCCTGAACATAGATAATGAAAAAATGTCCAAATCACTCGGCAATTTTTTCACTGCACGCGATATACTGCAGAAATATCCGGCTGAGACTATACGACTCTTTTTCAGTCAGACACACTATTCCGGTCCTCTGAATTTCAGCGAGGATCTGCTGATCTCAGCTCAGAAAGGACTCGAAAAAATTCAGAACCTGATGGACCGGGCTGAACAGGAAATCAAAAATAATACGGCCGGAATTACTCCTGAGTTCAATATTGATGAGTACTATAAAAAATTCGAAACCGCCATGGATGATGATTTTAACAGTCCGCAGGCAGCAGCTGTAATTTTTGATTTCGTACGTGATGTAAACCGTATCCTTGCCGCAGGCGATGACGTTGACGTTACCTTCTATTCATCGGTAAAAGAGTTCCTGCTGAAGACAGCAGAAAATGTGCTGGGAATTATCAGTTCTGACGAGAGCCAGTCCGGTTCTGCAAAGCTTGAAAATGATCTGATAGAACTGCTGATAAAGTTAAGACAGAATGCAAAGACAGCAAAGAACTACCAGCTTTCTGACGAAATCCGCGATGAACTGAAAAAACTAGGGGTTGTACTTCAGGATCTGAAAGACAAAACCACATATAAGAAGTCATAAAGACGTTATATGCTGTCAGTTGAAAACACCGGATCATTAGTATGACCCAGAGAGGCAAGTGGATGATCATATCGTCTGTCGTGATATTTATAGCGCTGCTTGCAGCATTCCTGATGCACTATCTATTCGGTATATATGAAGTTATATACGAAGTGGACCATAAGCAGCTGTTCGCCGATACCGAGTCGACAGCAGAGATAATCGTAGTGCCTCTGAATGCTCTCGGATTCAGGGCTCCTTTCAGGAAAGCTCCGGCTGATTTCCGGTTTATTGAGGGTGCCGGACTGGTTGATGTGGTCACAGAGGACAGGGAATTGGGGCTGCTTAGGCTGAGAGCAAAAAGCAGTACAGGGGTTGTAATAATAAAAGTAAAGGCAAAACACTCACTTTTGCCCAGTTTGATAGAAATTAAAATTGTAACGAATTCGGCTTGATACTATTGTCAGGAGTATATTATGAAAAAACTGAGCACACTGTTGTTTGCCATCCTGTTTCCGGTCGTTCTGTCTTTCCCTCAGGGAAGCGGCGGTTCTGCGGCCAGCGTTGAATGTGTTTCGCTGATAGATGTTCCTACGGCCGGTGTACTGAACCGCGGAAATGTTGGGCTGAATTTTTATTTTATGCCGATGGGTGTGCTGATTTCCAGAATTGAAGTCGGGGTGTTTGACAATTTCAGCTTCGGTATATCTTACGGTGCTTCAAATTTTATCGGTGTCGGTTCTCCCGAATGGTATAAACTTCCGGGAGTGAACGTAAAATTCAGAATACTTGAAGAAACAGAAAGTGCTCCTTCAATAGCACTGGGATTTGATTCACAGGGCAAGGGCGAATATTTCACGAAACTGAACGACAAGGAAATCAACCGCTTCAAAATAAAATCTCCAGGATTTTATGCCGCATTTTCTAAAAACTACCAGTTCCTGGGCTATTTCAGCATGCACGGAGTGGTCAGCTATTCTCTG
The DNA here is from genome assembly GCA_050258935.1 of Bacteroidota bacterium. GTDB lineage: Bacteria > Bacteroidota > Ignavibacteria > Ignavibacteriales > SURF-24 > JBLMZS01. The sequence goes on from JBLMZS010000055.1 coordinate 63,203, forward strand.
GAAAAAGATGACCGCGACCGTGATATGGATCTGATGGTAGGCGTAGAAAAAACACTGGGCGCTCACGTATCTCTTATTGCAGAATATGATTTTGCGATCAACGATAATACGGGCAATGCGCTGGGCGACGGGTCAGGATACTTCAATGCCGGTATCAGATGGTCAGTCGGAGAAGGCCTTACAGTTGGATTTGACCTGCGCGACCTCCTGAACAATAAGAAAGTCAATGCCGGTGCGGCAGACCGTGCCATACGCATCGACTTCGTCAAACCAATCTTCAAATAATTCTGAATTATGTCCCTCCTTTGGCGGGATCGCTCCGGAGGCGGGAAATTTTGAATTGAAGCTCAGTTCGGAATTCGGAATTTCAGATGCTTTCATTAAAAATTCTGAATTTCTAATTCAGAATTATTCGGAAGTGTTCAGTAATACCTACAAGTATGTTCTGTTTTTAGTACAGATCCGAAGAAAATAATGCCTTTCGGGAACTATATTAGTGCCTTTTGAAAGGCACGTTTATTGTATATTATTTGCATATAAAGTTTAAAAAACCGAGGTGAAAATGAAATCTGTAAAATATGCTTTGATCGTGGTTTCAGTGGCTGTTATGAGCCTGTTCAGCGGTTGTTATACACAGATTGCCACCCGGGATGACGGATACAGCGATGGCTACGAAAATTCCGACGGCTATTATGACAATGAGGGAAACTCTTCCTATGACAACAATGCTTATTCCGGTTCAGATACGACTCAGTATTCCGACGGTACAAGTATAACCAACAACTACTATTTCGGAGACGGTCCTTATCTGTCCAGGCGCCGCTTCTTTTCGGGATACTACCCGGGAATAAGTGTTTCGGTTACATATGGTACATCGTATTATGATCCCTACTGGTATGGTTCCGGTTATTTCTATGACTGGTATTACTCGCCTTATTATTACTGGCCGTCCAGCTATTTCTACTGGTACCCCGGTTATGCATGGGATTATTACGGCGGGTATCATCATCATCATTATGACTATGGTTATGATGACGGAGGAAAATACAAATACCGCCGCGGCAGCGACTTTACGCGTCTCAGGGATTTCGGCACCGGCAGGGGAACGACCGGCAGGCGTACTGCCGTTGCAGACGACAGAAGAGGCGGTGCTTCATCGAGTCAGTCTGTTACGCGCGACAGCAGAACCAGAGTGAACGATCTGAACAGAAGAAATGCACGTGAGACGGCAACAGGCGGCAGGACAGTTCCGACAGGCAGAAGGAACGATGTGCTGGACAGGCGCGGTGAAAGCCGGGATACCGATCCGGCAGTACGCAATGGCAGTACCCGCAGTTCGGCAGCAGGAAGGGATGGTGAGAATACAGCCGTTGACAAACGCCCGTCTCCGACAGTCGAGAAAAGACCTGCTCCTGCCAGGAATAATGTTATCAGCAAAGATGAGAATAACCGTGTGAATATTCCGAGGGACCGCAGGATATATGCTCCGCGTCCTGCTTCATCAGCACCTAGAGAAAATGCATCTTCTCAGGAACCGGCAAGGAGAGAGGGAGTACGTCAGCCCCGTAGTGAAAATGTGGCTCCAGGGGTTCAGAAGCCGGATACTGACAACAGGCGGGTCGAACCGAGGCGCGAACGTGTACAGCCCAGGAATGAGCGCGCAGAACCGGAAAGCAGAAGGGCAGAGCCGCGACGCAGTGAACCCAGAAGCGAACGGCCGTCTTATAATCCGCCCCCGAGGCCGCAGCAGCCATCGTCTGGCAGCCAGCCAAGAGGCAGCAGCGGCAGTTCTTCGTCAGGCTCACGCTCCAGAGGTGAAAGTTCTGACAGGGGAAGAAGATAAAATAAATAAAGACTAAAAAACGATAAATCCGAAATTAACATGAAAAACCTAATAATTATATTGCTTGTCTCCCCGCTGATGTTTCTTATGCAGGGTTGTTATACGGTTGTTGACCATCCTGATATAGAAACTACAGATGAAAATGGCTACAGCTATACCACAAAGGTATATTTCTATGATGACTGCAACAGCTGCCACACGGGGGTTGACAAATACGGAAATTATACCAGTGTTCCCGGCATGTCCAAGGCTCATGCTTCGGCTGAAAGCCAGACAAATAATGCCGGCAGCACGGTTACATCAAACGGCGGTCATTCAGGTACAGAGATCTATGTTGCAGAGGATTACTACGAGTACTACGGCGGTGAAGGCGGTTACAGTTATTATTATAACCACCCGTGGTGGTACGATGTGCATATGCCATCTGCAACCACGAGTTCCGGTAAGTCCGGGAGCTCTTCAAAAACTGCAAGCAAGAGCAGGAATGGTTCCGGTACTGCAAGGGATGAAGGGTCCGGCAGGAACCAGGGTTCGGGCCGCGACAGACGCAGTGAAACAATAACATTTCCTTCGGCTTCGTCCAGCAGTTCGTCATCCAGCGGAAGCACTTCGACGCCATCGTCGTCCGCTCCGGCTAAATCCGAGAAAGCTGACAAAAACGAAGAAGCTGCACCTAAAAGTAATGCAGACAGCGGCAGAAGATCTTCATCAGACGCACCAAAGGCGCGTGATAATGACGGCTCCAGAAACGACAACAGCAGGAGAAGATAATGAAACGCAGAATTCTTAAGCTCTTTATCTTTAATACGGTATTGCTGGTATCCGGTTCTCTCTTTGCGCAGGATTACAATGATGCCTTCAGGGTATCTGAACTGGGACTGGGTTCCAATGCCAGGGCGCTCGGTATGGGTAACGCCTATACAGCTGTGAGCGATGATTTTTCGGCGGCTTCTTACAACCCGGCTGGCTTCGGTCTGCTGAAGAGAATGGAATTTGCCGGAGGCATAAACTATTCCAACTATAAAAATAATGCCGAATTCTTCGGCCAGAAAACAGATTATTCCAACAGTCAGACCAAACTGGATCAGTTCAGTTTTGCATTCCCGTTTCCGGTTATACGCGGCAGCCTGGTGGTTGCAGTGGGGTACAGCAGGGATAAGGATTTCAACAATGCCCTTAGTTTCAACGGGTTTAATCCGGGCAACTCTTCTATGATTCAGGCACTGTCGGGAAAAAATGATGCGTCATATTATCTGTATCTGACTGATGCAAACGGAAATACACCCATAAGCGGACAGCTTCAGCAGAGCGGTACCGTTCTGTCCTCTGGCGGTATAGGGAAATGGTCTTTCTCCGGCGCCACCGAAGTATCCAGAAATGTGTTTGTGGGCGGCAGCCTGAATATATACAACGGTGATTTCAAAAGGACACGCGAATACTACGAGGATGATGTCAAGCAGGTATATGGCAACAGCGTGCTCACCGATCCGGACAAGGCTACTACTGCAGATTTCAGGACATTCTACCTGAATGACATTATCGACTGGGATATAACCGGATGGGATGCCAAGATAGGACTTTTGTATCAGGCAGGACGCTATGCACGCTTCGGAGCATCTATAAAGTTCCCGACCTCATACACGATCAAGGAAAAATATACCGAAACAGGCAGAAGCGAATTCGGTACCGGTGCCAGCTATACTATCGATCCTGTTATTGAGGATAACGTGGAATATGACATCACCACACCATTTATTTTTACAGGCGGCGGTTCAGTGAACTACCACGGTCTGGTGGCATCTGTTGACCTTTCGTTTATTGATTATACTCAGATGGAATATGACAATTCGGACAGTGACGGCGGATTAGCGGCTGAGAAAATTGCCAAAAACAACCGGGATATTAAAGAACTGTTTTCCGGGGTAATGAATTTCAATGCAGGTCTGGAATACAGGATTCCTGAGACAGATTTGAGAGTCAGGGGTGGCTTTATACTCAACCCCTCGCCTTTCAAGGATGATCCTTCGGACTTTGACAAGAAGTATATCACTACGGGTATCGGCTTCCTGGCTAATGAAGCATTCGCATTCGATGTAGCATATGCTCACGGATGGTGGAAGGATCTGGGCGATAACTATAGTTCCGGTGTTTCCAGAACGTATCAGGATATCAGCTACAACAATCTCATCTTTACAGTATCATACCGTTTCTGACATTTCATTTTATCAGACCGGCCTTAAAAAAAGGCCGGTTTGAATATCCAATTATTATTTTATATTTTTATTTCCATCATTAAGGGAGATTTGTCATTCAGGGTAGAATTTGCAAAATAGAGAGTAAAGATTATTATGTCCTCGATGACAGCCTTCATTCATCCGTCCGGTGTGTCCTGCGCGGTAAGTTCAAAAAAGATTTCCAGCTGAAAAAAGACAAATTATTTTCATATGATGTAGCAGCAGTAGGTGATGTTGTAGAATATGACCTCAACAGCGACGGCACGGGTTTTATTCATACAGTCTGCGAACGGGAGAATTTCCTGTCCAGAAAAGCACTCAAGATAAAGGGTTCAGGCCGCAGAGGCGAACGCCTCGAACAGATTGTTGCAGCCAATATACACAATCTGGTCATTGTAACCAGCACTATGCAGCCCAGATTCAACAACAAGCTCCTGGACAGGATAATTGTGGCCGGCGAAAGTGCACACATTGAAGTAATCATAGTAATTAATAAAACCGATCTGGCTGATGCAGATGAGATTGCGTACTGGTCAGAGCTGTACGGGAGCATCGGATACAGCGTGTTTCCTTTCAGCGTAAAGAATGCACAGGGAAGCAGGGAAATATATGACCATATCAGGGGGAAAAGAAATGTGTTCTGGGGACAGTCCGGAGTAGGGAAATCCTCGCTGCTGAATTTTCTGTACCCTGAAGTTAATTTCAAAGTTGGTGAGGTAAGTACATATTCTATGAAAGGAAAGCATACTACTGTAACCAGCCGTCTGGTAAAAGTGAGCGAAGATACTATAATTATTGACACTCCTGGTATAAGAGAAATAGATCCTTACGGCATATCAAAGGAAAATCTGGGTCATTATTTCCTGGAATTTGCACCGTTTATACGGGAATGCCGGTTCAATACCTGTACTCACTATCACGAACCGGAATGCGGTGTGGTAAAGGCACTTGAGGAGGAAAAGGTAAGCATTGAGAGGTATGAAAGTTACCTCAACCTTCTCAATACAATAGAAGACGACCTCTTTTTTTAATTCTAAATTATGAATTCTAAATTCTAAATTATGAATTAAATACAATCCAAAAATGAAAATTAGTAATTCAGAATTCAAAATTCATAATTGACTTGTTTTCTTCTCCTTAATTACCGACTTGAGCATATTGAATACTATCTGTTTTGCCACGTTTTCAGGTACACCGTCGAAGTGCTTCGATTGGAGGCGCATGTCGCACTGGTCGTTTACATAGTCAACTACAATGAACATCTCCTTTGTTGAGTACACTATTTCAGTGGAAAAGAAATCCAGGCCTGTCAGTTTTGCAATTTTTCTGGTGATTCTGAACAGTTCATTTAATCCAAATTCGGCAACTTCCTCGGCAGTCAGTTCAGTATAACGGTGAGTCAGATCATCCCACCAGCACGGGATGGCCTTACCGAAAGCCCAGAAGCAGCGGAACCAGGCCCTTTTCCCGTCCATCTGTTTAGGAAAAATCTTTTCCTGCAGCAGGTACTTGTCCTCGTGGTTGGTCATTCTTTCCTTCAGTACGTCTTTTAGTGTTTCGGCTCCCGTCACTACTCCTATGCCGCCGCCGGTAGTATTGCATGGCTTAATGATGAATGGACGGCCAAGAATTGCAAGGTCATCGAGTGCAATGAATATCTGCTGCTTTTCGCTGAAGGGGGGGATAATGATTGAGTAAGGGGTATGCAGACCGGCCGTGATGAACTCCAGATGCATGCTGGCCTTGTCAATTGCATGGGTTACAAGCTTATATGGGTTGAACACCCTGACATTTCTGCGAGTGAATATATGCCCTATTTCTTCGAAATCCTGATTTACATCGCTTGCACGGTCCAGATAAGAGGTGAACTGAAGAGATCGTTTTTTCAGTTTTTCGGTTACTTCATATACATTATACTCTCTTACCAGAAAAGTGCTGAGACGGAACTGATGAAATATGTCCTCGATAAGACAAACAAAGTCTTCGTCATATTCCCATGTATAGGCGATACCGAGATCAAATCTTTCCATAAATCTCCGAAAAAAAATGACTGACAACAGTTTTCCCAACAAGTGTAAAATATGATTAAAAACCCTGGCAATCAAATTTTATCTTGTTATTGCACCGGGGAATTAATATCTTTTTATTTACAAAATATTTAGTTTATATGCTTAGAAATATAGTTCTATTTAGTGTTCTGCTGCTGTTTGCAGGCTGTTCCTCAAGTGTGGTGCAGAAAGATGCAGCGTCTGCGGAAAAAAAAAGCGATACCAGGTTTTCTTCAAAAGCTGCCATGGACCATTTTATTGAAGGCAGTGTTGCAGAGATGAAGGGTGATTATGCAGCTGCAATACTCGAATACCAGGAGGTCCTTTCTCTTGATCCTAATGCCGGGGTTTATTATGCGCTCGGTAAAAACTATATGCAGCTGAACAAATTACCGCAGGCATTGAGTCATGCCAGGCAGGCAGTAGTTCTTGAACCCTCCAACAGCGAGTATAACAAACTTCTGGCGGAAATTTATGTCAGTGCAAATTATCCCGATTCGGCTGAAACCGTTTATGCGAGAATAATTACTAATGACTCGTCTGATACCGATGCATTATACAATCTTGCTTTTCTGTATGAGCGCTCCAAACCTACGCAGGCAGTAGGTATCTATAAGAAACTCATTGACGTGGTGGGACCTGAATGGAACATACTCGTAAGAATGGCTGAATTGTATGAGAGGCTTGGAAAGCTTGAAGAATCTATTTCGACACTTGAGAATCTGCTGGAAATTGATCCGTCGAATACAGAACTGCAAAAACTGCTGACGGAACAGTACATTAAGGCTTCCAAATTTGATCTGGCTATGAAAAATGCGGACGAGCTGTCACGCCTTTTCCCGGAGGATCTTTCGCTGAAGGAACTGCGCGCTCAGATATTCATGGCCAAAGATGACTGGAAAAGCGCATCGAAGGAATACGAGGAGCTGATGAACAGCAGCGGGATTCCATTTGAAGCCAAGATGCGCATCGGCTCAGCCTATCTCAACCGATCGCTTCAGGACAGTACCATACTGCCTGTAGCTCAGAAGATGTTTATTCTTCTGGACCGCGATACCACAGCCTGGCAGGTTAAGATGGTGCTCGGCGAAATTGCAATGCAGCTGAAAGATGATTCGTCAGCCCAGCGCTACCTGAAGCAGGTTACAGAACTTGCCGGATGGAATGCCGATGCCTTTGTTCGGCTCGGAGGATTGTATTTTGACAATAAAAAGTATTCCGATGCAATTTCATTGCTGGGGGGCGCCGCCGATAACTTCCCGGATAATTTTGTGATCAACCTGATACTGGGACTTTCATATTCGCAGACAAACAACTTCAGCGGAGCTGAACTCTATCTGAAAAAAGCAGTTGAACTCAACTCAAAGGACATCACAGCGCTATCTGCTTATGGTTTTGCTCTTAACCAGCTGAAAAAAACAGATGAGTCAATCAAATATATAAAGAAGGCACTTGAGATTGCACCGGACAATGTGGACCTGCTCGGCACACTCGGACTGATATATAATGCTCAGAAAAAATGGGAACAGTGCGACAGTGCTTATGTGAGGGCGCTAGAGCTGGATTCTTCAAATACATTGGTACTGAATAACTACGCTTATTCACTCGCTGAAAGGGGAATAAAGCTCAATGAAGCTCTTGAAATGGTTAAGCGTGCCGTCAATGAGGATCCACTTAATTCTTCTTATCTCGATACTATCGGCTGGGTGTACTACCGGCTTGGTGATTTTAAACTCGCAGAGAGTTATATTTCGAAAGCCATTGATCTGGATACTTCCAACGCCACACTGCTGGAACACATGGGCGACATTGCCTTTAAAATGGGAAACAGGCAGAGAGCAATCGAAATGTGGCAGAAGTCATATCAAATGGATTCCAGTAATGGTGAACTGAAACAAAAAATTGAAAAAGGTGAACTGTGATATTCAAGAGATCTACTATTTTAGCATTTTTCATTGTTACAGCGCAAATAATCATTTTGTCGCTGCCGGGGTGCGTGCCTTCAAAACCTACAGAGGAAGTGGAGCTTATACCGTCTGAAAGACTCGTTAAGAAACTTGAGGCTAACCGCAGAAAAGTGAAGAATTTCGAGGGAACGGGAAATATCGACATTTCCACAAAGGATTTCAGCGGTACTGCTGACTTCAGGGCTGTACTGATCAGGCCGGATTCACTGTATGTGGAGTTCTACGGCCCGTTTGGTATCGATCTGGCTCAGGCGCTGATTACCAATAGAAATTACCAGTTCTATGATATTATGCATAATGTTCTGTATACCGGAAAAAACAGCAGCAGCGTCCTGAAAAAGGTACTTAAAATAGACCTGTCGTTCAGTGACATCATGGATGCACTGATCGGTTCGGTAAACCTCACTCCAAAACTCCAGCAGAATCCGGATAAGTATGAGATAGACTACAATAAATATGTGCTTACCTATACTGATTCGCTCACAGGATTTGTAAGCAAATATCGCGTTGACATACGTGATCTTGCCGTTACAGGATTTGAGATGCTGGACAAAAAAAATACTTCGGTACTGAACAGCACATTTTCCAAATTTAAGACAATGGAAAATATTCCCGTGCCGTATCATTCTGAACTGTCTACAGGAGCCGGCAGGCAGAATCTGAAAATTGATTACAGAAAAATTTCGCTTAACAAGAAAAATGTCTCCATCCGGATGTCTGTCCCAGATGATGTTCAGGTTGTACGCGATTGATTCAATATTGCCCACAGAAAACAAATATTTCTATGTTTCGGTATGCAGTAATAATTAGCATAATTCTGTTCTGCCTGATACCAGGCGCTGAAGCTCAGGATATTAAGACCAAGAAGCACCAGCTCTCCGGTATCGAGAAAGAACTGCGTTCACTCGAGTCTGAACTGAAGAGCAAAAACAGGACAGAAAAAAAATCGCTCGAACTGATCGAGAATTACAACCGGCAGAACTTTCTGCTGAATGATATCATATCTCAGATGCGTCAGGCAGAAACTGAAAAAGCCAGACAGGTAGAGGGAACTGAGAACAGTATAAGCGCTGTAGAGAAAAAAATTTCACGCCTCAAACAGACCTACTCCAGGTATATAGTTTATCTGTACAAGCACGGCAATACAAGTCTGCTTAAAGCTGTCTTCGGATCAGAAAATATAGGACAGGCGCTGGTACGTTATAAGTATCTGCAGAAGATATCTGAACAGAGGGCCAGTGATCTGAATGAGCTGAAAAATTCCCGGGAAAGACTGAACAGCCTGAGGACTGCGCTGATAAAGGAAAGAGACGAAAAGAGACAGCTTACGCAGGAGAAAGAAAATGAAGAGATCAGACTGGCTGCCAAAATACAGGAAAAGAAGTCGATGATTCAGGACCTGAAGGCTGACAAGGATGCGCTGAAAAAAGAAATTGAGCTCAAGCGTCAGGCACAGGTTGAGATACGCAATATAATTTCTCAGCTTGTCGCAGAGGATAACAGGAGAAAGGCAGAAGAAAAAGCAAGACTCGAGGCCAGGCGCAAACAGCAGCAGGATGAAATAAAGCGTCGGAAGGATGCAGAGCGGATTGCATCAATGGAACTCAAAAGAAAGAAGAATGAAAGCAGCCGAAAATCTTTGGCAACGGATAATACCAGGCATCCCGCGACAATAGCTGCCGAAGAAGCTGCATCTCAGCCTAATAGCAGGCATGAGAATATCAATCCTTCTGCAAAGGATGGCAATACTGGTGAATCAGATGAGCTGATTGCAGGAGAGCAGACAGAATTTTCATCTTCTGCATTTTCTTCTCTCAAAGGCCGTCTGAACTGGCCACTGAGCGGCAGTATTATCAGGAAATTCGGACAGAACAGGAATCAGAAACTCAATACCGTAACTATTAGTTACGGCATAGACATAAATGCCAGACCGGGATCTCTTGATGTCAGAAGTGTGGGAGAAGGAATTGTCTCTTCTATTAACTGGGTTCCGGGCTATGGAAGTGTTGTTATTATTACTCATGCCGGCGGTTACCGGACCGTATATGGACATCTTGAGGAAATCTATGCCGGAAAGGGCAGCCGCGTCAGCTCGGGCAGTGTAATTGGTAAAGTGGGAGAAGGGCTGGAAGGGCATGTACTGCATTTCGAAGTCTGGAATGAACGTCAGAACCTGAACCCGGAACAGTGGCTTAGATAAAAAACACTTAACTTACCCAATTTGTAATACTCATTTTCCCGGTATTGTATGTATGATTATCTGATAATTGGCGCCGGACTATCCGGAAGCGTTGCTGCTGAAAGGCTTGCCTCGCAGTTCGGGAAAAAAATTCTGATCATCGAAAAACGCAGTCATATAGCCGGAAACGTATACGATGAATATGACGAAAACGGAATATTTGTACATAAATACGGCCCCCACCTCTTCCATACGAACAGCCGGAATGTTTTTGAATATCTCTCCGGGTTTACCAGCTGGCGATTCTACGAACATCATGTACTGGCCAGATTAGATGGAAAACTCATACCACTGCCGGTTAACAGAGAAACCATTAATGCGCTGTATGATATACAGTTAAAGGACGAGTCGGAAACCGAAAAATTTCTATCCGGGGTCAGGACTAATTTCGACCCGGTCCTAAATTCCCAGCAGATAATTATGAACCGTGCCGGCGCCGATATATTTGAACGGCTGTTTAAGAATTATACAAAGAAGCAGTGGGGAATAAGCGCCGATAAGCTCCTGCCGGGCGTCTGTGGCAGAATTCCCGTGAGGCTGAACGATGACTGCAGGTATTTTACTGATAGATTTCAGTACATGCCGGATCAGGGGTACACTGCGATGGTGAAAAAAATGCTGTCCCACAAAAACATCGAAGTAGTATTGGAGCAGGATTACCAGCCGGTTTTGTCAGATATAAAATTCCACAGGATCATCTGTACCGCACCAGTCGATTCTTTTTATAATTACGAATATGGAAAGCTGCCATACAGATCTCTGGAATTCATTTCTGAATATTTCGCGCGGGAATACGCTCAGGAAGCTGCACAGGTGAATTATCCGGGAGATGAGGAATGGACAAGGATAGTTGAATACAAGCACATAACCGGTCAGAAATGTTCCGGTACCACGCTGATAAAGGAAATTCCGAAAGCAAACGGTGAGCCATTCTATCCGGTGCCTTCTGCGGAGAACAGCGAATTGTACGGTAAATATCATTCATTATCCAAGTCTGAAAAGAATGTCTTTTTCCTGGGCCGGCTGGCCGAATACAGGTATTACAATATGGATCAGGTAGTAGCAGGTGCGCTAAATCTGGTCAGGCAGCTATCCGGTCAGTCATGATAGAAACTATCACAAAAGTCTTGTATCAGATGAAGAATGCGTTGTCGTTTTTATTCGATAAAAAGATTCTCCGGAATATTTATATGTTATTTTCAGGAGAGATTGTCAGCAAGGCAATTGCATTTGTTACAGTAGTCTATCTGGCCCGTATGATATCGGCTGAAGGATTTGGGATACTTGGATTTACTTCCGGGTTTCTTTCATATTTCCTCCTGTTAGTAGGATTCGGACTGGAAACCTATGGCATGCGTGAGGCAGCTCTCAGTCTGGATGATTCGGGAAAAACTTCAAGACTGGTAAATGGAATAATTACTGTACGGCTTGTATTAGCTGCAGTATCATATATTCTGTTGGTAGTCATAGTTGTAATTCTTGACAAGCCGCTATTGACCAAGTGTGTACTGCTGGTTTCAGGATTGAATTTCTTTCCGGCAGCCCTGCTGCTGAACTGGTTCTATCAGGGGAGAGAGAGAATGAAGGTTGTGGCTGCACGGAATATCGGTATGAACGTTCTGGTGCTGGCGGGAACATATATATTCGTAAAGTCTGGGGATGACCTGTTGCGGGCGGTAATCATACCGGTGGTGTCGGCTGCAGTAATTTCACTATCATTGCTGAAGCATTATTCAGGCAGATACAGTAAAATACGGCTTATGACAGACTATAAATATCTGCGTGAGCTGATGCGGGCTTCATATCCATTATTTTTTTCGTCATTGATGATTTCCGTATATTATAACCTGGATATTGTAATGCTGGGTTATTTCAGGACAGATGCAGAGACTGGTATTTATAATGCTGCGGTAAAGATATTTTTATTGAGTACGGTGCCGTATCAGATAATACTTACATCTTTTTTCCCGTCGTTGTCAAAGAATAAGCCGGATGGCAGCAGTGAATTCAGACTTATTATATACCGTTACGGAATTATAATGGCGGGTGCGGGAATTGTGCTGAGCGGCATAATTTTCTCTTTCCCTTCGGAAATCCTGCAGATAATATTTGGGGAAAGCTACCTGAGTGCCATAGGGCCTTTGAAGATACTCGCGCTCAATTCACTCGTTGTCAGTGTGAATATATTTTTCGGTAATCCCTTGATAGCGTGGGGCCGGCAGAAGGCATATGCTATTACAGTTACATTAGGTGCGGTTACGAACATTGTTCTGAATATTCTGCTTATTCCTGAATACTCTTATATGGGAGCATCCTTTGCCACGCTGCTGTCCGAGACGGTGGTATTTTGCGGAGTATTTTATGTCTATAATACGTTATTGTATAAAGCTACATCAAACCGGTACAGCAGTAAGTTACCTTTCTAATATTCGTATTTAGTAAAATGAAATTTATCAATTGGTTCAAATTGCCGTTATATTTGTCAGCTAATAATATTATCTTTTTTGTACGGGTAATTGTTAAACAGATTAAATTCACGAACATCATTGTATGATCAAAAGTAACACAAACATTGCTGCAGTTGTTGTAACATACAATAGACTGGAATACTTAAAGAAGTGCGTTGATGGAATAAGGAAACAGAAATTTCCGGTTAATAAGATAATCATAGTGAACAATGGCGATGATATTGATTTGGTCAATTGGCTTAATGCTCAGGAAGATGTATATATAATAAATCAAATGAATTCGGGCAGTGCTGGTGGTCAGTATACAGGTATAAGATTTGCTTATGAAGCCGGTTATGAATGGATCTGGTGCATGGACGATGATGTAGTCCCGCAGTATGATTGTCTTGAGATATTGTTGAATAGTTCTGAGGGATCTGTCAGAGTACCTTTACGGATAGATACCCAGGGAAATATTGATGATTATACAGCAATAGTGCTTGATCTACACTCGCTATTTCTGAGAGACTTCAGAAGAAAAACTATTCAATCTGAGTATTCCAGTATAAATGATGTTCCGAAAAATCTTGAAGTTCATGAGTTTACTTTTGAAGGTCCGCTTATTAATCGGATTATTATTGAGCAATGCGGATTTCCCCGACGTGATTTTTTTATTTCGGGAGAGGATACTGAATATGCTCTGAGGATACGGTACCATCACAAATATCAAATCTACTTATGCTCTGGTGCATTGCTGATGAGATTGAATCCTGCAAAAAATACATCTTTCAACGGTTACAGATATTATTATCTGATAAGAAATTTAAGCTATTGCTATTTGGAATATGGAGAAAATATTTTCGTAAAGATGCATTATTTCGTTTATTTACTTCTTTCCATAGCAAAAAACATAATGCTGTTTAAAGCGGATAAAAAGAAGATTACTATGCAACTGATGTCGATGTATGATGTAATATTTCACAGGTTTGATTTTCCAAAACGCTTTATCGAATAGAATAATTTGAAGTAAAAATGAACAGAATATTTTATTTTATGCATATTTCGTGGTTTTGGGTTAAACAGAGACCTCAATATTTATGTGAAGAGCTTTCCCGGTATTATGATATTGAAGTATTCCATTTAAATCCGTTGCATAAATCAAAAAAATTAGTAAACAATGGAGATAAACTGCCTTCGAAGATAAACAGTATTTATTTGCTGCCGTTAAATAAAAGAAGCAAAATGATTTCCTGGTTAAATAAGAAATTGTCGGCTATTTACTTTAGCTATATACTTCCCGGCAGAGGATACAATATTTACTGGATCACCCATCCAATATTGCTTGAGTTTATAGATGTGAAACTATTTACCAATGGCCTTATCGTATATGATTGTATGGATGATGCTCTTACTGAACCTTCAGTAGTAAAATCGGGTAAAAGTATTAGGTTACGCAATCTCGAAAGAATATTAGTTGAAAAATCATCGCTAGTATTTTGTTCATCTGATAATTTAAAGGCAAAGATTTTAACCAGATACGGGGTCAATGACAAGTGTTTTGTTTGCAATAATGGACTGGCACTGAATGCTATGAATAATCCGGATCATTCTGCTGCAGAGTACTTAATGAGTTTATTCGGGTCAGGTAGAGGATATAAAATTATTTCATATGTGGGTGTAATCTCAAAATGGATGGATCTCAGGTTACTTATTGAAAGTCTTAATAAGTACAATGATATAATTTACTATTTGTGGGGACCTGTGGAATGTGAGATACCGAAACACGAACGTTTGAAGTGCATGGGTACTATTCCTAAAAATCAGGTTCAATTAGTTCTGAATAATTCAGATATGCTCGTTATGCCGTTTGTTCTCAGCGATTTTATTGAATCAGTTAATCCTGTGAAGATATATGAATATATATACAGTGGTACTCCATCTGTTGTTATCAATTATGGTGAGATGGAGAATTTTTCTGATTTTCTGTTCCTCTATAAAAACGATTCCGAATATTTCGGTTATATAGAAATGCTGCTGTCCGGCAAGCTGAAAATGAAAAAGGGCAAAACTGAAACCATGGAGTACCTAAAGTACTGTACATGGGAAAACAGAGCCTCGAGCATTAGTCAGGTGATAGATACGAAAATCAATGAAAAGGTTCTGTCCGATGCAAAAATCTAAAGCCAAGGTTGCGGTCATAGTTCTTAACTGGAATAGTTATCATTTAACCAGCCGCTGTATAAAATCACTAATATTACAAAGCTACAGTAATACAGAGATTGTTGTCGTTGATAATGCATCTGCTGATGGATCAGGAAAACTGCTCCGGGATGATTTCCCTGAAATTACCCTGATTGAAAATAAAAGTAATCTTGGATTTTCCGGCGGGTGTAATGCCGGAATTGAGTATTCTATAATGAACGGGGCAGACTATATCCTTCTATTCAATAACGATGCAATAGCTGAAAATGAACTGATCAGTTCATTAGCATATGTTGCAGACACGTCTGTAAATTGCGGCATAGTCACCTGCGGAATTGTGGAAATGGAATCGCTGCAGCCTTGGTATGCCGGGGGAGAGTATAATAAATGGTCTCTTGAAGTGAATTCTATCGCGAAGGTTGGCATTGAAGATTCATCAAAGTGTCCCATAGAAGTGAATTTTATTTCGGGCTGCTGCATGTTTATCGGTAAGGAGGTTATCAATACTGTCGGACTTTTGGACGAAAATTTTTTCGCTTATTATGAAGATCTGGATTATTGCATCAGAACTGTTGAGCAAGGTTTTAAACTAATATATCTGCCGGAAAAGTTAGTAAAACATTGGGTCTCTAAGAGTTTTAAGAATGAACGCAACAGATTGGTAAAATTTAAGCCGGTAGGGTACTATTCCAGAATGAAAGGTAAAACTGTTCTTATTAGAAAGTATTTTAAGTTTCCATACAGTATTATTGCGATAACAGTTCTATTATCAAAACTTCTTAAATACCTTGTCGGATTTACGATGACATTCAGCTGGAGAGAATTGAGAGCTGCTCTTTCCGGATTAAAAGACGGGTGTTTGTGCAAAGTGAGTTCTAATCTTTAAAATTTTCAAGAATATTAAATGACAGCCAGAAATATATTGGGATATAAGCATTTCCCGCTTCTATTTGTACTCATTATAAACTGGATGGTTTTCCTTCCGGTGATTATTTATTTCCCTGATTTTATTGCAGATGATTTTTTAATATTTGCAAACATAAAACAGAATTTGTCTGTTCCGGTATCTCTTAATATCAATACGGAATACTTTCTGTTCTTTCGGCCTGTATCATATTTCTTTTTATGGGTGAACTATCACATTTGGGGGAATAACCCTTTTGGCATGAAGCTAATTGTCCTGATTGTTCATTCAATATATGTTGCCGGTTTGTATTTCCTTTATAATCAAATTAAACAGTATATAAAATACGAAATTGATAATCGGTTGATTATCGTAATAATACTTTTAGTAACACTGCATACTGATTCTTTTTACTGGATATTTTGGATCTGCAACATTACTGAACTTCTGGTAGTGCTGTTTTATACGTTTGCATTGTTAGCGTTTGTTTCATACATGAAGCAAAGAAAGAGTAGTTCACTATACCTTTTTCTGTTATTATATGTCCTTTCCATTCTCTCAAAGCAACAGTCACTACAACTTCCTCTATTATTGACTGTTGTATTATTACTGTATGATAAATATTTCCACACGAGTGAAAAAAAAGTGTTTTATTTCCTGACTGTGGGAATACTGATAATGGGACTTGTCTCATTCATCAACTTTGCATTCAGTTCACATAATGTTTCGGTTATTAATAATCTCTGGAAGAAACCATTCTCAATTATCGGTACCACACTTTACGTATTTACTCCATTGTTTGGGACGAAGATATACCAACTTTGTCTTATACATAAAGAACTTTGTGTCTTGTGTTCAGTAGTATTAGCATTGTGGATATGGAATATCCTATACAGGAAATACCATCTGTCTTCAAAATATATCTTTAGGGGATTAGTATTATTTCTGATTATCTATTATCCGCGAATGGCAGCTATTGGAGGAGGCAGATTAAACTCCATCATTATATTTTGGTTTGGCATCTTTATGTTAATAATGATTCCCAGATTTGATGACAAAAAGAATATCTTTGGATGTATATTGATATTAATGATTTCCCTTAATTTATATGCTGGTTGGCAAAGTGTAGTATCAGGAAAACAAGTGACTTTGATGACGCATAGAGCAATTATGCAACTTCAGAAAGAAATATCCGATAATGAAGATAAATATTTGATTGTTGTGAGAAACCTTGAACCTATTGAATACATGTACTATTATTATAAAAATGGTGATTTCGGAAAGCAGGGGGATCTTAGGTTTGCGGATATTATTGTGTATGCTCCACAGACTGAAACTTGTTTTTCTAACAAGTATCTTTATGCCCGGAAGAACAAGAATACAATTTCTGTATTTTGTGTCAACGAAAATGTAACACTTGTAGTAGAAAAAAACTTTTTTGAGAAGTTTTATATGTCAAACTATAATTATGCTGATAACGGACGTGGATTTGATCGAATTACATTTAGCGGACCAAAAGAGTATATGGAAAAACAGTTGATCTATTTTGATGGGATCAGGTGGATAAAAATCTGATAAGCTTAACTTGTGCAGTGAAGAGATATTATATACTACATTATAGTTCCTTTAATAGTTGTATCTGCATATCTATACTTTTAGAAAATGAGAAACTAGTCTGTGTACTTATTAGTGCATTATTTACTAATCTGTTTTTAACCTCTTTGTCATCTGTGATCAGCCGGATTTTCTCAGCAAGTTGTTTTGCATCATTGGGCCGGAATAGCATACCATTATAATTATCTTTCAGTATTGTTCTGATTCCGCCGACATCTGAGGCGATCACAGGAATTCCCATAGCCATGGCCTCGATCACCACCAGTCCGAAACCCTCAAGCTCAGTAGAAGGCAGAACAAGAAGATCGATATCCTGAAAAATTATGTCCTGATTATATTCGGGTGCACAGAATCTTACGTATTCCTGCAGATCGTGTGAAAGCACATACTGACGGATGATTTCCATCTCTTCACCTTCTCCGCGCAATAACAGTCTGTATTCCGGTTCTACCTTGATTAGCTCAGAGAATGCTTCCAGCAATACCGGGATTCCCTTGAACCGTGCAAACCGGCCCACATAACCTATATTACGTATAACCGATGCTTTACGCGGAGCGGGGTGACTAATATCGATCCCGTGTGGAATGATATGAATCGCGGATTTGTGATAATTGCTCAGATCTCTGCCTGTTTCATTGCTGACAGCCAGGAACCGGTCGGCCGGCAGAAATAAATTGATAGGGTCGTTGAATACATTGTGATGTGTATATACAATCTTTATTTCAGGCATCAGCTTCCGGACAAACCAGATGAACGGTATGAAAATGCGGTGATGATAAAAGATAATATTTATTCTGTTCTTTCTGATTACGTCAATCAGACTGAAAAGATTGGAAAAATAATACCCGAAATTGCTTATACTGCCTGCCGGATAGAATAACTCAACCTTTTTGTCGATTAAATTAGAATGGCTGTAAAAACCTTCTTCGGCAAATATCCCGACAAAGCTGACTTCAGATGAAAGGTAATTTGAGTATGATATGGTGGATTTCTCAATCCCTCCAAGATCAAGTTTCTTTATCAGGTGCAAAACTCTTGAATCGCTAATATTCATTCTGCAATCTTGTCAGTATTGTTTACCCGAAATTAACTTCAATTTAAGCCTTAGAATACTGATTGCGAAATAACTGTTTGCCTTTATATATCTCTTCATCAAACGGCGCGGTTCCTGAAGCAGGCGGTAGAACCATTCAAAGCCTGTATTGATAAGGAAATTGGGTGCAATCTTTTTTTCTTCGGCAATGATCTCGAAAAAATTCCCCACTGTGAAAATGCATTTGGCGGAGATACAGTCAAGGTTGTTCATTATCCAGATTTCAGATTTGGGCATTCCCATACCAACCAGCAATATATCCGGTTGACATTTCTCAATTAGTGCCAGCACTTCACCGGATTCCTGATCTGTAAAGTAACCGTTATGTGTTCCGACAATATTCAGATCCGAATCAGGATTCTGAGTTTGCGAGGTGATTTTTGCCAGTATATCATCGGTGGAACCGAGCAGAAAAATGCGCTGACGCATTTTTACAAACAGCTCCTTATTGAACGCAAAATAGGAATGATTGAAAGTTATTTTCTGAATTCTATGTCTATTCAGCAATTTTACTGCCCAGACGATGCTTGTTCCGTCGGGTATAATATAGCTGGCCCTGTTAAAGCATGTACAAAACAGGGGATTGTGTCTTGCCAGGTAATATGAATACGAATTCAGGTAAAAAAATACAACTTTCCTTTCACTCATAATTGAGCGTCTGATTATTTCATAATATTCATTAACAGTCGTAATGTTAAAAAATGTGTTGTCAAAAGTAATATTCATGCTGTTAATGTTTCTTGAACAGTCCGATTATGTGAAAATTTAATAACTGATATAATATTTCAGGCTTATCTCAATTGTATCTGATACTTTTTTTTCTGATATTCCCAAAAGATGATTGTTTCGGGATACATATTTTATACAATAATGCTGGTATAAAGATTGCCCCCGGCAACAGAAAGCAGATAGAAATTACAATACACTTCAATCACAGATTGAAAAAATGATATCAAATAATTAAGTTACAGTAAAGTAAAACGGGGAGTAAATGCATAAAAATTTCATTTCTGACGATTTAAGCAATGTATGTTTGACCTGCCTGTTAATATTTGTATTGTTTTTGCCGTTTTCCGAGTCGTATTCTCAAATAAAGATTAAATCTGAAAAAAGCGAAGGAAACGTATATAAACTCGAATATTTTTATGAAAATCAAAATTACCAAATTATAAAGAAAGATCAAGCTAATTTTCTCCATTTCGGTAATTTTATGGATGAAAGCGATCCGGGCGGATTTATTCTGCCATCGTATAATATATATATATCCGTTCCGCCTGATTCAAAACCTTCTGTGCGGTTTTCTGTTTCTGAACAAGTGGATATTGATGCTTTTGCCGAACAGAATCCTGAAATATCAATTACTGATGACCGCAAATTGCAGTACGCGGAATCCAGGGATTATCCGTCTGCTGCTCAGAAATCTGCCTTTGAGGTGAAGGGGTATACCTGGATTGGGAATAATTATTGCCTCCACGCAGTTGTTCATCCTTTTATGCAGAACAATGATTCCAGATCTGTTTACAAAATAACGAGATTTTCTGTTTCATTGTCCTTTCCGCAGAATATACAACTAAATGACAGAATTTCTATTGCTAAAACTGATGAGATAATTTCCAATCCTGTTGGTGCCGGATCTTTCAAGGCCGATCCGCGGCTGAACATTATTAAAAACGATGGTTGGATAGACTATGATAAATATTATATCAAACTGGGCGTGGCCAGGGACGGTATTTACCGACTGAATTATGATGATCTGGTCAGATTTGGCTTCAGCCCTTTCAGCGTCAGTCCAAAAACTTTCAAACTTATAGTGAGAGGAAAAGAAATTCCTATATATGTTTCGGGTGAAGAAGATAATGTTTTCAATGTGGAGGATTATATAGAATTTGCCGGCCAAAGGAATATGGGCGGTGACTATAGAAAAATCAGTCAGTATGGAAAACCATATAACGAATATCTGGACAGGTATTCAGACACTACTATCTACTGGCTGACCTGGGATGGTCCTAAGGGGCAGAGAGTATCAGTGATTGACGGCAATAACAACGTTACTCCTTCGGATACTCTGCTTTACTATTATTCTCTGAAACATATCGAGAATAATAACTGGTACGATTTCTCAATGGCTGACCAGGTAAGACGCGAAAGCCCGTTCTGGTATGAAAACAAAACATGGCACGAAGGAAATCTGGCGGTTGGCACCAGAAACATTTCTTTTCAAACCCCGGATATCTATCCGGGAAAGAATGTGTATCTTTATGCGAAACTACAGGATTATGCTTCCAACATTTCGAGAAATTCTCACCTGCTTGCAATTGGACTGAATAATCAGCCGGTTCAGGATTCTGGATATGTAGATAAATATCAGCAGAAAGTACTTTCCGGAGTCTACAATTCCAGTGCTATGCTGCAGGGCAATAATACACTGAAGATATATTCATACACTACAAATGCAACTTTAAATACCTGTATTGTGGACTGGTACGAACTGGAATATCCCAGATATCTTAAAATGTCTGGTGATACTTTGGCATTTGGCTTTCCTTATCTCACTGAGGCTGGGATTCATTCTGTACGACTTACCGGAGCGGCTGCAAATAAAATAACCGTCTGGAAGTATTCGGACGGGTACAGGAAATATAATGCTTCGTCCGATCAGGGAACATTTTATTTCGCAGATACCATATCTCCGGGAAGCAGGTTTATTGCAGCTTCGGATGTAAAAGTTCTCAAACCAGTCGTTTATTATCTGAAAAAATTTGAGAATCTCAGTTCTTCAAAAAATACGGCTGATTATCTGCTGATAACCCATAAAAAATTCTACGAAAAGTCGCTGGAGTATGCTGCATTTGTTGCAGAAAAGTATAGTATGAAGACTAGAGTTATTGATATTGATAATATCTATGACGAATTTTCGTACGGCTTTTTTAATCCTGAATGTATTCGGGAGTTCCTAAAGACCACACATACATCATGGACTCAGCCCTATCCCGGTTATGTCCTCCTTGCCGGAGCTGCTACATATGACTACTATCATAACAAAACCAGATTTATGAAGCAGAGTCCGACCTATAACTACGTACCGTCTTTCGGCTCTTCGGTCAGCGATAACTGGTTTGTTATCTGGGACAGCACCGGTGCTTATATACCGCAGATGAATATTGGCAGACTTCCTGTCAATACTAATGAGGAACTGCAGGCCTACCTCGATAAGCACCGCAATTATGTCTCGGGAAACTATGATGAATGGAATAAACGCTATATTTTCTTTTCGGGGGGTACCGGTGATAATCAGTATCAGCTCGATCAGCTCAGAAATGTAAATCAGTATATTATAGACAATAGTATTGCCA
>JBLMZS010000056.1:0-35333 GCA_050258935.1 Bacteroidota bacterium
AGTGCAATTGAGGGAAAGCCCGGAAGATAAGCATCTATGGAAAAAGGTCCTATTGCCGTAAGAAAGCCAAGTATAAGAATAATTTTTGTACGATTCCTGCGATCCATTAAACTCCTGTAATAATCAGATATAATATAAACATATATATAAATATAAATGCCTGTAAGCTTGATATCAAATATTTCGCGCTAAAGTGACAGAATAATGATGGTTGCCGGTGTCATTTTTGGGCAAGGCAGAATAATTCTCTGGAATATACGAAGACTTCAGCCAAACGATTGTTTAAATTCAAAAGATCTTCAGTGTTGATTTACCGGATATTTAAAATTATCTTTACGTCACTATTCACGGAAGGTGAGCGGAAACAGTTATATATTCCTAAAGGAAAAGTTGGAGTTCATGAACTGGAAAAATGTTAAAAATATTTCTAAACTTTCCTACTCTGTACTTGGAGCCGTGATTATTATTCTCTCCGGAGCAATATTTTATTACTTCCTGACTTTTCAGAATAAATATGACGGAAGCAGTTCTGAAAAGGTGATCTATTATGCTGATAATATTTCTCCGGCACACTTAAAGGTAATCGACAGGTTCAATGAACTCTATAGGGGGAAAATACGTGTCGTCTGCATCAACCTGCCCTTTACAAAATTCAGTACTAATGAACGCAAGGAACTTTTTGCACGTTATCTGCGCGGCGAAAGTGACCGCATTGATATCTTTTCTATAGATCAGATATGGATCACCCGTTTCGCCAGATGGTGTGAACCGGTGGATAAGTATTTCAGAGCCGAAGAGATACGGGAAATAATTCCGAATGCAATAAAGCCATGCTACTATGGACATCGCTTAATATGCCTGCCGATGTTTATTGATCAGAGTGTAATGTACTGCCGTATGGATCTTCTGCAAAAGCTTCCGCTTCCTAAGGGATTTATTGAAAAATTGAGAAGTTCTATAACTTGGGAAGAGTTCATTGAAACAGGCAGAGAACTGCGGAAATACGGCTATCCGGTTTATATATTTCAGGCAGACAACTACGAGGGACTGGTTTGCAGTTTTATAGAACTTCTGCTTGCACAGAAAGACGAGTCGGGTTTGAACTGCGAAATTAGTCTTAATTCTCCTGAGGCTCACCGGGCGCTCACAACTCTTGCCGATCTGGTCAATGTTCACAGGATATCACCGTCTGTAGTAACCCAGCTCAAAGAGAACAACAGCTATTCCTATTTTATTGCAAATAACGGGCTGTTTTACCGCGGATGGCCCAACAGCGGGTGGGACTACAAGGCATTAGCTGATGACAGCGGAAAAATAAAGCATCTGGTAAGATTTCCCCTGCCGCATTTTAGCGGTCATAGATATGTCTCTCTTACAGGTGGCTGGAATCTTATGATCTCGAAATATTCCAGAAATAAAAAGGAAGCTGCTGAATTCATTAGATATTGTCTGGGTAAAGAAGCGCAAAAACTGATGTATAACAATGGCGGGTTCCTGCCGGTGAACAGAACATTATACAATAATAAAGCATTCGTTGAGAAAAATAATGAACTGCAGTTTTATAAGGGATTGTTCGACAAGGGAATATACAGACCGGGTAATAAGTATTATACAAAATGGTCTGACATTCTCTCTCAATACATTAAATCTGCCATAAACAAAGATCTTTCAGTCGATAAGGCGCTTGCTGGTGCTGAAGAAAGATTAAAATATGAATTCAGCTCAAACTAAGTATGTTATGGGAATTACAGAAAGAATTAAGAAGTACAGGTTTGAATTCAAGCATTTACTGGCATTATTCATCATTCTGATAATATTCCAGCTCATTCTTTCACTTGTATACAAGGCTTCAATCCACTCCTTTTCCGAAAAAACTGAAGAATGGTATCGTAATTATTCTGCCGCCAGAATGGCCAATGTAACTGCAACATCTCTCGAACTGCTGATCGAAACTCTCCAGGCTGATGAAAATCTTACAGCTTCAGAAAGCGCCAAGATGATACAACGCTTCGATATTATACTAAGCCAGCAGCTTATGGAGAAAAATGTGGAAGAAGTCTGCATATTTGTCTACAAGGGCAATAAGCTGTTTGTACTCGACGAGGGCAGCGTTCTGTTTTCTTTGATAAAACAACACCCGGATTCCATTCCGTCTCCATTGCTCCAGCATAACGAAGCACAGAAGTATTTTAATCGGGTGAAGGAGAATATGATTAGTTCAGAGGGCATACAGACGTTGATAGATAGTAACCAAAAATTTCACGTCTTTGTGCCTCTCGTACCCAATGGCGAGGTACTGGGGGCACTGTATATGAAGAATAACCCTAATTTTTCTGCTATTACCAGTGAGTTTGCTTCCAATTACGATGAAATGGCGGTTATATTCTATTCGATTATACTGCTCGGATTGTTTGCTATGTATCAGATATCATCGTACACTGTAAGGGAACGGGATAAGACACAACGAATGCTCTACGAAGAAAGAGAAAATCTGATCAAGGAAAAAATTGCTCACGAAAAGGAGTTCGTATTTACAAAGCGGATTTATCATGCCTACCATAAAGCTGAGAAAGTAGTTGGATTTATTATTCACGACCTGGGGCAGCTTACGGTAAAAAATATTGGAGATACAAAGTACCGGATCTCAAAATATACAAACTTTGTCGGCCGTGTTATATATGATATGAAGTGGTATGACCCCCCTCTTCATACAATCATTAATCCGATGTTCAGAACAGATATAAATGAAGTGCTAAGATTTCTTGTTGATAATCTGTTCCTGCGCGTATACCAGAAGTCAACGATGTATAAAATATTCCTGGAACTGGATGACAGAGTTCCGCCAATTGCTGTAAATGAGTTCGTTATATGGGAAATAATCGAACCGTTGATACAGAACAGTATCTCACACAATCCTGATAAGCAGATAAATCTGATAATTCGTACAATATTTTCAGAAGAAAACAGACAAACGAAGATACTAATCAGCGATGACGGAAGAGGAATTACTGATGCGCTTCTAGAAAATAACGAACATGGAATCAAGAAAATATTTCTTGAGAACAGTACCTCCAGCAATTCAGACGGACAACATTATGGATACGGTTGCTTTATAGCCTATCACATGGCTAAAAAACTCTGCGGCTGGAATATCGAGGCGGAAAACCGTCCTGAAGGAGGCTGTGTCTTTACGCTTACAATACAGAATTAGTAACACTATATCCGGAGTTGAATTACACTATGACAAGAAGAAGAAAAATAAGAGTACTGTTAATCGAGGATGAAGAGTTTGATGTTATTCGTGTTCAGAAGACTATTACCTATGTTGAAAATCAGATAGAAATATTGGATGTTGTTTCTGACGGTTCAGCAGCCCTTGCACTTCTGAAGGACAATAGCGACGCTTTTGACGTCGTAATTATGGATTACCAGATTGCAGGCGGAATTATGGGAGAGGCTCTCATAAGAAGAATCAAAGAA
Organism: Bacteroidota bacterium; assembly: GCA_050258935.1. Lineage (GTDB taxonomy): Bacteria > Bacteroidota > Ignavibacteria > Ignavibacteriales > SURF-24 > JBLMZS01. Next base: position 3,481 of record JBLMZS010000056.1, read on the forward strand.
ATAAATTCCTGCCTGCAGATTATAGTAATTACCAAAATGACTCTGAACATTGCAGATTTCGAATTCGCAAATAGACTGCTTGAAGCCGGGGCGTTCTGGTACTGTACAAAGTATCCGACCCATTTTCCTGAAATGATCTATCAGCCCACAGATTTTATCCTTAGTATTCAAAATGCCTGCGACAAAAAGGAACTGGAGAGAGATAAACTTGAGCTCAACCGAAAATTTCTGAAAAACGTCGAAGATATACTGAATCAAAAAAAGATCATTGGCTCGTCCAAAGTGACAGATGAATTGAGAAAACAGATAATAAAATTTGCTTCGTCCGATATCAACGTACTGATCACAGGCGATTCGGGCACGGGAAAAGAATTAGTGGCCTATAATATACACTATAACAGTATCCGGAAATTTGAAAACTTCATTCCTATAAACTGTGGCAGCCTTCCTAACGACCTTATAGAAAGCGAATTGTTCGGATACGAAAAAGGTGCCTTTACAGGAGCCACTAATACGAAACAGGGACTCTTTGAAATTGCCAACAAAGGTACTGTTTTTCTGGATGAAGTATCGGAGCTTCCAATAACAGCACAGGTTAAACTGCTCCGTGTCATCCAGGAAGGCGAAATAGAAAAAATCGGCCGCAACAGGAACATTAAGGTGGATGTCAGGATAGTAGCGGCTACAAACAAAGACCTGTTAAAAGAAGTTGAAGAAAAAAGATTCCGTAAAGATCTCTACTACAGGCTGAATATACTGCCAATATATGTCCCTCCGCTAAAAGACCGAATGGAAGATATTCAAGATCTGCTCGAATATTTTATGAACGCTTTCTGCAGATCCATGAATAAAGAAGTTCCCGTTCTCAGTGAGGATGCGAGAAAACAGCTGCTTTACTATGACTGGCCGGGAAATATACGCGAACTGAAAAACGCAGTGCAGAGAATGCTTATATACGACGAACCCGTAATAAGTTCATCGACTGTCAAGTTTGCACTTGGTACTATGCCGGAATATCTGCCCGACAGGAAAAATAACCCGGACAGCGTGGACTATCTTTTTGATGAGAATGCAGTTATGCCGCTGAAAAATGCAGAAAAAATATTCAGAGAAAAGTATATTCACTTCGTTAGAAATATTTCAGCTTCTGATGCAGACGCATCTCTGAAACTGGGGATAGCTCCTTCAAATTATTTTAGGCTGGGCAAGCAACTGGGATATAAATAAGCGGATGGCATATCGCATTATAATTTGGATAATCAGTTGATTATCCAAATTATAATAACATTGCAGACAGGGCTGACAAATGGACAGGAATTTAAATAAATTCAGCTGAAAACGCATAGTTGGAATATGGCATATACTTTGACAATGGTGTTAAAAAACAACCTTAGCAAAGTATATGATAATATCTGTCGGAAATTGCGCCGATTTATGTATAATTCTTATCTATCTGATATCAGTTCTGTCGATAAGTATATATCATTTATCCGGAAGCCAGAGTCTTCGTAAATACTTGTTTTCATACGATAATTCCGGTTCGTTAACCGGAACAATGATATTTCCGGCCTCTGTCTTTCCTCTGTATCTTCTGTATGGTTATCTGATTATTGTTTTTCGTCCCGTAAGTCCATTAGGACTGTTAACAGCCGGAGTAATAGTCCTATCGCTTGTTATAAAGCTGAAAAATTATCAACCGGGCAATAATTATCCTTTAGGGGGCAAATCGGACCGCAGCATATTACTGTCTGTCTCCTCTGTCTTTCTCGTATTGTTGAATCTAATTGAAATTGCCCTTGTCCTTTATATAGCTTGCGGAGTATTCAGCAGTCTGCTCGGCTGGAACATTTTTACATCTGCAACTGCAACATTGCTTCTGACAGGCATCTATACTATTGTCGGCGGAATGACTATTGTCAGGAAAACGCAGCTCGTGCAATTTTTACTTTTTATTGTGGCGTTCGCCGTTTTTGCTTCAGGACACAATTATTCTTTTTCTGAGAATATTTTTCGTCTTCCATCTCAGAATTCAGTCCATTTTATGATTATGACATTCCTTTCAGTTTCGATCATGCTTTTCTCATGTTACATCTCAATGCGCTTGTTTAGCAATATTAAGACTAGTGAATTTATTCTCCGTCATAACCGCAGTAATACAGCGATCGGTTTTGTTCTGTGTCTGGCTGTAATTAGCGGAATATTTCTATTTGTATATAAAGGGCCCGTCATATTTCATAATGAGTCCCACATTCATACAGCTGCAAAACATTTTCCCGGAATAAACGGACTGATAGTATCGGGCATATTATCTGTCATTATGGGAAGTCTGTCCAATCTGTTTTCAGAGACATCATCGCTTCTGACAATCCAGTTTTTCGGAAATGGACCTGAATCCGGTCAGGTTCTTGCCTGCAGACTTACAACAACAATTCTGGTTATTTTCTCAATCCTGGCGGTTCCATTGCTGCAGCCTGCTACATCTTTTAATATGCTCAAAATTCTTTACCTGCCTCTGCTGTGTGCTCCTGCTGTAGCATCAGTTTATATAGCGAGCTATTATTTAAAGCAGGTGGTCAGAAATACTGTTCTTATCAGTTCCTCAATTGCCGCAGCCGCCATCATTTATATATACATAATGTATATATTGCCCGGGCCGGATATAACTTCGTCAGATGAGTATCATACCGCTCTTTATGCCGGCCTTCCGGTATTCCTATTCATATTTATGCTCCTGCTGTACTTCATTACAGACAAATTGGTCAGATACTTTCAATGTAAATATTCAAACAATAAAAGTGCCGTTACAATATAGTTGAGAATGAAAATGAACAAAACAATGTCGCTTTATACAGTACATCTGTCAGGAAGCTTTGCAATATTACTATTGCTGCTTGTTGCAGCATCCGGAATATATCCCATGGGTTCAACAGGTAAAATTACAGGAAGGATTACAGATTCTTCAACTCAGGAGGCTTTGCCATTTGTTAACGTCATCATTCAGGGAACCACACTTGGGGCAGCCAGCGATCAGGACGGTTATTACCATATACTGAATGTCCCGCCAGGCATATATACAGTAAAAGTTTCTGCGATAGGTTATACATCTGTTGTATTCAGAGAAGTAAGAGTGTCGATTGACCTTACTACAAAACTCGATATTCAGCTCAATCCGACGAGCATCTCGCTGGATAAGGAAATCGTAGTTGTTGCACAACGCCCTTTGGTAACAAAGGATCTTACTGCTTCAACGTCGGTTATTTCTGCCGAGCAGATTGCCTCTTTGCCGGTAACTGAATTCAGTGAAGTTCTCCAGCTGCAGGCGGGAGTAGTGGGAGGCAATGTGCGCGGAGGCAGACAGGGTGAAGTGGTTTATGCAATTGACGGTATTCCTGTAACTGATGTCTATGACGGTTCAACAGTTGTTGACGTAAATACAAATACCATACAGGAACTGCAGTTCATCAGCGGTGCATTCAATGCGGAATATGGTAAAGCTCTTTCTGCTTATGTAAATATTGCAACAAAAGAGGGATCGGAAAAATTTAGCGGAACCGCAACAGCATACGCTGGGGACTATATCAGTTCTCACAAGTCTCTTTTCAGGGGAATCGATCACATCAACCCAGGTGATCTGCAGAATTACGAAGCCTCACTTAGCGGTCCTGTATATAAAAATTTGGTATCCTTCTTCCTGAATGCCAGGTATTATAATAACGACGGCTGGCTGTATGGCCGGAAGGATTACAACCCCTGGGATATTACTATAAACAAAGGATCCAGTGAGCCGCTTTCCAGCAGATACCTGATTCAGAAAAGCGGCGGCGGCGGCCTCGTTTCTATGAACTACAATAAAAAAATATATCTGCAGGGCAAACTTACAGTCAGGCCCTGGGCGCCGTTGAAACTGAACTATAATTACATCCTCGAAAAAAATAATTACAAGGATTACGACCATTCGTTTTCACTAAATCCTGACGGGGACTTTAAGAAATTCAGGAATGGAAACACAAACATACTTACCGTCACACATACTCTCGGGAATAACACATTCTATCAGGCCGGATTATCTTACTTCTATAAAACATACAGACAATTTGTTTACGAGGACGTACACGATCCCCGGTATACGCATATGAGTCTTCTGACACAGGAACCCGATGACGTACCCAGTTTCAGGACCGGGGGCACCCAGAGGCAGCATTTTACAAGGACTACCGGAACTGTTGGGCTCAAGTACGATATATCGTCACAGATCACCCAGAAGCATATGCTGAAAGCCGGTTTGGAAGTAAACCAGCACAGGCTCTCCTATGAGGATATATTGCTTCTGCAGGAAGACAACTTAAGTGAACCTTCCAGAACAGGCAATCCGTTTGTTGCAATGAGAGTGCCCGATGAAAATAATCCTGATGAGAATCTATCCATGCAGAAATATATCCGAAAACCGGTGGAGTTCTCGGCATACATCCAGGATAAAATTGAATTCGAGGATTTCATAGTCAATATAGGTCTGCGTTTTGATTACTTCAAACCAGAAGGAAGGCTGCTGAATGATCCTTCCGATCCTGATATATACAGGCCAAGGCGTACAGAAAACTTAAAACAGACAATGGCTGAGCGGCTTTCTCACTGGTATAAAAATCCTTCGGTCAAAAGCCAGCTGAGTCCTCGTCTGGGTATAGCATTTCCCATTACTGATAAAGGTGTAATACATTTTTCGTATGGACATTTCTTTCAGATCCCGAATTTTGAATACCTGTATCAGAACCAGGAATATGAATTCGGTGGCGGGACCGGGAATCTGGGACTGGCAGGAAATCCTGATCTGAAGCCGGAACAGACAATCAATGGCGAAGTAGGTCTCCAGCAGGCTTTCGGCGAAGATATTTCCGTGGACCTTACCGGATATTTTAGGGATATAAGAGACCTGACCGGTACACGAGCGGATGAAATCAGACTCTTCGGTGGTACGGAAAGCTACAGCCAGTTTGTAAACAGCGACTTCGGTTTTGTACGCGGTATAGTACTTTCACTCAATAAACGCTTTTCCAATGGATGGGCTGCCACAATCGATTATACGCTTCAAACGGCAAAGGGAAATGCCTCGGACCCGGCAGCTACACGCGATGAATATGTTAGCGGTAAAAGACCCGAGATGCAGCTGGTCAGGCTCAATTCCGATCAGACTCATACTGTCAACGCCACATTCTCATACACATCTGTCGATAACTGGGGTTTCAGTATGATTGCCCAGTACGGCAGTGGATTCCCTTATACTCCTACGCAATCAATAAATATCTCGGAACTGCTTACAAATACAGAGCTCAAACCATCTACATACAATGTGGATATCAGAATTTTTAAGGATTTCCTGTTCGGCCCGATGCGCTTCAGCATATTTGCCAAAGTCTACAATCTGCTGGATATAAGAAACCAGCAGAATGTATATAACGACAGCGGTTCTGCCGATTTTACCATAAATGAATATTTGAGAAGGCAGGATAATCTGCCCGCTATTGTCAATACGCTGGATGAATATTATAGAAATCCATCCTATTACTCAGCGCCCAGAAGAGTTGAACTGGGTGCATCGATATTCTTTTAACCTCTAACACTTATTCTACATGGAAGATAAAATGAAATTCATCAGGATATTTTTACTGACATCAGTTATAATGGGTCTGATGGCCCCGGTTTCACAGGCTCAGCTGGCGAAAGGCAATAAAGGTGCCCGCCGCAATGGTGTGCACAGCGGGAATATGGTCAGGACAGTATTTACGAATTACGGATGTATTGGTCAGCCGGGAGATCAGGGGCCTATGGCAGCCTGGAAATACAATACAAATGGTTACGTCGGCGACATCTCACCTGTGGTAGGAGTGAGACTGCCCATAAGAGACTATATCATAAATCATCATCTGGATGGAAAACCGGATACGCTCTATTCAGTTGTCATATGCCCGGTCGACCGTCCCGGCGGTTTTGACAGTCCGCCAGACGGAAGTATTCACTGGGGATTTGAGCCCATACCGGGCTTCTGCAATCTTTCACTCGATAAAGCCGGCGAGGGTGTGGCAATGAGCCATCTGCCCGAGACGTGGCCGGAATACTGGCCGGATCATCCTGACTGGCGCGACCCACAGGGCAAAGCTGAATGGAACGGTTACTTCGGAAGAGGAATGATGAATGCCGATCAGGAAAGCTATTTCATGATGGACGATAATGCCGACCAGGAAATGTACCTTCAATATGGATTCCTGCCGGATTCCTCCGACCCTTCCAGAAAAGGGCAGGGACTTCAGGTTAAAGTGCGGGGACTTCAATGGGGCCATTTTCTCGCTCAGGATGTAATGTTCTGGCTTTACGAAATAAAAAATATAGGCAAACAAGTATATGATCAGTCGGCTTTCGGATTAGTAGTGGGCACCTATGTCGGTGCTGCCGGAGATGAATGGAACGATGATGCATCTTTCTTCAATATCAGGGAATCAATAACCTATACCTGGGATTTTGACCATTATATAAATCCGGCGGCAAATCCGAAATGGCAGCCTAATCCGGGCGCTGTGGGTTATATTGGGTATGCATTCCTGGAATCGCCCGGTAATCAGTTCGACGGCATTGATAACGACGGTGATGCTGCCTCGGCACCGGTGTTCACTGAACAGGATTTCCAGCCGCATACCGTGAAGGCAGGTGAAAAGCTGGTGCTGATCGATAAAGCTACCTACAAGAGAAGTACTTTCATTATGCCTTCTAATCCTGTTACCGTTACTTCTCTCGGAAATCTTTTCAGACTAGTTCCTGACTCCACTATTCTGGAAGAAGGAAACATGCAGATTACTTCCAAAGGATTTGTGCTCAACACAAATGCCTTTGACGGGATTGATAATGATCTGGATGGTCTCATTGATGAGAACTATCAGGTGCACTATAAACAGTATAAAAAAACACTCGAAGGTGTTGTGCTGATCGATACACTCAATCAGCTGAGGCATAAGGATTATATAAACGGTCTGGGTCTGAATGATCCGCTGGTGGATGAAGCCCGTAACGATGGCATTGATAACGACGGTGATTGGGACAGCCAGATGGACGATACCGGAGCTGACGGAAAACCCGGCACTCATGACATTGGCGAAGGTGACGGCATGCCCACCGAAGGTGAGCCTAACTTTGATTCAAAGGATATTGATGAATCAGACCAGATAGGACTGACTAATTTTCAGTACTTCGTTCCTTCCTCAGATATTGATATGAGTGATGAAAATGACATGTGGAGCAGATTGCAGCCGGGTAAATTTGACGTCCCAAAATCCATTGTTAATAACAGGGCAATAAAGGGTGAAGACGGAGACTTCCTTTACGGTTCCGGGCTGTTCCCGATGCTGCCGGGTACTACAGAGCGTTTCTCGCTTGCACTGGTGTTTGGAGATGACTACCAGGGAGTAATCCGAAATAAAAGGATTGCCCAGATGATATATGATGCAAATTATAACTTCCCCCGTCCACCTGAAAAGCCGACACTCAGCGCCGTGGCGTCCGATAATAAAGTTACCCTTTACTGGGATAAAGTCGCCGAAGCTTCTGTGGACGTATCTCTCAAAGAAAAAGATTTTGAGGGTTACAAAATTTATAAGAGTACAGACCCTGATTTTTCAGATATCAAGGTAATATCAAATGGATACGGCGAGACTGTTGATTACAAGCCGCTCGTACAGTATGATCTGGCAAATGGTATAAAGGGCTTCTTTAATTCCGATCCCCTTCTCTACGAACTCAGCAGTGGCAAGCCATTCTATCTCGGTGAAGATACCGGTATAAAAAACACATATGTCGATGAAGACGTTATAAACGGCAAAACCTATTACTATGCTGTAGTTGCATACGACCATGGTAAGGCTTCAACATCTATATATCCTTCTGAAAATACAAAAACCATATATGTTAATGCCGCCGGTCAGGTAACGCTCGATAAAAATACAGTAATGGTTACACCGCAGGCACCGATCGCCGGGTATGTTCCGCCTGCTTCAGGCGTCAGGCTGGCCAGGATGTCCGGCTCCTCCACCCCTGTTCCGTACATACAGGTGGTGGACCCCACAAAGGTAAAGGATGCAACATATTTTCTGACATTTAACGATTCTCTGTACCAGGACATTCAAATCGCCAATTCTTTCAATTTGACGGATTCGGCGACCGGACAGGTAATATTCAGCGGCAGCAGAAACTTCCTCTCCACCAATGGCGATATTTTCGACGGAATGTACCTTTCAATAAACAAGAACTTTCAGGTACTCGACAGTCTGAACGTTGACACCACAAAAAGCGGTTGGTCAGTACAGGACACTTCACATTTGTCATATACCGTCACTCAGTTAAAAATGGGGAACATTCAGAGCATCAGATGTCCATACGATTATATGTTCGTCTTTGAAAATGATTATAAAAACACATCGTCAGCTCTCAGAAAGATATTCGGGAATAACTCTCCGCTGAAAGAAAAGAAATGTAATTTCTCCGTATATAACGTCACGGATAAAAGCCATCCTGTAAAAGTTGAATATGGGTTTGTTGATAAACCCGGATCAGCGCAGGATACACTATCCAACTTTGACGTCGTTATTCTTTCCAATCCTGACGGATCACAACTCTCATGGAGGCTCACTTTTCAGGGTACTAACGCCAGGCCTCCTGCGGCAGGTGATACGCTCAGGCTTTCCTTCATGAAACCATTTTCTTCGGCTGATAAGTTTGTATACCGTTCAAAAGCCATACGGTACAACCAGAGCGATGCAAAGGCCAGTATGGACAGAATAAGGGCAGTCCCCAATCCCTATGTGGTTTCCAACATGTTCGAAAAACCTCTGCCGCCGCAGGTAAGGGGAAGGGGCGAACGCGTGATCTATTTTAATAATCTTCCGCCAAAGAGCAAAATACACATTTATTCTTCCAACGGAGATCACATAATTACTCTAGAACACGACGGCAATTATCAGAACGGTTCTCTGTCGTGGGACCTTAGGACTAAAGAGGGACTGGATGTATCGTTCGGGGTATACTTCTACATTGTAGAAGCCGAAGGAATAGATATGAAAAAGACCGGCAAACTTGCAATCATAAAGTGAAGTATCGGGAGAAAAAATGAAAAAAGAAATAATATATATGTGCTTGTTCCTGGCAATGCTTGGCGGTCTTGCCCGGGCGCAGTCAAAAGTCGGCACCACTGCTGCAAATTTCCTCAAAATTCCAGTTGGTTCCAGGGCGTCAGCCATGGGCAGTGCATTTACCGCAGTTGCAAACGATGCCAGTGCGGCTTTCTGGAACCCCGGCGGCCTGGCAAGACTGACGGGCAACGAACTGATCGCTTCCAATACCAAATGGCTTGTGGAAACAAACCATTACTGGTTCGGACTTGCTTTTAAAATAGAAGACAACAGCTGTATAGGTATAAGCGTAAATCAGCTGGATTACGGAGAGGAAGATATTACCACGCCTGAAGAACCTGACGGTACAGGGCAGAAATGGGAGGCCAGAGATATTGCAATAGGCCTTTCATATTCCCAAAATCTGACTGACCGGTTCTCCATCGGTGGAACTGTGAAATATATTCAGCAGAAGATATGGAATGAAACTGCAACCGCTTATGCACTCGACATCGGTCTGTTATTTACCACTCAGCTGAACGGACTAAGAATAGGAATGAACATCGCCAACTTTGGCACTGAAATGCAGATGGACGGCAAAGATCTTCTTCAGCCAGTGGACATCGATCCTGTACGTACCGGCAATAATGAAACAATAGTTGCTACGCTTAAAACAAAAACCTGGACACTCCCGCTTACTTTCACTGTCGGACTGGGAATGGAAGCGTATGAAAACGGACCCTGGAAATGGACCGTCAGTACTGATGCCGTTTACCCTAACAGTCAGACATCATACCTGAATGCCGGCACCGAAATAACCTGGAATAAACTCATATCGCTGCGCGCAGGATATTTCTCGCTCTTTAAGGAATCAGCGGAAGAAGGACTGACTGCGGGAGTGGGACTTCAGTACGATCTCGGACAATTCATGATTAAAGCAGATTACAGCTACTCTGATTTTGGAATCTTTGATGATATCTCAAGGTATTCAATATCAGTAGGCTTTTAAAAACAATAACAATGAGGTGTATTATGAAATGGAAATTTCTTCTGTTTATGTTCCTTGTTTGCTCCTGTTTTATTTCCGCTCAGAACAAGATACCAGTAACATTTTCGGTCAATATGGGTGTGCAGATAAAAGAAGGCAACTTTGATCCTGCGAAGGATAAGATCTACATACGCGGCAATTTTCAGAAATTTGTCGGCGATGCTTCTGACTGGTCAGGAACAACATTTACCACATTACCCGTCAATGGTGATTCCATTTGCGCCCTGACTATTGACTTCCCGGATTCAGCCGATGGCAAGAGCTTTGAGTATAAATTTGTGCTGAACGACGGCGGCTGGGAATCTTTTGAGCCACCAAGAGCCCTTAAGGTTCAGAAACCTTCCATGATTCTGCCAACTGTATTCTTTAACAATGACAGTATTGTTACAATTTATGTCTACAATACACTGAACTTTACTGCAGACATTACTTCGATTTACGGTACCGGAGAAGGTCATTTCGACCCGGACAAAGATTCACTGAAAGTCGAAGGACTCGACTGGGTTGGAGCAACTGTGACCGGTGGAGTGAAAAAATTTGTTGAGAATCCTTTTATGCCGGGTATTTACACCGCAACAGTGCAGATCAAAGGTGTATTAGGTGATTCGACGAAGTGGAAAAGCAAAGCCTACCCGGACGGAAAATTTTTCAATAACGGCTGGGAAATAACAACGGATAAATGGCATAAGATTGTGGAAGACGGAAGCACTATTGATCTGCCCGTTTTTGTACCAGACATATTCCCTAAAAAGCCTGCACTTACAAATCCTGTCGAGGTGCTGTTCCAGGTAGACATTACCAATTCCACAAATAAGTATACAAAAAAATATGTCGATCCATCGCAGGTGATTTCTGTTGTGCTCAAGGGCCAGAATAAAGTGCTCGGTGAATGGAAAGGCGATTGGAAGCTTACGGATACAACTCTCATCTATTTGAATGACTCGGGAACGGAAGGCGATAAAGTTGCTGGAGATAAGATATGGTCAAAGAAGATTACTTTCCCGGCTGGCAATGATGGCGGCCCCAGTCTCTACAAATACGGCATCTATTATCCCGGCGCAGATACACTGAACGACAAAATCAATCCTCTGGATAATGAACTGCCTTCGGGATTTGACCACTATGTTAATATTAAGGAGGGTGCCGGAGTAATTGAAGTGCTGAATACCTTCGGATCGCTGATCACAACTACTGATGTTAAGCGTCTGACCAACATTGTTCCGGATAAATTTTATCTTGAACAAAATTACCCCAATCCGTTTAATCCCAGAACAGTCATCCGATACTCAATAACCGGTCCGCAGAAAGTAAACCTGAAAGTATACGATCTGCTTGGCCGCCAGGTTGCCGAGCTAATAAATATGGAACAGAATACCGGCAGTTATGAAGTATCATTCGATGCTGCAGGCTTGGGAAGTGGTATTTATTTTTATAAATTGACCGCAGGAAATAATTCTTCTGTAAAGAAAATGCTGCTCGTTAAATAAATTCGGTTGTCTGTTAAACTGAGCCGGACGATACACCGGCTCAATATTATATTGTAATACTCCATAGGAAAGCAACATGAAATTTTTCGTCTTTTTGTTACTGATTATACAGGCCGGCAGCCTGAGTGCACAGGACCTGTTGTTCAAATCTTCTGCTTTTAGTATTTCACATGACGGGGTTTGCCAGAATGAACACCAGGCCATAGCTATGAGTGATTCTGAAATTTCTTCCGGCTATGCAGGCCTGTGGAAGCTGCAGAAGGACATTTCCGCATTTCCATCATACCGATCTCCTCACAAACTGGTTGACGCACTATACAACAAATCACTCGAAGAATTGGTGATGGATATCAGAGAAGACGGCGCTTTTATGGCAGGCGAAAAATGGACGGGTATATGGACGAGAGACATCAGCTACAGTATTATTCTATCGCTGGCCATTGTAGCCCCGGATGCTTCTAAAACAAGTCTAATGGCCAAAGTTCAAAACGGCAGGATCATTCAGGATACCGGAACAGGAGGCGCCTGGCCTGTTTCTTCTGACAGAATGGTATGGGCATTGGCTGCATGGGAAGTCTATGCCGTTACAGGCGACAAAAAATGGCTGAAAGACAGTTACGAAATAATTAAAAATTCAGCGGATGATGATTTGAATACGCTCCCCGATAAATCCACAGGACTGTTCCGGGGTGAATCATCCTTCCTGGACTGGCGCGAACAAACTTATCCCCGCTGGATGGACCCAAAAGATATTTTTGGATCCATGAACCTGGGAACCAATGCAGTGCATTATCAGACTTACAGAATCTTATCCATGATGGCATCCGAACTGGAAGAGAAAGAATTTGCGTTTGATAAAACTGCAGAGGCAATTAAGACGGGTATAAATAAATATTTATGGATGGAAGATAAGGGTTATTACGGACAGTATCTCTATGGAAGAAATTATCTAAGTCTGTCTCCAAAATCGGAAGCTCTGGGCGAGGCTCTGGTCGTGTTGTTCGGCATTGCAGATAAAGCCCGGCAGCAGCGCATCATAGAATCTGTACCAGTTACGGAATTCGGTATTCCCTGCATCTATCCGCAGATACCGAATATACCGCCCTACCATAACAATGCCGTATGGCCATTTGTGGCTTCCTACTGGGCCTGGGCCGCTGCAAGAACGGGGAATACAGCCGCGGTGGAACATGCCATGGCTTCTGTTTACAGACCGGCAGCATTATTCGTTACGAACAAAGAAAATTTCGTAGCCGCCACCGGAGATTTTGCCGGTACAGAAATAAATTCAAACAGACAACTGTGGAGTGTCGCCGGCAATCTGGCTATGATATACAGGATCATTTTCGGAATGAACTTCGGCGCTGACAAACTTGAACTGACACCCTTTATTCCGCCGGCTTACAACGGAAACAGGACTCTTGAAAATATCAGATACAGAAATATGACACTTTCAATAAACATTGAAGGGTATGGCAGCAAGATAAAGACTGTTGAAATAGACGGTCGTCCCTCAAAGCTAGCCGTAATTTCCGGCTCACTGCAGGGAATTCATTCGGTAAAAATAGTGATGGCAAACGAAATGCCGTCTGCCGGAAAACAGAACCTGCTGGCCAACCGTTTCTCCCCGGAAACGCCTGCACTTCGTATTGAAAATTCCGGACTCAGATGGGACAATATAGACAATGCCCGGCAATACATCGTTTACCTTAATGGAAAACAAATTGCTACCGTAAATGAAAACTCATATAAACCTTCCCGCAGGGAATCAGATCTATACTACCAGATTCTGGCGGTTGATGAAAATGGCTGTCAATCATTTCTGAGCGAGCCGGTTTCTTTTGACCACAATACAATGCTGATCGAAATTGAAAAGTATAACGGAGATATGCGCAGCGATACTTCAGGGTTTTCCGGAGACGGATATATTCTGCTGGATAAAAATACTCCCGTGCATTTTAGTGCTAATGTAAAAAAAAGCGGCACTTACCTGCTGGATTTCAGGTATGCTAACGGTAACGGACCTGTTAACACAAGCAACAAATGTGCGATCCGCGATATTTACCTGAACGGAAAGAAAACCGGTGTCGTTGTGCTTCCGCAGAGAGGTGATATGAACTGGAAATCATGGGGCTACTCGAATCCGGTTCCCGTAAAGCTCAGGAAAGGAAACAACAAACTGCATATCGATTTCTCTGAGTCAAACAACAATATGAATAGCCGGGTAAATACTGCGTTTCTGGATCAGGCCAGACTTATTTATATTTCTAAATAATCGCCCAAAATATATCAGGACTATTCGTGAAACAGATACTGCTTATTTCCGTTTTATTTCTCATACTACTCACTGTTCGCACTACTCCTCTGAGCATGTCCGGTTCTGAAAATGATCCGGGCATGCTTGGTTTAAACGCGGCCCGCTACGCTCCCGGCGATACCGTAGTGCTTACACTGAACTGCCCGGATATACCTTCCGGCACAAAACTCACTATAAAATATCTCCATCTGGGTGATATAATTGACAGCCTGACATTTGAAACCAGTGACAGCAGCATCAGATGGAAGTGGTTGCCTCCTGCCTCCGATTATCAGGGCTACCTTGCAGCAGTATCATATCAGGACCTGCATTCACAGGTGCAAATCCTCTCGATCGGCATTGACGTTTCATCAGACTGGGCACGCTTTCCCAGATACGGTTTTATTTCCAAATTCCCGCAGATGAATGTTACGGACATTCAGCAGGTAATAAGCAGGCTCAACCGGTATCATATTAACGGACTGCAGTTTTATGACTGGCACTACAAACACCATATGCCGGTCAAGGAAATTTCCGGAACAGCAGCTCCTTTCTGGAACGATATAGCAAACCGAACTAATTATCTGTCAACTATAAAGGGTTATATTGACGAAGCTCACAAATACTCGATGACTGCGATGGCTTACAACCTTCTGTACGGGGCATACAGCAACTCTTATATGGACGGTGTTAAAGATGAATGGGGCTTGTACAGGGATAAACAGCATGGTACCCGATACATGTATGATCTGCCTGCCGGCTGGGCCAGCAGTATTTACTTTATGGACGCTTCAAATCCGGAATGGTGCAGATATATTTATGAACAGGAAAAAAAGGTATTTGATTATTTGCCGTTCGATGGCTGGCATGTAGACCAGGTTGGCGATCCGCTTTCAGTATATAACTATGCCGGCAGTCCGGTAATAGTAAAAAATAGCTTCAATCCTTTTCTGAAGAATGCAAAAGATTTTCTGGGTGTGCGCATCGTTATGAATGCGGTTAACCAGTATGGTCAGCAGGAAATAGCCGCTGCTCCTGTGGATTTCCTTTATACTGAACCCTGGGGACCCAACGATACCTATGCGGATCTTATAAGAATAATAAATAACAATAATACATACAGCAGCAACAGGCTTAATACGGTTCTTGCCGCATACGTCAATTACAAACTTGCCGAGAATAAGGGTACCTTTAATGCTCCCGGAGTACTGCTTGCCGATGCAGTCATTTTCTCTGCAGGAGGAGCTCATCTCGAGCTCGGCGAACATATGCTGGGAAAAGAATATTTCCCAAACGACAACCTGACTATGAGCCCGGAACTGGAGAAACAGCTGATCTCTTATTATGACTTTCTGACTGCGTATGAAAATCTATTGAGAGATAGTCTTACAGTTTCTCCTTCACTGGTTTCTTCCCGCGGAAGATACCGCCTTACCAGCTGGCAGCAGACGGGCGCAATCTGGTATTTCAGCAAGATCAAAAATGATAAGCAGATACTCCATCTCATCAATCTATCCAACGCAAATTCACTATTCTGGCGCGATGAAACAGGAATACAAACCGAACCAGATACAATACTTCACTATCCGCTGAATATTGCTGCTAATGTAGTAGTTAAAAGGATCTGGGCAGCATCTCCCGATTTCAATAATGGCATTCCCGTCGAAGTGAACTTTACCCAGTCAGGAGATGGAATATCTTTTACGGTACCGGGACTAAAATACTGGACAATGATAGTGGTGGAATTTAAGAATACCACAGGGGATATACAGACAGGATACAGGTCTGATACCAGGATGCATTCATTTATACAGAACTATCCTAATCCGTTTAATTCTTCCACAAAAATTATATTTGAAATTCCTGAAACTTCTGATGTTGGTATTTACATTTCGGATATACTGGGCCGCAGAATTTTTACCCTTGCAGAAAACACATTTGTTGCAGGAAGTCACTCGCTGATGTGGAACGCTTCGAATGTTTCTTCAGGAACATATTTCTGTACCATGCACACTCCGAATAGGACTCTCATAAGCAAACTGCTGCTGATAAAATGAGTATTATCCGGTTATCTGAAATCACACTGATTCTGCCAGCCTTTCTAATTACAAATGTTCATATTCTCTTTTGTGTAGTCTGCAAAGAATGAGAGGGCCACAGGCAGATTATAACCGGGGCAGAGTATTACTGCCCCATTACTGATGAGAAAGATTCCTTATGCATAGCGAATTAGTCTAAAACATTATCAGAGTTACATTCCGCCGTCAGCCGATGGCTGCAGCATGCTTACTCTGTTTCCTTCAGTATCCAGAAATGAAACATACAGACCGACTCCGGGGATATCTGTCGGATTTCCTTCAATTTTTCCGCCTGCCTCGGTTACTCTTTTCATCGATTCTTCCAGATTATCAACACCTATTACCACTGAAGGATATTGGGCATTGGCGTCTGCAGTCCTCTGATAGAAACCTCCGTTTATTGCGCCCGGCTTTTGCGGACGTCCGTTATCATCTGATTCGATCGTGGAGACAACCACATAATTACCCATCTCGGGACCCAGGTGCTTTGTATGCCAGCCGAACGACTTTGCATAAAAATCAGCCATCCTATGCCTGTCCTCTGCAGGCATCTCAAAATGAACTACCGGATTCATCTTATTCATAACAACCCATCCTTTATATGTTTGTGTGATATTGTTTAAGTAATGCCGACTTGGTTTGACCATGAACTTTGCAAACCATTTATTTTAATAAATTCCAAAATGCACGCAAAAAAAGTCAATTTATTTTGGCTTGCAGCGTATCTGTAATTGGGAATGTATCTGGAGGGAACCATGCGGAAAAATTTCATGTTGAAGCTATATAGCTTGATCCGATAACTACTGATGACCAATGCAAATTTTGAATTTGAATTCTGAATTTTGAATGGTCGGTGAATTAATTGAATAACCAAATTATAATAAGGGAATATATGCTGGAAAAACTTAAAGACAGATGGAATTTAAAATCCAACGGGCAGCTCGCAGTGGTGCTGCTTGTTTTCTCATTGTCCGGTATGAGCTCTCTGTACGTCAGACTCCTGATCTTCGGTCTGCTCGGTGTCGATGCTCAGACGAGTCTGTGGGTTAAAGTTCCTCTGTATGTGCTCATAGTTTTTCCGGCCTATCAGCTGCTGTTCCTGACTATAGGAACACTGCTGGGACAGTTCAGGTTTGTATGGGAGTTTGAAAAGAAGCTATTCTCCCGCATACAGTTCCTGATGTATAAACCCGCTGCTGGAAAAGAGAATTTCTGAAAGGTCCCTTGGCTTCTCAGCCCAGTTCAAATGTGGTGACACCGTAGATGTGGTTCATACAGATATCCGGCTGTCCCATAGTATACATGCGGGCAGTTTCGAAAACTCTGTCCATTGAATATTTCTCTGCAAGAACCAACGCATCCTGATTGACTTCCGGAGCATCGAGGTAATACACCGTGTTTTCAGGCAGATGGTTATTGACTGCGATAAAAAGATCTTCAGCAGTATTGGTGTCACCGGCAAACAGGGGCCCGATTTTATATCCTGTCTGGCATTTCCTTACGGTACAATAGCCGCTGATCTTTTCATCTTTCATGGATATAAAGGTCTTTGACTCCGGAAGACTGGTCCAGCATTTCAGGAATTCCGGTCTTGCAGCTGGAAACAATAACGTGTCATATCTGATGAGATTTTCAAGATATTCATTTTTATATCCTGTTATATGGTTGCTGCCGGATGAAAACCTGCGGGATATACCTTCGAAGCGTATGTTCCTGTAGGCAAATCTGAAACCGGATCTTGCATAATTTGACTGCTGCTCGCTCACGCCGTCAAGTCCGGTGTTCTGGCCGTGCAGATGCTGAAGCGCAGTTCCCCAGATCTTTATGCCATAACCTTTTCCGCGGAATTCAGGTTTAACTATATAGAAACCAATGAAGCCGAAGCGGCCTTCGTACGATACTGCAGAAATGCATGACACCGCCTCTCCGTCTAGCAGTCCTACGTAAAAACCATCAGGATCTGTACGGTAAAAAACTTCAGCGTCGTGCAGACCAGGATTCCAGCCTTCCTCTGCCGCCCATCTGATTGCAATATTCCTTACCTCACCGGAGGTCATACTACGTATAGTGTAGTCGTGCATATTGCCTTCCATATATGGTTGATCATTTTTTTATATTCTTCCCTCATATTTTCGGCAGTACTAATGTCGCTTTTTTTTCCTAACTTTACCGATCACATAATAAGAAAAAAAGCGCAAAAAACCGGTAAATATTTTGTGTGCACAGCTGGAATAAAAACGGCCTCACAGGTGTCTAACCCTTGAAACCAGGCCCGCTTATAATTCAATGATAATCATGATAAATGAAAACGGAATCGATCTATGAAAATAATAAACTGCGTTTTATTTGCGTTCTTTGCAGTTTTGCTTGTAACATGCGGAGCGTGCAATAAAGCAACGGAGCCGGAAGTCGATGATCAGACTGCCGGAACCACCGATACATCTGCAGCTAATCAGGCAATTCACGAGGATCCGAATGACTATGTGTGGACTGATGCAGAGGTGATTCCAATTATACTGAACGGAAATACCATCACGGAAAATACCGACGGGGCGACTGTCAACGGAAGCACACTTACAATCAGCATGTCGGGTACCTACAGCCTTAGCGGTACACTTACCAACGGACAGATTGTAGTCAATACTACCGATAAAGCTGTCGTAAGGCTGTTACTGAACGGAGTGAATATAACCAATAGCCAGAGTGCACCTGTATATATCAGGAACTCTGCGAAGACAGTCATATACCTGCCGGAAAATACGGCAAATGTACTTACTGATGCAAAGACGTATGTTCTGGAAAATGCCGCGGTCAATGAACCAAATGCTGCACTGTACTCTAAATCGGACCTGACAATATTCGGCGGCGGCTCGCTGAATGTTACAGGCAATTACAAGGACGGCATAGCCTCGGTTGACGGTTTGATAATCAAGAGCGGCAATATAAATGTTACAGCTGCCGATGATGCGATAAGAGGCAAGGACTATCTGGTGGCAAAGGACGGCAGCATTACTGTAAACTGCGGGGGTGACGGGCTCAGGTCTGACAATGCCGATGATGCAAGCAGAGGTTATATTTCGATTGAAAAAGGTACATTTGATATTACTGCAAAGAGTGACGGTATATCTGCAGAAACCGACGCCATTATTTACGGCGGTACATTTAAACTTATTACGGGCGGGGGCAGCGGCAAGTCGGTTTCTTCCGGTGCATCTGCAAAAGCTGTTAAGGGGCTGGTCAGCACTTCGGTCAGCGGCGGCACATTCAACATCAGCTCTGCCGACGACGCCATTCATTCTAATAAATATGTTTCGATAAAAAATGGTAACTTTACTATCGCTACTGCCGGCAATGGAATACATGCCGACGCTGCGGTGAAAATTGGAAATGGAAATATAAATATAACTAAATCGAAAGAAGGAATTGAAAGCGGACAGATTACTGTCGATAATGGTTATATAAACATTGTTTCGAGCGATGACGGATTTAATGCCACGTATGGAGAAGGCGGCGAGAAGAATGATAATAGTTACCTGCACATCAACGGCGGCAGTATATACGTGAATACTTCGCGCGGCGACGGCCTGGACAGCAACGGCAATATTGTCATGTCCGGCGGCACCGCAGTTATACACGGACCGTCATCCAGCCCGGAGGTGGGTGTCGATTTCAACGGCACATTCAATATCTCGGGCGGACTGCTGATGGTAACAGGTCCCAATTCGGGCAATATGATACAGGCAACGAGTACTTCATCTACGCAGAACGCGGTCAAAGCCGTGGCTTCTTCGCAGCTGAATGCTTCGACGTTGTTCCATATACAGGATGACAGCGGAAATACATTGGTTACTTTCCAGCCGGTCAGAACGGTTTATTATGTCGTGTTCTCCTCTTCTGCTCTGAAGGACGGATCAACTTACCATATATATACCGGCGGGTCGTCGACCGGTACAAACACAGGCGGACTGTATGCAGGCGGTACATATTCGGGCGGTACTCTTAAGAAGAGTTTTACTGTTTCATCGATACTGACTACGGTAACATTCTGACGGGGAATTGCTGAATGCTGCCGGCTGCTGAACAGAGTTTATTGGTAATTACTATTAGCTGTCTTTAATGTGACAGCATTGGGGAAAAACAGAATATTTTTTCATCCAAAAATATGATATTTGTAAGATGGTATATAGACAGAAAAAAGCCAAGTATTCGCTTATCGCATTTGCCGTACTGATGGTGCTGCTGCTTGCTGTCAGCGCTTTTATAGAAGTTCCGTTCAGGATAAAAACATATGCGGAAGTGTTCCCAAGGGAAAAGTGGCTGCTGACACGCGGGGGCAGCGGAGAACTGGTTTCCAATGTGATCGACTTTGTACAGGGACACCCGGTGCAGTACAATATTTCGCAGTTCCAGCGCGGAGAGTTCATTGCTGCTGATTTTTCTGATTTCCTACGGGAAGGGAAAAAAGAATTTTCAAAGGGTGATACCGTAGTTATTATGAAATCCAGCAGTGTACGCGATGAACTGATATCAACTCAGGGAGAGCTTGAGGTCTCGCTTGCAAATCTTAAATCACAGAGCAGCGCTCAGAAAGAGCCGCTTATACGTGAAGCTGAACACCGCCTGAAAATGACCGAAGAAAAACTCGCAGAGCAGGAGGTACTTTACGACAGGGCTAAGAAACTGTTTGATAAGGGATTCAGTTCGCAGCAGGAGTTCGAGCTGCAGAAATGGACGCGGGACCAGCTGGAGATCGAAAGGAAAGTAAACCATGCACAGCTGGAAAACCTGAAAACCGGAGTAAAACCCGAAGAGATCAAACTACTGGAATCCGAAGTCAGTTCTATAAGAGCGAAGCTGAATTTCTTAAAGGAAAGGGAGTCGCAGCTGCTGGTTAAGTCGCCTATAGAAGGCACAATACTGGCTTCATATACTCCGGATACACTGCTGCATGTTTCTAACTTCAGACAGGTGGTGCTGCATGTGCCCATCAAACTGCAGGCGCTGCCGGAATTCAGGGAAGGTCAGGAATTTCCCATTACCTTTACCGATATTCAGGGTAAGTTCAGGGGCCGCGTCATTGCCGTCGGAAAGGAAGTTATCTTTCTGGAAGGTCAGCAGGTAGTATTCGTATCGATACTGATGGATAATGAAATTGACCGGCTTCTGCCCGGTATGGTACTGGAAAGTTCTATAGAACTGAGAAAAATTACACTGCTCGATTACATACTGAAACTGGTATTTCACTGATAATGAGTTATGGCGCGCCTGGAATATAAATATTATATACCCTATATTCATCTCGACCAATTGCGGAGGGACATTATTCCGTACCTGAAGTACGATGCATTTGCATTGAAAACTCCCAGAAAGGAATATACTGTCAAAAGCGTCTACCTGGATTCTCCCGGATTTATCACCTATCACGAAAAGGACATGGGAATCAGAGCCAGACATAAGTACCGCATCAGGGGATATAACGAGGAGTCGGACGATTCGATAGTATTCCTCGAGATCAAAAGAAAGGATGTGGATTTTATTTCGAAAGACAGAGCCAAACTGCTCTACCGGAATCTGGATCAGTTTATCGAGACAAAGGATTATTCGCTTCTTGCCGGTTCCAACGGTACTGCTGACTACGCCAGGAATTTTTTGTATTACTACCATCTCTATCAGCTGAAGCCCGTAGTGGTGGTTACATATGAGCGCGAAGCCTTTGAATGCGGATTCGGTACGGATCTTAGGATAACGTTTGACAAGAATATAAGGACGCGTCCTGCTCAGTCTTGTTCTGACATTTTTTCCGACGAGCAGATGAAAATCTCTTTGAAGGATTACTTCGTACTGGAAGTCAAATTCAGCACTATCGTTCCCAGCTGGGTGCCCAGAGTGTTGAATAAATACAATGTATTTCGCGATTCGGCTTCAAAATATCTTATGTGCGTCAATACCACGTTCAATAGTAACTGATAAATTACTGATTTCAACAGGAGTAAAAAGTGCTGGATAACCTGCAGACAATAAATGTATTTTCACCTTCGATTGCCGATGTACTTATAAATATATCCGTTAGCCTGATATGCAGCTTTGCGATATCACTCATATACCGGTTTACATACAGGGGGCCGGGATACTCTGAAAGCTTTGTCGATTCGATAGTATTTCTTTCCGTGATTACAACGATAGTGATAATGATCATTGGCAACAACCTGGCACGCGCATTCGGACTGGTGGGCGCACTGTCGATTATACGCTTCAGGACAGCCATCAAAGATACTATTGATATTGTATACATATTTCTCGCACTTGCAATCGGTATGGCGGGCGGAGTGGGTTATCATAAACTGGCGGTTACCGGTACGGGAGTGATCGGAGTGATATTCATACTGTTTTCCTTCAAGAAATCGCCGCTGTTCCTCAGCCGTCCTTACATGCTCCAGTTTGTATGTTCGCAGTGTGAATCGCACAAGAACAGTTCAAAGGAAATTCTCTACAGCTACTGCAGGAGTTTTGAGCTGATAAACATACGCAGCAATGAGATCAATGAATCCCTGGAGTATTCATATTATATACACGTAAAGAGGAATAAGGATACAGACGATTTGGTTCAGGATCTGAAGAGAGTTGAAGGTATGAAGAGCATAAATCTTTTCTTCGATCAGCAGAATCTATAGTACGGAAACAAAACACCCCGGAGCTTGCAGACTGCCGGGGTCAAAAAAACTAAAAACTCATAACTTCCCCGAATTCGGGGATCCCGCCAAAGGCGGGACAAAACTCATAACTCATAACTATTCAAAATGTTCACCACTTCCGCGTGTATTTTCGGTGCAGCAGCAATTATGCTTTTGCCCGTCACCGCATCGTTTCCATGATAGTCGGTAATTATTCCGCCTGCACCTCTTATGACCGGTATTAGCGCCATCGAATCCCAGGGCGACATTTCAGGGTCGATCATCACGTCTGCAAATCCGGTTGCTACCAGGTAATAGCCGTAGCAGTCACCCCAGTTGCGGTATAGTTTTGCTTTGTGTATCAGACTGTCGAATCCCTCTTTCTTCTGGTATTTTTCAATATTCAGGTGATCGGTTGTAAGCACTACTGCTTCAGAAATGCTGCTGCAGTCCCTTATGTAAGTCCTGACTCCGTTCAGTTCGGTAGTATTGTTGTCGCCTGAAAGGAATTCATTCAATACCGGCTGGTTTATGACTCCGAGCACCGGGTTTCCGTTTTTCTTGAGGGCAATGAGAGTGCCGAAAGACAGTGCGCCGCAGATAAAGCTTTTTGTACCGTCGATAGGGTCGAGTATCCACTGGTACTCGGCGCCCTCGTTATACTTTCCGAATTCCTCGCCGAGTATGCCGTGTTCGGGGAAATACTTCATGATCATTTCGCGCATTTTCTCTTCGGCCTTTTTATCTGCTATAGTGACCGGAGAGGCGTCCGCCTTGGATTCTATGGATATTTTCGTGCGGAAATACTGTCTTATTATTTTTGCGCTTTCTGATGCCAGCAGCGCCGAGAATTTTTTCAGTTCAGTCAGTTCGTTTGTCAGCTGCATAAAGATTGTCCTTATTAAAAATTACATCCGGTAAAATACCGATTTTTCGCCAAATTATGCTTTATATTATGCGGATATTTAACCGGATGCGGAATTCAGCAGGGAGTTCAGGCGCAACAGATAATGGCATGATCAGAAATCGAACAGGTCATCGAAGAATGATTTCTTTTTGCGCTTATAGCCGCCCTCATTATATTTTCTGCGGTCATCGTCGTCGTAATAGTCGCGACTGTCATTATCTTTCCGTTCTCCGGAGTAATTATCAAACTGGCCGCTTCTTTCGATGATCTTATCCAGTTCGCCCCTGTCGAGCCAGATGCCGCGGCATTTGGGGCAGTAGTCTACTTCAATTCCGTGTTTATCGCTCATAGCGAGGTCAACGTTACATACGGGGCACTGCATTATCTCCTCCTTTATCTTTTTTTAGCAATGAAACCAGTATAGAGGCTGTAATTACTGTAACTATGAATATCAGCGACCATGATATTGGGAATTTCCCGCCGAATGCGCCATTCAGCCAGCTCATTTTAAGTCCGACGAACACCAGTACGATTCCGAGCCCGTATTTGAGGTATCTGAATTTATGAATGATGCCGGCGAGCATGAAATACATGGCCCTTAATCCCAGTATAGCAAAAATATTCGAAGTAAACACTATTAACGGTTCTTTGGTAATGGCAAATATTGCAGGCACAGAATCCACGGCAAATATGATATCTGAGACTTCTATGAACACCAGAGTAACCATAAGCGGTGTGGCGTAGATGACGCCTGAGCGGCGCAGGAAGAATTTCTGTCCTTCGAATGTATGTGTAACCGGAAAGATCTTTTTGAACAGTTTAATAATGGGGTTCTTTTCCGGGTCGACGGGTTTTTCAGGAGCGAATAGGATCTTAAGACCCGTAAGCATCAGGAACACTCCGAAGAATATCACGAGCCAGTGGTACTGCAGCAGTACGGAGCCCAGTGCGATGAATATGATCCTGAAAACCAGTGCGCCGAGTATGCCGAAGAACAGTACGCGGTGCTGGTATTTCAGCGGTACGCCGAAGAAGCTGAATACCACGACGAACACGAATATATTATCTATTGCGAGAGTTTTTTCGACAATATAGCCGGTAAGGAATTCCAGTCCCACCTGACCTGCAGCAGCCTGCGGATCGAAGCCGGGTAATGCGAGCAGAGAGGGGGTGGAAGAAAATTTCCAGGCGGCGTATTTATAGAAAAAGAAATTGAACAGCAGGGCAAGAGAGATCCAGACGATGCTCCAGGTGAGTGATTCCTTAAACGACACCTCGTGGGCATCGCGGTGGAACACGCCGAGGTCGAGTGCCAGCAGGAGCAGCACGAACAGAGTAAAGGCGGCATAGAACCACCAGTAGGAAGAAAAAGGGAACAGAAGGATATTGTCCATTTAGTGTACCTTTTTTTCTGTAAAAACTTTTGCAGGGCATAAAAAGTTCCATGTATATTAAAAGTATAAAATCTATTTGGTAATTTCGCAAAAAATTCATATAATTCTACTCTAAATCCAAGCGATTTAGTACGGAGAGTTGGCGAGTGATTGCCAGCGCCTTCGGCGCGGTCCCGCAGAATGCGGGAAATGCGGCGGTCTTGAAATGTACTATACATATATCTTATATAGTGTAAGTTCGGGCCGGTATTACAAAGGACATACTGATAATGTTGTCAGAAGGTTAGGACAACATAATGCCGGTAAGGTCAAAGCTACGAAAGCCTACAGGCCGTGGGAGATTGCATATACCGAAGAGTTTTTGACCAGATCAGAAGCTTTCAAAAGAGAGATGCAGATTAAATCCTATAGGTCGGGAGAAGCTTTCAAAAAAATATTACGGAGAGTTGGCAGAGTGGTTGAATGCGGCGGTCTTGAAAACCGTTAAGGATGCAAGTCCTTCCGGGGTTCGAATCCCTGACTCTCCGCTGAAGAAAAAGAAAAGCCCAATAACAGTAAAATACACTGTTTTTGGGCTTTTTTATTTTATGTCCGAGGATATTAACCTGGAAATAGAAGATGATAAATTTACTGAGATGATTCCGAACAGTGACCGTAATGCTAAATTCTAAATTTATACATATTGTGACTCTAATTCTTCGAAATAACCGATTTTCAGCGAAATTATACCCTGTATTTGAACGGATGCTGAAAAATTCCGACATTATAGTATAAACAAGCGCCTAATGACGGACAAAACCAACAAAGCATTTTGAAACATGTGCCGGATATTTGCGACATTAACCAGAAATTTATATATTATTGACGGAAATATCCAACGAGGAGATAATAATAAGTGAATAAAGACTTAAACTACTGGTATGCAATGAGTGATCCGGCAGCCATTGAGGTCTTGGGCGCTTTTATCAGGAAGACCCGCTTAATGCAGAACAGAACACAGCAGGAAGTATCAGAAGCTGCCGGCATCAACAGGTCCACATTGGTCCAGCTGGAGAAAGGCAATGGCGGAACAATGCTCTCTTTTATTCAGATCCTAAGGGCGCTAAGACAATTGCAGCTGCTGGAAATATTTGAGGTAAAACAGGAATTGAGTCCTTTGCAGCTGGCGGAAATTGAAAAGAAAAAGAGGCAAAGGGCACGGAGTAAACCGTTTCAAAACAATAAACCCAAAAGTACCTGGTAATGATTACAACAGCATTTGTAAATTTATGGGGCAAACGGGTCGGAGCAGTTGCCTGGGATGCAGATACAAGACTCGGACGGTTCGAATATGCGCCCGAATTCCGGAGAAATAATTGGGATATTGCCCCTATTAAAATGCCGTTATCTGTAGATGCAGGCCGTATATTCTCATTTCCTGAATTGAGAGATACACGGACATTTAAGGGCTTGCCCGGCTTACTGGCTGATGTTTTACCCGACAAATACGGTAACATACTTATAAATGCCTGGCTCGCCAGAAGCGGCCGTCCTGCAGACAGTCTGAACCCTGTTGAATTATTGTGTTTTATCGGCAAAAGGGCTATGGGGGCATTAGAATTTGAACCTGTTGAGCCTGAAATAAAAAATCGCACAACCAAAATTGAGATAGATAGCCTTATCAAAACTGCACAGGAAATACTTTCCGGAAGGCAGAACTTTAATACTGATCTGTCGGCTGCTGATGAAAGGGCTTTTTCTGACATCTTAAAAATAGGCACCTCAGCAGGTGGTGCGAGAGCTAAGGCGCTCATTGCATATAATCCTGTGACGAAGGAAGTACGTTCGGGCCAGACGGATGCACCTGCAGGATTTTCCCACTGGCTGTTAAAATTTGATGGTGTAATGGATCAGCAGTTTGGGTCCTCATACGGTTTTGGCAGGGTGGAAATGGCATATCATCTCATGGCAAAAGATGCGGGTATACAGATGACAGAGTGCCGGCTGTTGGAAGAAAATAGCAGGGCTCATTTTATGACCCGCAGATTTGACAGAGAAGATGGGAAGGGAAAACTGCATGTTCAGAGCTTTTGTTCGATAGCTCACCTGGATTTCAATAATATTATTCATTATAGTTATGAACAGTTATTTGAAACCATGCGTTTATTGCGGCTGCCCTATAGTGAGGCAGAACAGCTATACAGAAGAATGGTCTTCAACGTAGCAGCCAGGAATTGTGACGATCATACAAAGAACTTCAGTTTTATAATGGACAAAACCGGCGAATGGAAACTTGCTCCGGCATATGATATCTGCCATGCATATCGCCCGGATAGCAATTGGGTAAATCAGCATTGCTTAAGTATTAACGGGAAACGGAATGATATTACCCGTCAGGATCTTCTTTCTGTTGCCGGAAAAATGAACATAAAAAAACCAGGCCGGATAATTGATCAGATAGCAGATGTTGTCTCCATGTGGAAGGGTTATGCCGGAAAGACTAGTGTTTCACAAGATTTAACAGAAGCAATCCAAAACACTTTGCTGATAATATAGGTATCTCCGAATAAACGATTTATCAATTGATACTCCTCCACCAAGAACCAGTCGTGCAGATCTTACAAATCCGCCGCCGCAATATAGCCGGTTGTCTTATATCTTTTCTCTCGCAAATATTGGCTTGGGAAAAAATAAAAAGAACTATTATATATTTAACCAACATTTTAACAGACTAAGGTATCTGTATCTCTAGCAACAGGGAAGAATTTGCAAACTTCATCTGAAACCTTAAGAGAATTTAAGATTATTTTCAACAGATATAGATCCAGTCTGTATTTTTATGTCTTAAAAATGCTTTATGATAAAATTCTTAGTGATGATATTGTCCAGAATGTTTTTATAAAACTTTACGAAAATATTGACCAGATAAGGAATAAAAAATTTATCCCGGCATAGATATAATAAAACAGCAAGGAATGAAGTCTATCATTATCTGAGGAGCAAAAAGAGAAAACAGGAAGAGGAAATTGATGAAGATTTTGACCTGGAGGATGATTCCCTTTTTGCTGACGAATATGAATTCTCTGAAAAGTTTTTTCCCCCATCCCGCAGGAGAATATTCCCTGCGGGAAAAGGGTGATAATATTGTAGTTATTATTTCATCTGCTGGTGCGGGGATCTGTTTGAGGCTTTATTTCTGTATGAAATGTATTCAGCCACTTCCCATCTTTCTTGACCCAGGTAGTTGATACATTATAGGCACTGGTGTAATCTATACCTTTATAAGCCCCGGAAGCTGTTGCTTTATAAGTTAGTATTGCAACATCATGGGTCGGAAAGACTACTTTCTGGTCAGAGAGTGAAAAGGTTTTGAGGTCAACGTCTTTGACTGATTGGATTTCTTCATTTTTATTTACTATACCCGCTTCGTATATCCCGACATAATCATCAGTCAGATAGTTCCTGAACTTCTCTATATCTTTGTCTTTTACGGCATTCAATACAGAAATCTCGTTATCGAGAATCATCTGAGTCATCTGTGCTGTCGGCATATTCTGCTTTCCGGCCGATCCGGTCAAATCAGTTATATCCTGACCGTAGATGTATGAAAACAATCCCAGAACAATAAATAAGGGAAAAAATAAAGATCTTTTCATAATTTCCTCCAATTTTGTTAAGGTTATATGTTGACAATAAAATATAAAAATAATTTGCTAAATAGCTGTATCACATAAGTTTTAGTGAACTAACATAGTCGAGCTGGACTGCCGGTTAATATATTTCGGTCGGGTTGTTGCGTTTTAGTTGATGGCCATAACTTTATATCCATAAAAATGTACAGGACTTCGATACTAATACGGATCGGCTATGCATAGTAATTGGGCGCCAGAACCATGGTCATCGAGTCCCCATACCAAAACAATCCTAAAGTGGTTGGCTGACTGAAAGCAACTGCCAAAGAAATATTATAAGATACTTCGTTCAGTTATTCGCTCATCCCAATTCCTGATTCCGTTGCCGCGAATTGTTTATTACTGCCTTGTGAGCTGCAATTTGACAGTAATGGTGCTAAAAATACACTTCCGAAAGTGTAACCATCGCTGAAATAGTTGGTCCAATTTCCTAAAAGGTAAATTTATGAAGAATATAATTTTATTATGGATATTATTTGTTTTAACAGCTCAAACAAGTTTTTCCCAAACATTCGATAAAGATAAACTGGACATTTATTTCAAAACACTTGAAACAAATGACAAATTTATGGGCAATATACTCGTGTGTAAAAATGGCGGGAAGCTATACTCCTATTCTGCAGGATACTCCAATGTGGAGAATAGGATAAGATCTGACGAAAGTACAATGTATAGAATCGGTTCGATTTCGAAAACATTTACTGCGGCTTTGGTGCTGAAGGCTGTTGAAGAAGGGAAGATCAGTCTGTCGCAAAATATAGTTGCATTTTTCCCTTCCATAATAAATGCAGAGATAATCACAATCAGACAGCTGCTGAATCACCATAGCGGGATCCATAATTTCACCGGAAGTGCTGACTTTATGAACTGGCATGCTCAGAAAAAGAGTGAAAAAGAAATTGTAACCATAATTGCAGAAGGCGGCAGCGATTTTCAACCGGGAAGTAAAGCTGAGTATAGTAACTCCAATTATGTTCTTCTGTCTTACATACTGGAACATACTTATAAAGATCGTTATGAAAATATTATAAATGAGAAGATTATTGGCCCTCTGCAATTAAAGCACACCAGGTTCGGTGACAGAACCATTCCTCAAAGTTACAAAACATATTCCTATACATATGAAGCAGGCTGGCAAAAGGAAGAAGATACCGACTTATCAATTCCCATGGGGGCTGGCGCAATTATATCTACTGCAGGCGATTTGGCTTTATTCATAGATGCGTTGTTTAGCGGGAAAATAATTTCAGAAGAATCATTAAACGCAATGAAGACACAATCAGACGGCTATGGCATGGGCTTATTTAAGACTTATTTTTCGGAAAAAATGAGCTTCCATCATAATGGCAGAATCGACGGTTTTAATTCTGTCTTTTATTATTTTCCGGAAGAACATATTGTGTTTGTCATGCTTTCAAATGCCGAAAACTATGACATAAATGACATAAACACGTCGGTATTAAATTGTGTTTTTGGAAAACCGTTTGCGGTGCCGGTTCTTAATATCTATAAAATCACACCTGCTGATCTGCTGCCCTATTTCGGCGTTTATACAAGTAAAAATAGTCCATTGATTATAACAATTTCAGGTAAGGACAATATGCTGCTGGCTCAGCCCAAAGGTCAAAAAATCTATACTATGGAGGCAACTGCAAAGGATAAATTTAAACACGACAAATCAGGGGTCACATTAGAATTTAATCCATCAGAAAGCAAAATGATAATGAAACAAGGGAAACAGACTTTATTATTTTCAAAACAGTAATGTCCTGAAATTGAGCAACTTAAAAATGAGAATCTGCATTATTGTCTTACAATATAACTACCTTATCTGATCACTTACTTTTGAATGGTGGAATACGGTTAAATTGAAAGCATTTTAGAAAATCCGTAGTGTATCTGACCCTCTGCTAAATAAATTCCAAAGCAGCAAAAATGCTGTCTCTGGTCTTCCCTGTCTGCCGCAGCCAATAGTAATCTCAATATTTCCAATTCCAAATGAAAGATAATAAGAATGCCCGCCCGGTATTTAACGGAGCGGGCAAAAAAGAAATAGACTTAACGTATGTTATTTTATTAAATTCATTTTAATGCTCTTAGCATATTTGCCGGCTGTAAGTTTGGCTATATATACTCCGGTTGCGAGCTTTGAAGCGTCAAATGAAACGTTGTACATTCCGGCCTCCTGGCGCCCGTTTATTAGCGTGGCCGCTTCCTTTCCCATCATATCATAGATTTTTAACACAACATGGACAGCCTCAGGAAGCTGATAACTGATTATGGTCGACGGATTAAAAGGGTTGGGATAGTTCTGTGCAAGTCTGAATTCCGCGGGCATTCCACAGTTCACCAGTACTTCAGAACTGTATTTATAAGAACCGTCATTATCTATTTGCTTTAATCTGTACTTAACTTCACCTGACTGTACACCCCTGTCAACAAAAGAATAATTTTGGGGGGAGTAGCTGTTTCCGTGTCCCTGGCTATAGCCGATTATTTCCCATGACGAAGCGGGTAATGCTGAAGAGCGCTGAATTTCAAACCAGTTATTGTTTACCTCGGTTGCTGTCTGCCAATTTAGTGTCACATTTCTGCCGACTGCTAAAGCCGTAAATGACGCTAATTCAACCGGCAGTGTGGCATCCGGATTTGCCCTTAGGCGCGGATAATTTACACCGACTGTTTCCCAAATATTGAAAAAATCCCATCCTGCAATAGTATAGGTAGACGAAGCCATCATCTCCATGGTTGTCCGTGACGTTATTCCTGCTGGCGGTGCCCCATCACCATCGGCAGCAGATGTCCCGGCAGTTTCACGATCAAAAAAACAGTTTGAAAATGTACCTACAGCACCATAGCCTACAAAACCGCCTCTTGTCGTGCCGCTGACAAAACCAGTCGAGTAACAATTATTTATAGTCGGGGTTCCGGTATATGTCCCGCCGATAAAACCACCTGTACGTCCACTTGAACTGATTACAGAACCGGTAGAATAACAATCAGAAATAGTATGCGATGTAACACCGATAAATCCACCCGTATAACTAGAGGAATTTGCTGTATTGCTGTTTGAGACATTCCCGGTCGAATAACACTCACTTATAGAGCCTGTAGAATTTTGTCCTGCACCAATCAAACCACCGATATAGGAGGAG
>JBLMZS010000057.1:0-47691 GCA_050258935.1 Bacteroidota bacterium
ATTCCGTCGTCCGAGATAGAGATAATATGTTTCTTGTACAGTGCGCCTATGGTTTTCTTGAATACTTTTTTGCTTATACCGAACACCTCGTATATCTTTTCAGGAGAAGTGCTGTCGCTAAGTGGAAGATATCCGGAGTTCCGTTTCAGTTTATCCAGTACAAGGTCCGTGGAATCCAGTACACTTTCATAGCCCTGCTTCTGCAGTGAAAGATCTATTTTCCCGTCCTCACGCAGTTTCTTTATAAATCCGGCCATCTTCATTCCGGTTCTGACGTTCTGAAACAGTTCATTATTATACAAAATACCCATATATTGGTTGTTAACAATGGCATTGTATCCCAGATCAGTACGGTTGCATATAAGCAGTTCGACTTCCTGACCGTTGCTGACCTCGGCGGTATCTTTGACTATGTACTTATTAATTTTAGCAGTAGCAGCGATCCTGCGGCTGACCTTGTCAAAATATACAAACACCACATAATATCTGCCTTCCTCCATTTTCTGCCTCTGCTCGGCAAAGGGAACCAGCAGATCTTTTGATATGCCCCAGTCCAGAAATGCTCCTACCTGGCTGACAGAGGTGACTTTCAGGTATGCGAAATCGCCCACACAGGCAAGCGGTTCCTCGCTGGTAGCGATCAGACGGCCCTGTGAATCGACATATATAAAGACTTCAATTTCGTCTCCCTCACGGCTGCCTGCGGGTATGAATTTTTTTGGCAGCAGAATTTCTCCCAGATCGTCGGCATCCAGATATACGCCGAAATCCACACTCCTGCTTATTTTCAAAATATTCATTTTTCCGATCTGCGCCATACTGATAATCCTGCTTATGTAAAATAAAATCCTACATCAAATAGTACATAATTTGCAGATAATTACAAAGACTTAAAGTGCTCAATTTATTCCCTTTTATTCTGCCGGAAATTTCATTTGCACGAAAAAAATAGTTAAACCCTGCCGCGGATTTTCCGATAATAAGTATGAAAATGTATCAAAACATTTTGAAGCCTCGGGATAGATACAAAATACAGTGCAGGGGGTAATTATTACCATGAGGCAGTATTTAATCAAATGAAAAGATGGAGAGATGGAATGTTTAAGAAACTGCACACCAAGCTTATTATTGTTATCCTTTTAATTGCTGTTCTTGTAAATCTCCTCAGCAGAGTCATATTTGAGGATCTCGCTCTTTCGACTACTGCGGTTCTTGTTTCCGGCATATCTAATATTTTACTGGCCCTCATTACAGGTATTATTATCAACAAAATGATCGTAAAACCCGTGGAGAAATTGAGCGAAGTGGCATCAGCAGCTTCGAAAGATGATTATTCGGTCAAAGTTGATTATGCCGGACAGGATGAGCTGGGTGTACTGGGTAATTCACTGGAAGTTCTGATTGATCATGTTCAGGATGAAATGGCCAGGCTCAGAAGTTTTCTGGAAGGAATTAACGGTGCATTTTATCTTGCAGATAAGGATACGCGGATTATATATATCAATCAGGCGGGTGTTGATCTGATGAGGTTCAAAAAAAATCCTTCTGATGTTATCGGTAAGATGTTCGTTAAAGATGTTTTTCTGCAGGATGGCCTTACACGCAAAGCACTGGCAGGACAATTTATTGCTGGTGACAGGGTAACTCTCACCGACCATAATGGCAAAAAATTTCCGGTATTACTGCAGTCGGGTCCTATCTATAATGCAAAACGCGAGATTGTAGCAGTATTTGTATTTTTCAATGATCTTAGAGAACTGGAAAACCAGCAGAAAGAATTTGTTATCGCAGAAACGGCTCCTATAGCAGAAGTACTCAGCAAAGTGGCCGAAGGAGATCTGACCTCACAGGTAAAACTGGACGAGAACAGCACTCTGTACAAGCTCGGTGAAACTGTCAATGGTACTATAAGAAATCTGCACATGACATTAAGCCAGGTGATGCAGGCTATTCAGGCAACAGCAAGTGCAGCAAACGAAATTTCGGCCAGCTCAGAGGAAATGTCCAGCGGTGCCCAGGAACAGACACGCCAGACAACTGAAGTTGCCTGCGCAGTGGAAGAAATGACAAAGACAATACTCGATAGCTCCAGAAATGCCGGACTCGCTGCCGAGAATTCCAAACGTGCCGGCGAAGATGCAAAGCATGGTACGGCAAAAGTAGATGAAACAAAACAGGGCATGAAACAGATAGTTGCCTCTACACACCAGACAGCCGATAAGCTGTTGCTGCTGACTGAAAAGACTGGTCAGATAGGCGAGATCACACAGGTGATTGACGACATAGCGGACCAGACAAATCTGCTGGCTCTCAACGCAGCGATTGAAGCTGCCAGGGCAGGTGAACAGGGAAGAGGATTTGCTGTGGTGGCAGATGAGGTAAGGAAACTTGCCGAACGCACTACTAAAGCAACTAAAGAAATTGCCGATACTATAAAGGCGATACAAACTGAAGTTACCGAAGCAAATCACTCTATGAATGAAGCAAATAAATCCGTAGATTACGGTATGGAATTGACCGAACAGGTTGACAAGGCACTTCGGGATATCCTGGACAGCACGAATAAGGTGTCCGACGTCGCTGTTCAGGTTGCCGCTGCCAGCGAAGAACAATCCAGCGCAGCAGAACAGATCAGTAAGAATATTGAAGGCATCAGCAGCGTAACTCAGCAGACTGCATCTGCAACACAGCAGATAGCCCATGCAGCTGAAGACTTAAACAGGCTGACTCTCAGCCTCCAGGAACTTATAAGTAAATTTAAGCTGGAAAATGTACAGAAGATGCCGGGACATGCTCAGAAAAATCTGAGTGCTTTTGAAAACAAATATCTTAACTAAATACAAAGGAATAGTTATGGCAAATGAAAAACAGGAAACCAACTCAACCGATTTGCTTCAGTTAGTAAGCTTCAGAATCGAAAACGAAGAATTCGGTGTGGATATTCTGAAAGTCCAGGAAATAATCCGCATGATACAGATAACAAAGGTCCCGAACTCTCCTGAGTTTGTTGAAGGTGTTATCAACCTCAGAGGCAGGGTAATCCCTATCATTAGCCTCAGGACAAAGCTGGGACTCAGCCGGATTGAACAGGATAAGAATACCAGAACGATAGTGGTTGATCTGCACGGAAAGACCATCGGGTTTATTGTTGATGAGGTCAATGAAGTACTCAGAATTCCTGCAGGTATTACTGAAACACCTCCTTCTATGGTATCCGGTATTAACGCGGACTATATTACTTCTATTGCCAAACTTGAAGACAGACTGCTGATACTTTTGGACCTGGAGAAGGTTCTTACAGATGCTGAAAAAGCAAGTCTTGAGGTCTGATATCTTATAATAAACCCGCTCCCTTTCAGGGGCGGGTTTTTTTATTGTGTATCCCGACACAGCTCACTCGCCCGGACACCATGCAGACCTAGGTTGAATTATTTATAGTTATGTCATATATTTCATAAACTTGCATTTGCAGGAATTGAAATTATTTTCCCACCAAAGAGGTTCCCATGATTTCTAGATTTACCGGAAAAATACTACTAGGACTTTTTCTGTCTTCAGCCATATTTGCCCAGCCATGGATGAAAAATGTGCGGGGTGACAAAGAAAATTTCTACGCCGTCCAGCAGGCTTTCAACCAGTACTGGCAGAACAGGAAAATTGAAAGGAGCAAGGGATGGAAACCTTTCAAACGCTGGGAAAATTTTATGGAGTCAAGGGTGGATGAAAACGGATATCTGGATAAAACTGCACTCTGGAAAGCTTACCTCGATAAACAGGCCCGTTTTACTCCAGCCGCTTCTGCCGACTGGAAAAATCTGGGACCTCAGAAGGCTATTCCGTCGAATGGCGGAGGCGCAGGCCGGATCAACTGCGTTACCATGGATCCTAAAAATCCCAATGTCATCTGGGTCGGTTCTGCAAGCGGCGGATTGTGGAAATCAGCTGACGGCGGACTGAACTGGAGCTCAAATACTGATAACCTGCCTGTGCTCGGCGTCTCCGATATTGCCATTGACCCGAAGATAAATACTACAATGTATATTGCAAGCGGTGATGGTGATGCAGGTGATACATACAGTATCGGTGTGCTTAAATCGACCGATGGCGGTGAAACATGGAATACCACCGGACTCAGCTGGAATGTCACTGAATATGAAAAAATTTATAAGCTCATTATCGATCCAACTGATAACAACAGAATTATCGCTGCGGCTACCGGTGGCGTTTTTCTGAGCAAAGACGGCGGAACAACCTGGACTAATGTACAGAAAGGGGAGTTTACGGATATTGAGACCGATCCCAAAAACCCGCAGAGGATGTACGCAGCATCAATGGGTGTGGGAATATATAAATCAGCTGACGGTGGTCAGACATGGTCAAAACTTACTGCCGGACTGCCTTCAAGCGGATTCTACCGCCTCGCTGTGGCAGTATCATATTCGAATCCCAATGTGCTCTATGCGCTTTACTCTAAGTATGATGATTACGGCTTTATGGGCTTCTACAAATCCACAGATGCAGGAAGTACATGGACGAAAAAAAATACTAAAATAAATCTTCTGGGCTGGGAATATTCAGGCAGCGATCAGGGCGGACAGGGCTGGTATGACCTGGCGCTGGAAGTCTCTGCAGCTGATGAAAATACAGTGTATGTGGGCGGCGTAAATATATGGAAAACTATAAACGGCGGTACCAGCTGGACTATAAATGCTCATTGGTATGGCGACCAGGGAAAACCATACGTGCACGCAGACCACCATGCGTTCAGAATCGATACTGCTAACCCCAATACTCTGTATTCCGGCAACGACGGCGGGCTTTTCAAAACCACAAATGGCGGGACAACGTGGACAGATCTGAGCAACGGACTTGGCATACATCAGCTGTACAGAATAGGAGTCTATGCCGGTAACCCTGCCCGCGTAATGGGCGGTGCTCAGGATAACGGTTCAAGCCTGTATTCTGCAAATTCATGGAGACAGGTCATGGGCGGCGACGGCATGGAATGCGCAATCGATCCTCAGAATCCGGATATTATTTACGGTGAGTATTATTACGGCTCTATGGAGCGGTCTATGGACGGTGGTATCAGTTTTAATTCCATTAATACCGGTATACTGGAATCGGGCGGATGGGTTACTCCGTTTGTAATGAGCGGAAAAGATTCAAAAGTACTGTATAAGGCAACATTGAAAGTATACAAATCCGCTAACCGTGGTGAGTCATGGCAGCCTATAAGCAGCAATATTTCGGACGAGACGCTTTCATCACTTGCACTGGCTCCTTCCGATAATAACTATATATATACCGGTTCAAAAAATGCTCTGTACAGAACGGTAAACGGAGGTGCCAGGTGGGACACTCTTCTGAATGCACCCAGACGCATATCATATATAGCGGTTCATCCTTCTGACCCCAGAACACTTTATGTATCGATATCCGGCTATAATGCACTGGCAAAGGTTTATAAATCCACAGACGCCGGCCAAAGCTGGCAGAATATTACCGGCAACCTGCCCAATATTCCTGTAAATTGTATTGCCCTGAATTCCCAAATGCCCGATCAGGTATATATAGGAACTGACCTTGGAGTATTTTTCACTGATGCGGCTGATGGACAGTGGGAGGATTACAGTGCCGGTCTGCCCAATGTTATTATTAATGAACTCGAGGTTATGCCGGCCTTCAATAAGGTAATCGCAGCAACATACGGAAGGGGATTATGGGAATCGCCGATGATGAGCTGGAACGTGCCGGTGGAACTGCAGTCGTTTACTGCCTCGCAGGAGAGGAGCAGCATAAAATTGAACTGGGTTACTGCAAGCGAATCTAACAACTCGGGATTCGTACTCGAGAGAAAACAATCCGATGCGTGGCTAAAAGTATCTGACATAAAAGGCCGCGGAACCACTACTGAAAAGAGTTACTATGAATATGTGGACAATCTGGAAGACCTTGTGTTCAAAGGAATACTGAATTACCGGCTTAAACAAAGCGATCTGAGCGGAAAGACAAGAGTAGTTTCTGATGTAAAGGTAAGTGTAAACCTGCTGCCCCAGGTATTCAGGCTTGAACAGAACTATCCGAATCCTTTCAATCCTGAAACAAAAATTAAGTACTATCTGCCTGAAGACTGTCAGGTTACACTGAAAGTATTTGATCAGCTCGGTCAGGAAGTCAGGGTGCTGGAGAATATGAGAAAAAGTGCCGGTGCCTATGAGGTTATGTTCAATGCCCGCGGACTTGCAAGCGGCGTGTATGTATATGAACTCAAAGCGGGAAACTATACGGAAGCAAAAAAACTGACAGTACTTAAATAGAGACAGTGTATATACTGCCTCTATGTATTTTCTGATTATATTGGAGTAGAGACAGGGTATGTCCTGTCTCTACATTATATTGAATTTGATGCGGAACCAGTCATAGGCGACGTTGATTTCCTTTGTTCTGCGTTCGGCAAGTTCGAGCAGATCCTCACCCAGGTTCTGTACTCTGTCCGGATGATATTTTGAAATTGCCTCGAGGTATTTCTTCCTTATATCCGAGCGCGTAACCCTTCCTTCCAGTCCCAGAATCCTGCCGTAATATCTGGCTTTCTGTTCATCGGTAGCAGTGCTCAGGTCAAAATCGGCGCGCGAATGTGAAGATCTTTGATGACTGCTGCTGCTTCTAGAACCATTCTGTTTTGAGGAACCCTTGCTGTTATTGGCTCCGGAATGAGTCTCCCTGCGCTCAGAGTTTTTATCATCTGCTTCGTTTGCGTTTTTAGAACCTTTATCTTCGGTGTTACTGCCTGCGGCAGATCCGCCCGATTCGTATTTTTCATACTTTTCGTAGCGCTCATACTTTTCATATTTCTCGTATGTTTCCTGTTGCTGCTTTTCCCTGCGGTCCTGTTTCTGCCAGCTTTGTCTGCTCTGATAACCAGCATGTTTTTTCCTGCCGGGGATTATTTTGAATATGGCTTCGTATAAAATCTGATTATCATCCGGTGCCGAATACAGGTAGTCCAGAAGCAGGCTGTTGAGATTTTCCCAGTCAGTGGAAACTATTTTTTCTGCTGCCTGTACGAGCAGTTTATTCAGTGATGTTTCAGGAAAATTAGGGCGGATTTTTTTCAGGCGCATACCATCGAGAAGGGGAGTCATGATCTTCGTTATCTGATTTCCCCAGCTGTCATCTGCATTATGTATAATCAGGTTATAGAGCATCAGGAATTCACTCAGTACAATATGACCGCTGCTTGTTTCAAGGAGTCCGCGCGACATGGTGAGGCATCTGAGGTGTCCGTATGTGCAGAAAATGAATTCGTTCAGGGTCTGATCTATATCGAGATCAAACCACTTTATAAACGTGGTGTTGAGTGCCGGCTGCAGTATACTGCCGCGGAAATCTACTGCGGACCGGATGTTGTGCGTCAGATATCCGAACGAGAATTCAGATATGCCGCTTTGCGCATAGCCTATAGCGCCCCACAGCTGGTTGTAAACCTCGTCATAGATATCGTATGCTTCCTTGTACTTCCTCTGTTCCAGCAGCATGTCCGCCGCATCTCTCAATCCCGAAATATTACCCATAATTTGCTTTACTAGTTATACTAAACTTAATCTCATAATATACATAATTATCGAAAAATAATACGTGAAAATGAGCGGTGTGTCCTTACACACGCAAATGTCTTTTCAGACTGCAGTATAAAATATTTTTTTTGGCACTCGTTTTTCCTATTTTTATACTTCAAATTTACGGACATATTCGAAATGAGATCTTCCTTCGTTTGCCTGTTCATCGTCATTTATGAATTATTCTATACGGCTTGTATTATGGCAGATATAAAACTTCCGGATGTATTATCCGACCACATGGTCCTTCAGCAGAAAAGCAGTGTTAAATTATGGGGACTTGCTTCCCCGGGCGAGAGCATCGGTGTGAAACCCGAATGGTCGAAAGACATCAGAACCACGGTTGCTGACGACAGCGGCAGGTGGTGCATAAGCGTCAGGACTCCCAAAGCCGGCGGACCGTACACCATCAGATTTACCGGAAAAAATGAGATTGTACTGAATGATGTGATGATAGGAGAAGTGTGGCTGTGTTCGGGACAATCCAATATGGAGTTCAGGATTAGGAGTATGAATCCAACAGCGGGCTTTTTCCTGAATGAGATAAAGGAGGTTTCTGCATCTGAACTGGCCAATATACGATTCTGTCCTGTTGGCAGGGCGCTTTCAGAAAAACGTGAAGACACGTGCAGCGTATCCTGGAAAAAAGCCGATACCTCGCAGATAAGAAATTTCAGTGCTGTAGCTTATTATTTCGGAAAGAAATTGTACCAGAAACTGAAAGTTCCTGTAGGACTGATTACCTCCGCCTGGGGCGGAACACCGGTTCAGGCATGGATAAGCGACAGCACGGTGAAAAGGGATTCATTGATTAACGGCTGGTATGGCGGGAAACCCAATACAAGCAAACAGTGGCCTAATGGTGCATCGGTGCTGTTCAATGCAATGATCAACCCATTTATCAATTACAGAATTAAAGGTGTCATCTGGTACCAGGGCGAGGCAAACGTTGCGGGAGCCGACAGATACAACACACTATTCCCCGCGCTGATTAAATCGTGGCGCAGTGAATTCGGACAGAAAGACATGCCTTTTTATTATGTACAGATAGCACCGTATAAATACGACGAACCCGAAACAGCAGCAGGGTATCTGAGAGAAGCACAGATGGAAGCAATGAAAATCAGGAACACCGGAATGGCAGTGACTCTGGATATTGGGAATGTGGATAATCTGCACCCTGTAAACAAGAAAGATGTCGGAAGCCGTCTGGCTCTGTGGGCACTTGCTAAGACTTATGGTGTGAATGTCCCATCGTATTCAGGACCGGTATTTACGCGTGCCGTGAAAGAAAAAAAACAGATGAAGCTGTACTTCGACTATGCTGACGGCGGACTGAAAGCAAAAGACGGAGTGCTGCAGAATTTTCTTTTGGCGGGAGATGACATGAAATTCTGCCCGGCAGATGCGGCAATCAAAGGGAAAACGGTTGTGGTGTCGTCAGGAAATGTGAAAGATCCGCGATATGTAAGATATGCTTTCGGCAATGCAGATACTGCATCACTTTTCAACGGGTATGGACTGCCGGCTTCTTCATTCAGGACAGACAGTATTCCGTTCCAGCCGAAGCAGCGGAAAAAGTGATGTGCCGGTAAGCTGGATTGTTAATGAGAATTTTTCTGCCTGTATAGCCCTGCAAAAAGGATAGTTCCGATTGCTATAATAAGTATGATCCATCCTGCAGAGCTCAGTGAGAAAACAATGTCGTCAAAACCTGCATACTTTGATTTCACCTGCAGAATTGTCATAAACATTATTATGACACTGAATAAAGACAGGAAACCAGTAAACAGCAGTCCCGGGTATTTTTTCCTGTATGTGAAATAAAATGACAGTACAGTCAGTATAAGTAGAGTGACCGCAAAAAATGAAATGTCCCGCCAGTTCCACAATCCTCCTTCTATTGTCATATTTTCACGGAGGGGAATGAAACTGATCATATGTCCGTTCAGCGAAGCAACCGGCAGCATGGTCCCCAACAAAAGCAGCAGTGCTCCGGCATATCCGGTAATTTGTTTTATTGACATCTGTTATGCTCGCAAAGGGTTGTTTTAATTGAAGATAATAATTCAGTCAGATATGCGCAAGAAAGTTTTTAGCCGGAGAGTTGAAATATCGTCGCAGGCTTTTTATATTATAAAAACAAATTTAAGGAATTATTATGCACACAGAAGTTCTTCTAGAATCAAACTTCCCCGAACTGAAGCTGTTTAAAAAAGGAAAAGTAAGAGAAATATATGACCTCGGACAGTATTATCTGATAGTTGTCAGCGACCGTCTATCTGCATTTGATGTAATCATGCCGCAGGGAATTCCATATAAGGGTACTGTACTGAATAAAATATCCGAGTTCTGGTTTAATTATACAAAAGACATAATTCAGAACCACCTGGTATCTACCAATGTTGATGACTATCCCGAAGTCTGTCATCAGTATAGAAATGAACTCCAGGGCCGTTCGATGCTCGTCAAAAAAGCTGAAGTAATACCAATAGAATGTATAGTCAGGGGTTATATCACCGGCTCAGGTATGAATGACTACCAGAAAACCGGTATGGTTTCAGGAATAAAACTTCCGGCAGGACTGGTGGAAGCCGAACAGCTGCCCGAGCCCATATTTACCCCTTCGACCAAGGCTGACATAGGCGATCATGATGAAAATATCACGAATGAAAAGGCCATGGAGATAGCCGGAAGAGAAGTATATGAAAAGATAAAAGATGCTTCCATAAGAATATACAAGAAGGCGCAGGAATACGCCTCATCCCGCGGTATCATAATTGCCGACACGAAAATGGAATTCGGTATCTATGACGGTGAGGTTATACTGGTCGATGAAGTGCTGACACCGGATTCATCAAGATTCTGGCCCAAGGATGCGTATGCGAAAGGGAAAAGTCAGGACAGCTTCGACAAGCAGTACCTGCGGGATTACCTGATCTCTGTGAATTTTAACAAGCAGCCTCCTGCACCGGAGCTTCCCGAAGATGTGATAAACGAGACAAGTTCAAAATATATCGAAGCTCTCTACAGGCTTACAGGAGAAAAACTAAAATAATGTACCCACTAGAGCTCAGCGTAAAGGATAAGAAATACCTCCGGGTAAGGTGGGATGACAATTCAGTTAGTCAGATCCGTCTGGCAAACCTGCGCATAAACTGCCCCTGTGCGGTTTGTGCCGGGGAACGCAGCAAGAAAGGCGGGGAGTATATTCCTATATATAATGATAAGGAAGTTGACATCGAGAACCTGTTGATAGTAGGCACGTATGCCCTGAATGTGATCTGGAAAGACGGACACAAGGCAGGCATATACGAATTTGGATTACTGAAAAAACTTTCTGAATAACTAAGGTCTTATATGCTTTTGCCAAATCAACTGACAGTATTGCGTATAATACTGACTCCGGTGTTTTTCTTTCTGTTTATGTCCGATCTTCCGGTACTCAAACAGATATCCGCGGTAGTGTTTATCATTGCAGCGGTGACCGACTGGTACGACGGCTGGCTGGCCAGGAAATTCAACTATATTACAAAATGGGGGAAGTTCCTGGATCCGCTCGCAGACAAAATACTGACCTCTGCGGCATTTATTGCATTCGTAATGATGGGCGTTCTGGAACTGTGGATGGTTGTAATAATAATGTTCCGCGATTTCTTTATCACATTCATGAGACTCTACGCGGACATCAAGGGTGAGGGCGTGGCTACCAGCATCATGGCCAAATGGAAAACTTTTTTCCAGATGTCATTTCTTTACTATCTCCTTCTTATATATGTTCTGAAGACCATCGATTGTATCTATAAGGGAAATGAACAGCTGTTTGCCAGACTGGCAGACGGTCAGATGGTCTATTATATTATGTTTCTGATCACTATGCTGACCGTCTATACCGGATTGGCATATCTTTACTCTAACCGCGGAATGATAATGAGAATTTTCAGACATGAAAAATAACGCTGGCTCTCCTGCAGTTTCGGGTCCCGTTACCAGGATGCTGCTGTCCGGATTTTACACTGGTTATATCCCGTTTGCTCCCGGGACATTTGGAAGTCTTGCAGGACTCGCTATATACCTGATTCCGGGTTTTGAAAAGCCTTACATAATTCTGCCCGCAATACTGCTGCTGGCTATCTTCGGATATATGAAGGCGGGGGTGTTTGAAACTCAGTACGGGAAGAAAGACCCGTCCCAGTGCACCATCGATGAGGTCGTCGGAATGTGGATATCACTCTTGTTTGTACCGAAACAGGTGCTCCCGGTGCTGGTTACATTTCTGATCTGGCGGGTATGCGACATAATAAAGCCGTTTCCCGCGCGCAGCTCCGAAAAACTCGGTGGCGCTGCCGGCATTATGACCGATGACATAATTTCTGCTCTGTACAGCCTGCTGCTGATACACGCAATATTGTTTTTTTATTTCTGATTGCTTTATTTAGTTATATGTAATATCGTTATCTTTAATGTCCTGACTCTTTCTGCTAAATTTAAGGAATAATATGCGGGCTCATATACTTACAATCGGTGATGAAATTCTGATAGGTCAGATAGTAAATACAAACGCAGCATATATTGGTGCCGGACTGGTCAAGCACAGCATCGATGTAACCGGGACGAGTGTGACTGGTGATTCACCCGAAGCAATACTGAAGGAATTCGCATTCCGCTGGTCCGATTGCGATGTACTGATAGTTACCGGCGGCCTGGGCCCGACACACGACGACGTGACAAAAGACTGCATCTGCAGATTCTTCGATACGAGACTCGTACTAAACGAAGAAGTGCTCACCGATGTAAAAAATCTGTTCAACAGGCGCGGAATGGCCTCTGTTATGGCTGCTGTAAATGAAACCCAGGCTTACGTTCCGGCAGGCGCTACAGTGATCAGAAATCCCAAGGGTACAGCACCTGGCATCTGGATCAGGCGTGACAACAAGGTGTTCGTCGCAATGCCTGGCGTTCCTTTCGAAATGAAAGAGATGATGGAAACCTTTGTCATTCCTGAACTGCTGAAACTGGATGCAAAGCGCGGCAAACTCAGGCTCGTCAAGAACCTGCTTACTACCGGAATCGCCGAATCGTCTTTGTTCGAAAGACTCGGGAATATAGACCAGTTGCTGGGAGGCGCCAAACTGGCATTCCTGCCCAATCAGTTCGGTGTCAGGATGAGAATTACAGTAGAGGATAAAGACGAAAATCTCGCCAACAACCGGCTAAGCGGCATAGAACAGGCCATCAGAAGCAAGGTCGGCCGGTATATATACGGAACCGAGG
Source organism: Bacteroidota bacterium (assembly GCA_050258935.1). Lineage (GTDB taxonomy): Bacteria > Bacteroidota > Ignavibacteria > Ignavibacteriales > SURF-24 > JBLMZS01. The sequence continues at coordinate 12,897 of JBLMZS010000057.1, forward strand.
ATCAGACTCTAGAAGGTGTGATTGCACGGCTTCTGACAGAACGCGGGCTTACACTCGCTCTGGCCGAGAGCTGTACCGGCGGACTGATAAGTCACCGGCTAACCAATATCAGCGGCAGCAGCAAATACTTTGAAAGGGGAGTAATTTCGTATTCGAACGGTGCAAAAGTCGAATTGCTGAAAGTAGATGAGGATAAACTGATACAGCACGGGGCGGTCAGCCTCGAAGTTGCCCAGCAGATGGCTGCAGGAATTAAAGCTGTAAGCGGCACCGATCTGGGACTTGCCATTACCGGTATACTGGGGCCGACCGGAGCTACACCGGAAAAGCCAATTGGCCTTGTTTTTGTCGGAATTTGTGATGATAATATATGTACGGCTAAAGAGTTCAGGTTTGGTGACGACAGAATTATAAACAAGGACAAAGCAGCCCAGGCGGCACTCGATATGCTGCGCAGGCATATACTGGGAATTTCGTACGATGAATAGGCTGTTTATAGCCATGAAACTCCCTGAAGATGTAATCGGGGAAATTGACGTGCTGAGAAGACAGATTGCCGGCAATTATGTGCCCGGCAGCTGGGAAGGAATAGATAAGCTCCACCTTACGATGAAATTTCTGGGTGATACGGATGAAGAAAAGACAGGTGAAATAATCAATGTATTGGAGCAAATTGCAACAAAATATTCGCGGATTTACTGCAAAACCGGCCGGTTCGGATTTTTTCTGCCCAGGATACTGTACCTGGGACTTGAAGCCGACAGACACCTGCGCCAGCTGGCGGAGGAACTGAATTTTTCATTCGAAAAATTGGGATTTCAGCGCGAAAACAGGAACTTTAAGGCCCATATTACGCTTTTAAGGATAAAGAAAGATGTAAGTGACGGTTTTGTTTCGGACTTTAACAACTACAGCCTGCCTGCCAGGGAATTTTATCTCAATGAGTTGTCTCTGATGAAAAGCTGGCTTCTGCCGGGCGGGTCAGTATATACCGAAATAAAGAGCATTAATTTAATATAACGGAGAAAAAATGGCTATTGAAAAAGAATCAAAAACCAGCGAAAAGGACGGAAAGTTCAGGATACTCGAAGAAACGATTGCCAATATCGAGAAAGCTCACGGCAAGGGTTCGATAATGAAACTGGGAGACGGGGTAATCAACCAGGTGGAATCTATCTCTACCGGTTCCTTATCGCTCGATTATGCGCTCGGTATTGGCGGTGTGCCCCGCGGAAGAATAATTGAAATTTACGGACCTGAATCATCAGGTAAAACCACCGTCTGTCTGCACGTAATTGCAGAAGCTCAGAAAGCCGGCGGCCTGGCTGCATTCATAGATGCAGAACATGCGCTGGATCTGAACTATGCCAAAAGACTGAATGTGGATACGGCAAACCTGCTGCTCTCACAGCCCGATTACGGTGAACAGGCACTTGATATCGTGGACACACTCGTCAGAAGCAATGCGCTGGATATTATAGTAATCGACTCAGTTGCAGCCCTGGTGCCCCGCGCCGAAATTGAAGGCGATATGGGCGATCCGCACATGGCAGTGCAGGCAAGACTTATGTCGCAGGCACTCAGAAAGATCACGGGTGCTATCTCCAGGTCAAAAACTTGCGTTATCTTTACAAACCAGCTCAGAAGCAAGATCGGTGTGATGTTCGGTAATCCCGAGACCACTACCGGCGGTAACGCTCTTAAATTTTATGCTTCGGTACGCCTTGATATCAGGAGAATTGCTCCTATCAAGGAAGGCAATGACGTCATTGGCAACAGAACAAAAGTCAAAGTTGTAAAGAGCAAGGTTGCCCCGCCGTTCAAGGAGATCGAATTTGATATACTCTATAACGAGGGTATCAGCCGTTCGGGCGACGTGCTGGATCTCGCGGTCAATTCGGGAATAGTAAAGAAAAGCGGCGCCTGGTTCTCCTACGGCGACGAACGGTTCCAGGGACGCGAACAGCTCAGACAGAGACTGAATGAAGCACCTGAACTGATGGAAAAGATCCAGAACGAGGTAAAGGTCAAACTCGGCATGATTAAAGACGATTCGGCACAGGCAGTAGCAGCCGATGCCGGCGAGATCAACGGCAAATAAATGCTGATTTCAGGGATAAATAAAGTAAAAAATAACGTGCGGATCACCTCTGACGACGGTCAGCAGGTGATACTGCGCTATGAAGTATTCCTGAAAAGCGGACTTAGAAAGGGAGATGAAATAGATGAAAATTCTGTCTCGTCTCTTATTGAACAGAATAAATTCTTCTGGGCAAAGGAAGCTGCAATGAGACTCCTTGCGCGCCGTACCCATTCAGAATTTGAACTGCGCAGAAAACTGGCTCAGAAGAAATATGAAAAAGATACAATTGACCGCATAATATCGGAACTGAAGGAGTTCAACTATCTCGATGACGCCCGGTTCGCTCGCGAATTCTATGAGGAAAAGGTCAACCGGAAATCGCTCGGTATAAACAAGGTTAAGCTTGAACTGAAGGCTAAGGGCATCAGCAAGGAAATTCTGGAAGAGCTGCTCCTGGAAAATGCCGGTCTGGATCAGAGCCAGCAGGCACTCGATACTGCCAGGAAAAAGCTTGTATCGCTGAATAAAAGAAATTACGACGCCAGAAAAACCAGGCAAAGCCTGTATTCCTACCTGATCGGCAAAGGTTTTGGGTTTGAACTCTCAAAACAGGTCGCCGATAAACTCCTTTCAGCCTCATCTGAGGATTTTGGGGATGCTGATTAGTTTTTGTCGACTCCATGCATGACTCTGAAAAATTCCTTAACACATTCATGCCAGTCATCAAGGATTTCAGTTTACCCCCGGATTGGTCAATAAATGACGAATAATTCAATAATTGTTTGCTTATCTAAGCTTCATTTGATAATTTTGTTATATAAATAATCCGGAATATTTATGGGCAGATTTACCGGAGTTGATTATTTTGGCATCGATTCGATGCTGAGCAGCGACGAGCTGCTGATCAGGGATACGGTACGGGATTTCGTTTCTGACGAGGTCATACCGGTCATAGAGGAATACAACCGCAAAGGCGAATTCCCGATGCATCTGGTCGAAAAAATGGCCGGACTTGGCGTTTTCGGGAGCACTCTTCCCGCTGAATTTGGCTGCGCCGGTATGAATAATACTGCCTATGGACTGGTGATGCAGGAGCTGGAGAGGGGAGACAGCGGAATCAGAAGCTTCGCCTCGGTACAAAGCGCCCTGGTCATGTATCCGGTCTTTACATTTGGATCTGATGAACAGAAAAAATTCTGGCTGCCTAAACTGGCTTCAGGCGAAAAAATAGGCTGCTTCGGGCTTACTGAGCCGGATTTCGGCTCGAACCCCGCAGGCCTGGTTACAAAAGCTGAAAAAACGCATGATGGTTATCTGCTTAACGGTGCCAAAATGTGGATCACGAACGGCTCTATTGCCGACGTTGCGGTCGTATGGGCAAAACTGGATGGTATTGTAAGAGGGTTCCTCGTGGAAAAGGATACCGCGGGTTTTTCTGCTCCCGTTATGAAAGGGAAACATTCGCTCAGGGCCTCTGTTACTTCGGAACTCGTACTCGAAGATGTCGAGATTCCCGAATCAAATATACTGCCTGAAACCACCGGATTGAAATCGGCACTTATGTGCCTGAATCAGGCCAGATACGGAATTGCCTGGGGTGTGGTTGGAGCGATGATGGCGTGTTATGACGCCGCACTGAATTATTCCAGATCCCGTATACAGTTCGGCAAACCAATTGCCGCATTCCAGATGACACAGGAAAAACTGGTCTACATTCTGTCTGAAATTACTAAGGCTCAGCTGCTGAACCTGCGACTGGGCAGAATGAAGGACGACGGTACACTGAAATTTACACACGTGTCACTGGCTAAAAGAAATAATTGCGAAAAAGCGCTCGAAATTGCGCGCATCAGCCGCGAAATACTTGGAGCAAACGGAATACTCGACGAATATCCGGTAATGCGCCATTCGGCCAATCTTGAATCGGTTAAAACTTATGAAGGTACACACGAGATGCATACCCTGATTGTCGGAGAAGACATCACCGGGTTCGCTGCATTTGAATGATCGCCTGCATTTGTCTATTCTGAAAATAAGTAAAATAATAATAAATTAAAGGGCTGTCCCGTAAGCCCCAAAACTCCGGGACAGCCCTTTTCATAAAATGAGGATGACAATGGACTCCAAAAAGATACTTTTTGACGGACTGACATTCGACGACCTGCTTCTTGTTCCCGCTAAATCTTCGGTTCTGCCCAGAGAGGTGAATATACAGTCTAAACTCACTACTGAAATTACACTGAATATCCCGTTCCTTTCTGCTGCAATGGATACTGTGACAGAATCCAGAATGGCTATTGCAATGGCGGTGGAGGGAGGTATCGGCATCATTCACAAGAATATGTCAATTGAAAGACAGGCCGACGAAATTGACCGCGTGAAACGCTCGGAAAGCGGTATGATACGAAACCCGATAACTCTTACCGCTGACAAGAGCGTGGAAGATGCCCTGCTCCTGATGAACAAATACCATATCTCAGGCATACCAATCGTGGATGACAAAAGCAGACTTATCGGCATACTTACTAACCGCGACCTCAGATTTGAACCCAATGTCAACCTGCCCATTCATCAGATAATGACAAAGGAAAATCTTATCACTGCTCCCGTTGGCACTAACCTGCAGAAAGCAGAAAAAATTCTCCAGAACCATAAGATTGAAAAGCTCCCGGTTGTCGATAAAAACGGCATACTGAAAGGACTCATTACATTCAAGGATATACGCAAGAACAAGAAAAATCCATTCGCCTGCAAAGATGAGCACGGAAGACTGAGGGTGGGAGCAGGAGTCGGAGTCACCTACGACACCATGGAAAGAGTGGAGGCAGTACTCAATGCCGGAGCAGATGTGGTAGTTGTCGATACTGCTCACGGTCATTCGATGGGAGTCGTAAAAACTGTAAAAGAGATTAGACGGAAGTTTAAGTATGCGCAGTTAATTGCAGGCAATATAGTAACTTCCGAAGCTGCGCTCGACCTGATTCAAGCGGGAGTGAATGCCGTCAAGGTCGGTATCGGGGCAGGATCTATCTGCACCACGCGCGTCATCGCAGGTGTCGGTGTACCGCAGATTTCTGCAGTTATGAATGTGTACGGAGCAGTGAAAAAACACGGCATCCCGCTGATCGCTGACGGTGGCATTAAGCAGACCGGGGATGTTCCGAAGGCTATGGCTGCCGGAGCAGATACTGTTATGATCGGTGGCATGTTCGCAGGAGTCGAGGAAACACCCGGAGAAACGGTGCTGTTCGAGGGCAGAAGCTTTAAGGTATACCGTGGCATGGGCTCTCTTGCGGCAATGAAGAAGGGCAGCTCCGACAGGTATTTCCAGGACGCTGAAGACGATATAAAGAAACTGGTACCCGAGGGTGTCGAAGGCAGGGTGCCGTTCAAAGGCCCGCTTTCAGAAACCATCTATCAGTTCGTGGGCGGACTCAGGGCTGCGATGGGATATTGCGGTACAAAGGATATCCAGGAACTGAAAGAGAATGCCAGATTTATAAAAATATCCGGAGCAGGACTGCGTGAATCACATCCGCACGACGTCATAATTATGGAAGAAGCACCTAACTATCATTCGTGATAGTTGGGTGTGTCAGGCTGAACTGGGGATTGAGAAAACTTAAATTAAACCATTGAAAACTACTTATGTTCAAAGTTCTTGTTATTTCTTATTATTATCCGCCAATGGGGTTGAGCGGAGTTCAAAGAACCCTTAAATTTGTCAAATACATGTCCAAATTTAACTGGGAACCCACTGTCATTACTACCGGGAGTACCGGTTATTTTGCGCACGATCTTTCACTGCTGAAAGAGTCTGAAGACGCGGGAATTCGTGTTATACGCACCGAGGCGGGGGATCCGTATTCCTTACTGGCAAACAGAAAGACTATGAAGATGCCACCGGAATTCCTGAGAAAATTTCTGAGCCGGATGAGCAAAACTCTGTTCATACCTGATAATAAAATATCATGGTCTGAAAAGGCATACCTGAAGGCAAAGGAACTGATGGAGACTGAAAAGTTTGACATCATTTATGTCTCAATCCCTCCTTTTTCTGCATTCAACGTGGCAGCACGTCTGAGCAGGGAAACAGATGTGGCACTGTTTGTAGACTACCGCGACCTGTGGACGGGAAATCAGTTTGCATTCAACCTTACACCTTACCACAAGCATCTGCACAAGAAAATGGAATATGCGGATCTGAAGGTGGCAGACAAGATTATAGTGGTTAACCGGAAAATTAAAGAAAAACTCCTTAAGACGTTCAAATTCCTCACCTTTGAGGATATTGTCATTCTGCCTCATGGATTTGACAGTGAGGATTTTGAGGAAGCCCGGCCTATACCGAAACTGAACAATAAAATGCGCATTACTTATGCCGGCATGTTCTATGAGTTCATAACACCGAAATATTTCCTGAAGGCATTTAAAAAACTCGTTCAGGAGCGGCCTGATGTGGCAGAGAACATAGAGCTCCACTTCCTGGGTCACCTGCGTAAGGAGAACATTAAACTGGTGAATAAATTGGGCCTGCAGTCCTATGTCACCGATTACGGATATCTGCCGCATAAGGAATCCATACGCCGCATCATTTCGAGTGATGTGCTGTGGGTAATGATAGGAAATCATCCTTCTGCCGAGACCATTACACCTGGAAAACTCTTTGAGTATTTCGGGGCTAAAAAGCCCGTTATCGCATGCGTTCCTGAAGGTGCCTCCAGAACTGCTGCTCAGGAGTACGGAGCAGCATTCATTACAGACCCGGATGATATTGACCAGATAAAAAATACCATACTCCAGGTTCACCGTTTGTATAAATCAGGTCATCTTCCCGTGCCAAATGATGAGTTTATTGAGAAACACAAAAGAGACACACTGACAGAACAATTGACAAAGAATTTTCAGTTTTACCTGAAGGAGGTTTAGCAGATGATTGTAGCTGTAATTGGCAGCGGCGGCAGGGAGCATGCCCTTGCACAAAGTATAAAACTTAGCAGTTCAGTCGAAAAATTATATATCATTCCGGGTAACCCCGGTACAGCACTACTGGGTGAAAATGCAGCGGTGAATACTGAAGATAAAGAGGCCGTGCTTTCTTTCTGCAGGGAGCAGGGTGTGGATCTGGTGGTAATCGGGCCAGAAATACCGCTTGTCAATGGTCTGTCTGACCATCTGAAAGCTGCCGGTCTGCCGGTGTTTGGTCCTTCCGCAGCTGCTGCTGAGATCGAAGGCAATAAATCATTTGCCAAATCACTCATGCAGAAGTATTCAATACCAACTGCTGATTTCAAAATATACTATAAAGAGACTGAAGATGAAGCTGTAAGTTACCTGAAAAACTGTTCTTATCCGGTCGTCATTAAAGCATCAGGTTTAGCGGCAGGAAAAGGTGTGCTTATATGTGAGAATCAGGATGCCGCACTTTCAGCACTCCGCGAATGCTTTGATGACCAGGTATTCGGGGAAGCAGGGAATACAGTGGTGATTGAAGAATTTATGTACGGACAGGAAGCATCTGTATTTGCCGTTACGGACGGTGAGAATTTCATATGCCTGCCAGCCGCACAGGATCATAAGAGAATCGGTGACCTGGACACGGGTAAAAACACCGGCGGCATGGGCGCCTATGCTCCTGCTCCGGTTGTAACAGATGATATACTCAGGGAAACAGAAGAGAAGATTATAAAGCCCACACTGGCGGCAATGAGAAAAGAAGGGCGGACTTTTGCCGGCTGTCTGTACTGCGGACTTATGCTGACGAATGAAGGTGTGCGCGTAGTCGAATTCAACTGCCGTTTTGGCGATCCGGAGACACAGGCCGTACTGCCTCTGCTGGAAGGTGATTTTGCCAAACTGCTGCTCTCATCTGCCACGGGAAAACTGGACAAGAATATCGTGAGATACAACGGCGGAGCAGCTGTATGCGTCGTACTGGCTTCCGGCGGATATCCCGATAAGTTCGGGAAGGGATTTGAAATCAAAGGTCTCGATGCTGCACAGCAGGATGGCGTTTTTGTATATCATGCCGGTACTAAGTTCGATGGAGGCAAAGTCGTTACTTCAGGCGGCAGGGTATTAGGAGTTACTGCGGTTATAAAGGAAAACGACCTTAAACTTTGCAAATCAAAGGCTTATGAGGCTCTCGGTAAAATCAGTTTTAATAATATGTATTTCCGCAGGGATATTGCCGATAAAGCAATCAAGTAATAATTGCTTACCCCGCGGGCCAGCCGAATTTTCTGCCACCCATTATGTGCAGGTGCAGGTGTTCAACTTCCTGACCGGCATTCGTTCCATTGTTTATTATCACCCTGAAGCCGGATTCCGACAGATTCTCTTTCTCTGCCACTGCATTTACTGCGTCGAATAATTTACCCAGCAGTTCACCATGCTCCGCGCCGTGCAAATCAGTTACGCGCGAAATATCGCTGATTTTCGGGATTATCAGTATGTGAACAGGAGCCTGGGGATTTATATCCCTGAATGCCAGCACATCTCCGGTTTCGTACACAATATCAGCCGGGATTTCTTTTCTGATGATCTTAGAAAAAATTGTTTCAGCCATGTTATTCTTTTCCTTTTTCTATGTCAAATTTTTTCATTTTGGCGTACAAATGACTTCTCTGTATCTCGAGCAAGTCTGCTGTTTTGCTTATGTTCCAGTCATTGGCTTCGAGCTGTTTCATTATGAATGCTCGCTCAGCCTTATCCTTGAAATCCTGGAACGAATTACTGATGCTCATTATATTGTCCAGAGTTTCTCCCTTGGGAGCAACCAGTCCGCGTATATCCTTTTCGTCAATTACGGAATGGGGGATCATAATGAGTATCCGTTCGATCATGTTTTTCAGTTCACGTATATTGCCCGACCAGGAAAGTCCCTGGAGCATTTTCATAGCAGATTCTGAAAACTTTACGGGAGCAAGTGAGTATTTGGCGCATATATCGGCGGTAAAATGCCCGATGAGCAGCGGTATATCCTCTGTCCTTTCGCGCAGAGGCGGCACGTTAATGGGAATCACATTCAGGCGGTGATAGAGGTCCTCCCTGAAGTTTCCGTTCCTGATCTCTTCTTTCAGGTCCTTATTGGTGGCAGCCACAATTCTCACGTTGATATCGATTTTCTTGTTTCCGCCTACTCTCTCAATCCGGCAGTCCTCAATAGCTCTCAGCACTTTAGCCTGAGCCTGGAGGCTCATGTCTCCGATTTCATCCAGGAACAGTGTTCCGTTGTTGGCCTGTTCGAATTTTCCTACGCGCTGCTGATGTGCTCCTGTGAATGCACCTTTCTCGTGTCCGAACAGTTCGCTTTCAATCAGTTCGTTGGGGATGGCCGCACAGTTTATTTCTACAAATTCACGTTCCGAGCGGCTGGACTGTTTATGTATCTGGCGTGCCACGAGTTCTTTGCCGGTTCCGTTTTCTCCGGTAATCAGTACTCTTACGTCAGTGCGTGCCACGCGTGAAATGATATCGTGTATATTTCTGATGGCTGAGCTGTTGCCGATGATTTCGTCTCCCGAGGAAAGCTTCTTTTTCAGTTCAGCATTTTCACGCACCAGCTTTATCTGATTAAACGAATTTCTGATGCTCAGCAGGAGCTTATCGCGGTCGATGGGTTTTTCCAGGAAGTCGAATGCTCCCAGCTTGGTCGCCTTGACTGCATTCTCAAGGCTGCTGAACGCAGATATAACTATTACGGTAGTTGTATATCCGTTTTCGCGTATCTTGTTTAATACCTCAAAGCCATTGAGTCCGGGCATCTGTATATCCAGCAGAATCACGTCGAAGTTTCCGCTCTCCAGTTTCTGCAGACCTGCAGTACCGTCGGTGGCATAGTCCACAGAATAATCTTCATACTCGAGTATCATAGAAATGCTTTCGCAAATCTGTTTTTCATCGTCAATAACCAATACTGATTTCATAGTTTAATATCTGAATAAGGTTAATGGAAATATTCCCAGGACGTGGGAGGGCATCAGTTTTTTATTTTTCTTGAGTGCTTTGCCGAACATGTTGCCCATGTCGTCTGCGCGGATATCCCGGGGATCTGCTTTAGATTGAATATAGAACTTCTCCTCAAATTCTTCTACAAAAATGCCAATTATTTTTGTGAAATCAAATATATTGGATATGTGTGACAGGTATGCACTGCCGAAGAAATGAGCGAGTTTATCGCGGTCGCCATATCCGTCCTGTGGTGTATCGAAAAACAGCTGAGAGGGCAGATTGCGGTTTTTCAGCTCAAAAATGGAATCATTCGCCGAAACCAGCGGGATAGGAACCGAAAGACGAATTCCTGGAATAACGAGCGGGATTTTGTTGTACGGGACTGTTGTAAACGTAAGAAACAGAAGTGCTTCAGAAATATTCCCGTCCGTGTAATCGAGTGCTTTCAGGTAGAGACTGTCTGTCATGCTCAGATCGTCGTTCTGCAGTTTTAAGTTTGCGAACTGTTCTGAAGCAATGTAGCGTGACAGAAAATACACACCCCGGCCGAGTGAAGTTTCCTGTGCGGGAGCATTCACCGGAAGCAGCAGTATAAGGCTAATCAGAGATAATATCAAAAATCGTTTCATTTTCCGCAAAAAACGAAAGATATGTAATGAATACTGCAATTGCAAGCCTTAGAACCTTCCGGTCACCGGCAGTGCAGTTTTGTCATGTCTGTATCACTCCGGTTTTGAACTTCCTGATCTTTGGATTATTATCCGCCTGCTGAATAGACATTGATATGTATTCCCGCGTCAGCGCCGGATCGATTATATCATCGATCCACATCCTTGATGCTGCGTAATAAGGAGAACTTTTAGTCAGATATGATTTCTCGATATCAGAGAGTATTTTATTTCTGCTCTCTTCGTCCAGATCCTGCCCGTTTGCAGCGAACTGTTTCAGTTTTATATTCAGCAGTGTCTGACTTGCCTGTTGTCCGCCCATGACAGCAATTCTGGAGTTGGGATAGGCAAAAATGAACCTGGGGTCGTATGCTTTTCCGCACATAGCGTATGTACCTGCTCCGAAACTGTTGCCTACTATGAGAGTAATCTTGGGCACTACTGAATTTGCGACTGCATTGACCAGTTTTGCCCCATCCTTGATAATTCCGCCGTGTTCAGCGCGGCTGCCCACCATAAAACCCGTAACATCCTGCATGAACAGCAGGGGAATCTTCTTCTGATTGCAGTTAAGTATGAACCGTGTGGCCTTATCGGAGGAATCCGAGTATATGACGCCGCCTAACTGTGTTTCGCCGGCTTCGCTTTTCACTATGGTTCTCTGATTTGCCACTATGCCAACTGCCCAGCCGTCAATGCGTGCGTATGCAGTAATGATAGTCTTTCCGTAACCGCCCTTAAAGTCGACTATTTCGGAATTATCTGTTATTCTTGCAATAACTTCGTACATGTCGTAGCTTTTGTTGTTGTCTTCCGGCAGTATTCCATAGATTTCCTGAGTCTGAAACCGGGGCATTCTGGGTTCAATCCTGTTAAACCCGGCTCTGCGGGGAATCCGCGCCTCAGATATAATATCCCTGATGGTCTGAATACATTCTTCATCGTTCTCCATGTAGTAATCGGTTACGCCGGAAATATTTGACTGTACACGGGCACCGCCTAAGGATTCATTGTCAATTTCCTCACCGATGGCAGCTTTGACCAGGTGCGTACCGGCCAGGAAGACGGACCCGCTGCCGTTTACGATCAGTGATTCATCGCTCATGATAGGGAGGTAGGCTCCGCCGGCTACGCACGAACCCATGATCGCGGCGACCTGAATTATACCTTTTGCAGACATTACGGCGTTATTTCTGAATATTCTGCCGAAATGCTCCTTATCGGTGAACGTATCCTCCTGCAGCGGCAGGAACAGTCCTCCGCTGTCCACCATATAAATTATGGGCAGGCGGTTTTCAATACTGATCTCCTGCGCCCGCAGGTTCTTCTTGACAGTCATCGGGAACCAGGCCCCCGCCTTGACAGTAGCATCGTTAGCCATGATAATGCAGTCGCGTCCGCTGACCTTGCCAATAACCACTATGCTTCCTGCAGCCGGCGCACCTCCGAATTCCTCGTACATATCGCTTGCGGCAAGATTACCGATCTCGTAATACCTGGTGTCTTTATCTACCAGCGCTTCGATCCGCTGTCTTGCGGTCATCTTGCCCTTGTCGTTCTGAATTTTCAGCGCCTCCTTTCCGCCGCCCAGTTTGATCTTCTCTTTCTGCGCATTCATCAGCCGGACCAGTTCTCTGTAATAATCTTCCCGTTTAAGGAAACTATCGTTCTGTTTAATCGTGGTTCCGATTTTCTTCATTAGTTATTGTCCCATCTGCCCGGAAAGTATCTCGCGGGCTATTATTATTTTCTGTATTTCGGAGGTACCTTCGCCTATGGTCAGAAGTTTTGAATCGCGATAGAACTTTTCGGCAGGGAAGTCTTTTATGAAACCATATCCGCCCAGTATCTGCACCGCTTCATTTGCCGCTTTGACGGCTGCCTCGCTGGCGAACAATTTTGCCATGGATGCTTCTTTTGTTACGGTTTTGCCGAGGTCCTTTTCTGCAGCGGCGCGGTATGTAAGCAGTCGTGCTGCCGACAGGTCAGTCGCCATTTCAGCCAGTTTGAACTGGATTGCCTGGAAATCATAGAGTTTTGAGCCGAACTGCCGGCGGTTCTGGGAGTAGCTGAATGCGGTATCGAAGCAGCCCTGTATGACTCCCGCACTGAGAGCGGCGATTGATATTCTGCCGCCTTCGAGTATCTTCATGGCCTGTCTGAAGCCGTCGCCTTCCCGGCCGATAAGATTAGCCTCAGGAACAAAGCAGTCCTCGAAAACAAGCTGTACTGTCTCGCTGGCGCGCATGCCGAGCTTGTTTTCTTTTTTACCGGTTGAAAATCCGGGTGTATTCTTCTCCACAATAAAAGCGGATATGGAGTTTTTACTCTGCTGTTTCCCGGTAACTGCCATTACAACTGCAGTTTCGGCCGCCGAGCCGTTTGTTATGAAGCTCTTGCTTCCGTTGAGCAGGTAGCCTCCCGGTACCTTTGCAGCCGTTGTCTGCATAGCTGCCGAGTCGCTGCCGGAGGATGATTCTGTAAGTGCCCACGCTCCCAGCCTGCGGCCGGCGGCAAGCTCCGGCAGGTAGCGGTGTTTCTGTTCCTCACTGGCAAACAGGCAGATATGGTTCACGCAAAGGCCGTTGTGTGCGGCTACAGAAAGGGAAACGGACGGGTCTGTTCTGGCCAGTTCCTCGACTACCAGCGCGTATTCGGTGTATCCTAAACCAGCTCCGCCGTATTCCTGAGGCACCAGTATGCCGAGCATTCCAAGTCCGCCGAGTTTTCTGAATATCTCCGGCGGCAGTTCCTGTGATTCATCGGTTTGTGATATAATAGGCCGGATTTCGTCCTGAGCGAAAGCCCGAATGGATTCTGCGATAAGTTTCTGGTGTTCGTTCAGTTCAGGCAGGAAAGAGGTCTGAGGCTCATGTGCTTCAGTATTGTGCTGCATGATATGATCTTCTTTCATTTATTACCCTTCGATTTTTTTTAGCAGTGTTACGTGCCTGGAAATGCTCCGGGAAAAAATGAAAAAAGACCAGTATCAGACAGAAATATCAGTGACCGTTGAACTCATTTTTGTAGTGGTCGATCAGGTCGTCTGCAAGCTGATAGGGAGATATTCTGCCCAGCACCACGCCTTCAATGGAGTGGTTCAGCGAGTTTTCCCTCTGCTTGGACCATAATTCTTCTTTTATCTGAGTTTCAACTATTTCTTTTATTCTGATTTTCGAGTTGTTTTCGCGTTTTTTCTGGAGCAATCCTTTATCTTCCAGATATTTGCGGTGAATATTTATTTCGTTGAAGATCTTTTCCAGTCCCTCATTATCAGTTGCAACTGATTTGACTATCTGAGGCATCCATGTATTCTCATCGTGGTTCTTCAGCGTCAGTATGGTCTGAAGCGACATAATTGCATTATCGGCTCCGGGTCTGTCGCTTTTATTCAATACAAAAAGATCCGCGATTTCCATCAGTCCGGCTTTCATAGCCTGAATTGAATCACCCGATTCAGGCACCAGTACCACGACTGTAGTATCTGCAGTTCTGGCGATATCCAGTTCAGACTGTCCAACACCAACTGTTTCGAAGAGAATAAAGTCAAATCCGGCAGCATCCAGAACGTCAGCAGCATCTATGGTTTTTCTGCTCAGACCGCCAAGACTGCCTCTGGTGGCCATACTTCTGATGAATACACCTTCGTCCATTCCAATATCACTCATCCTGACCCTGTCACCCAGCAGTGCACCGCCTGTAAACGGACTGGTCGGGTCGACGGCTATGACTGCAACGCTGTAGTTATTTGTTCTCAGAAGTTTGGTCAGCTGATTTGTCAGTGTACTTTTTCCTGCTCCCGGAGGTCCTGTCAAACCGATCCTGTACGCCTGTCCGGTCCTGTCGTATATTTTTTTCAGCAGCTCCCTGGAATCGGCGTCACCCTGTTCAACGATTGAGATTGCCCGGGAGACAGTACGCTTTTCCCTGGCAAACAGTTTCCGAATAAATATGTCTTCGATCATTTATCTGATAGACTCCTTATTATTTAATAAACAACTTAATGCAGTTACATGCAATTTAAAAAACCATACTGCACAAACATACTCAAAACTAAGTTTAAAAGTAATTTTACATTATAATTTGTCGGGCATTTAATTATATTTAAGGATTATAAACCGCTAATGATAGATATGACAGTTCTGGAAGCAATACAGTTATCCGCCGGTTATCTGGAAAAGAAAGGCATCGAATCCGCCCGCATGAATGCTGAACTCATGCTCGCGCATATACTTAAATGTTCAAGACTCAGCTTATACCTCGCATTCGACAAACCACTGCAGAATGATGAAGTCGATCTTTACCGGCAGTTCCTGAAACGCAGGGGAGAATTTGAACCGCTGCAGTATATAACCGGTGACGTGGAGTTTTACGGATTTCCTTTCCGTGTGGACAGTTCGGTGCTGATACCAAGACCCGAAACCGAAATACTCGTTGAAACAATAGAAAACCTCTATCGGGATAAACCTCCTCAGAGAGTGCTGGATATTGGCACAGGCTCGGGCATAATTGCCATATCACTTGCCCGGCTGCTCAAGGAGAGTACATTTGCTGCTGTTGATAAAAGCGACACTGCACTGAAGACCGCTTCTGAAAATGCACAGCTGAACGGGGTGTCTGACAGTATCAGTTTCCTGCAGACGGATATTTTTTCCGATGAAGCGCTTCAGGGGGAAACATTCGGTATGATCGTCTCCAATCCTCCGTATATCGCTCTGGAAGAATATAAAAATCTTCAGCCTGAAATTGCATTTGAGCCGGCTATGGCGCTGACGGATAACTCTGACGGACTGGGGTTTTACAGGCGCATTACGCAGCTGTCGGCAGAACGGCTGCTGAACAGGCCGGGGATGCTCTTCTTTGAAATTGGTATGGGACAGCATTTGGATGTGCAGAAAATTATGGCCGCTTCGGGATTTGCAAACATCACTATTGTCAAAGATCTGCAGGGAATTGAACGGGTTATCTATGGGGAGGTATCGTGAGAGCATTGGTGCAGAGGGTATCGGAAGGCGGAGTCAGTATAGCTGAAAACGGCTATTGTCAGTCGATAGGCGCCGGAATGGTGATACTCCTTGGAGTGAAGGACGGTGATACTGAAGCCGATATGGAGTTTGTCGCAGATAAATGCTGCAACCTCAGGATTTTTGAAGATGAAATCGGGAAAATGAACCTTTCTGTCAGGGATACTTTAGGAGATGTACTGGTTATTTCTCAGTTCACACTGTATGGTGAGACGCGCAAAGGCAACCGCCCGAATTTCACGCTTGCTGCCAAACCTGAACTTGCAATACCTTTATACGAGGCGTTTATACGCAGAATCGAACAGCACCTGGGAAAAGAAAAGGTAAAGACTGGGGTGTTCGGCGCAATGATGAGCGTCAGGATCATTAACGATGGTCCTGTGACTGTAATGGTGGAATCACCGGAGAGGTGATTATCGTTTTATGTTATTTGAGGAGGCATAACACGTGAAACGGATACTGATGATATTTCTGGACGGTGTCGGTATTGGACTGAAGGACAGTGAAAATAATCCATTCTTCAGATACAGGTCCAGAGTGTTCTCCGAAGTATTTCCATCTGTGCCTTCGCGCGAAAATATGTATCTGAACTCAAACGGAGCATATCTTTTCCCGGTGGACCCGGTAATGGGTGTGCGGGGATTGCCGCAATCTGGAACGGGGCAGACATCTATATTCTGCGGTGTAAATGCACAGCAATTCTTAGGTCAGCATTTCGGCCCGTTTCCGCACAGCCAGCTGATTCCGGTCATCGAAAAAGACAATATATTCAGGAGCTTTATGGATTCGGGCAGGACTGTCTGTTTTGCAAACGCTTATCCCCGAGTATTCTTCGACTATATAAAAAGCGGCAAAAAACGGCTGAGCGTTACTTCTCTTAGCTGCAGGCTCAGCGGCGTCATACTGAATAAGTCAACGGACCTCAGAGCAGGAAAAGCACTGAGCGCCGAAATTGATAATTCCAGGTGGGCAGAAAAACTGGGATACAGTATTCCGGTAATTTCTCCTGAACTGGCGGCACGGCGCCTGCTCAGACTCTCGCAGAAACATCACTTTACACTGTATGAATACTTCCTGACCGATCATCTGGGACACGGCAGACTGAAAGACCAGCTGGTTAGTATGCTGGACGTACTCGACAGGTTCCTGCTGTATATCTTCAGAAACCTTGACCACAGCAATACCACTCTTGTCATCTGCTCGGATCACGGCAACCTGGAAGACCTGTCTGTTAAAACCCATACGCTGAATCCGGCACTTACAATAACCGCAGGCGAGCACGGCGGGGAGCTTGCCGGGAAAATAAAAACTCTCGCGGACATAAAACCTTCCATAATGAGGCTCTATGGATGAAAGATTATCCGCTTGTTAGAATTACGATTGTCTACATAAGCGGAATTCTGTTTCAAAAGACCTTTGACCCCGGCCTTTGGGCTACCTTTATACCTGCCATAATTTCTCTGATATATATAAGCCTATTATTGCTAAAACCCCCGCGTAAACAAATCATGTATACTGCCGGCATATTGTGCGCTGTTTTCTGTATGGCTGCATTGAACTATTCATTGGGCCAGAAATCTATTAAGAAATACCCGTTTGACCAGTCATATCTGAAAGATGCGGTGCTTTCAGGCACTGTGGTATCTGTCGAGCTGAACAGGAGCTATGAATTCCGTCTGATCATGAGGGCAGATTCGGTGAAGTATAACGGTAAAGTAAATAAGCTGGATAACGAAATCATCTGCCGGATACGTGATGAGGAAAAGCAGGTATTGGAAAATATCTATAACAGAATTGTTCCGGGCAATTATTTAGCTATAAAAGGTACCATATCCAGAGCCCGGGGTATCAGAAATCCCGGTGAGTTTGATTATCAGCAGTATTATGAACAGAAGGGCATCAGTGCACAGACCGTCTGCAGGACAGGCAGTGATGTGAGTATAATCAGCAATGAGCGAGACTTATTTGCAGCTGCTCTGTACAGTGTCCGCAAAAGCATATATGAATATATGCTGAAGCTGCACGATTACCGGACGGCGTCGCTTCTGAAAGGACTGCTGCTTGCGGACAGGAGTGACATAGGAAAGGATATTGAAAACGACTTTGTCAATACCGGTGTCGTGCATGTGCTTGCTGTTTCAGGTCTGCATATCGTATATATAATGACGATATTTTATTTCCTGTTCGGCAGAATAAACATAATTACCAGGTCCTGGCTGATAATGGCCGGCCTGATCGCTTTTCTGCTGCTGACCGGGTTTCTGCCCTCCGTACTGAGGGCTGTCATAATGTCTTCGGCGCTGCTGGTCGCATATCTGGCCAACCGCAGTACAGATATCAAAAATCTACTTGCACTGTCAGCCTTACTGCTGCTGCTGTTCGATCCGGCACAGTTATTCGACCCGGGTTTCCAGCTCTCCTATGTTTCTGTAATTGCCATAGTATTGCTGACGCCATTTTTCAGGGAGAGAACCAGCAGAATTTTCACCGGACATTTACTCATACAGAAATTCCTGCTGTTTATCAGCGTTACTATCTCGGCACAGATAGGGACATTACCGTTTACACTACTGTATTTCGGCAGGCTGTCATTAATCGCAATAGTTGCCAATATTATAATAATCCCTCTCAGCGGACTCATAATTGCAGTCGGGATTTTCACACTCCTGCTGGCACCGTTTATTTATCCGCTGGCAGCATTGTATGCCCAGGTAAATATCTTTCTTACTACCTGGATGTACAAAATCACTTCACTCCTTTCGGCCTTACAGTTCTCGTATATCAGTATCAGGAATTTTTCTGCCGCAGACGGCGTGATATACTTTGTCATGATATGCATATTCTTTTTTATATACAGCAGAATGAATTCCTGGAAAACAAAACTGATGCTGCTCATACTGACGGTTATTAACGTTATTCTGCTGACATCTGTCGATGACCGGGAATTGTTAAAGCCGGGACGGCTTTCGCTTGTCACTATAGACGTAGGTCAGGGTGATGCCTTTCTTCTGAAAATGCCCGATGAGACTACAATGCTCATTGATGCGGGGCTGGCCGATTCATATTTCGACTATGGCGAGAGGGTAATCATTCCGCTGCTGGACTATATGGGAATCGATAAGGTCAGCTATGGCTGCATTTCACATTTTGATGCCGATCATTACGGAGGATTTGCAACCCTGATAGAACAGGGACGCATTGGCTATCTGCTGAAACCTCCGGCTGACACCGCCGATGCTGCCAGCATGAAACTGGAAAAATTTCTGAAAAGCAGAAACGTGAATTATGGTGCGTACAGCCGACGCATGTTCAGCTGCAATGGCTGCAGAGTGTATTTCCTGCATACTGAAGCAGACAGGACTCTCAGCAGGAACAACAGAAGCGCTGTTATTAAAGTTGTCTTTGGCAGAGTGTCAATGCTGTTTACAGGAGATGCAGGACTGAAACAGGAGCGGCTGCTTATTGACAGGTACGGAGATTTTCTGAAAGCGGACATACTGAAGGTCTCGCACCATGGAAGTGCCGAGGGGACATCGGAAGAATTCCTGAAATATGTAAAACCCGCATACGCAATTATCAGTGTTGCCGAGAACAACCGCTTCAATCATCCCTCCGGCAGGGTAACTGGTGCACTGACCGGAAGAGGAATAAAAATAATGAGGACAGATAAATCCGGTGCGGTGATACTCCAGAGCGACGGCAGTGACGTGCAGATAGTTCATTGGCGCTGAGATAATTATAATCTCCCGGGGCACTCTTCTTACCAAGCATCATCAAATTGTTACACTTCTCACTTTTAGATATTATATTTGATCCATTTTATTTATTTTACGCAGACACAAAAAACCATTATAGCTGAAAAATGACCGTATATGAAAATTTCTCGCTGAAGCCGTTTAATACATTTAACATAGATGCTAAAGCACAATACTTCGCTGAAGTTACAGCGACCGGGGAAATCGAACAACTGCTGGGTCAGGATAAATACAGAGCCGGAAAAATACTGGTGCTCGGCGGCGGCAGCAATGTGCTGTTCACAGGAGACTTTGACGGACTGGTACTGAAAAATTCGATCAAGGGTATTGACCTGATAAAAGAAGAAAACGGAGAGTATTTCCTGCGCGCGATGTCGGGAGAGATATGGGACGACTTCGTTGAATATACAGTGGAAAGGGAACTGGCCGGTGTCGAGAATCTTACACTCATTCCGGGTACCGTCGGCGCCGCTCCGATTCAGAATATCGGCGCGTACGGTACAGAACTGAAAGATACATTTTATTCTCTCGAAGCACTGGATCTGAGAGACGGCAGAAAGATCACTCTGAACAGGGAAGAATGCCGCTTCGGCTACCGCGACAGTATCTTCAAGCAGGAGCTGAAAGGATGTGCCGTTATTACCTCTGTGATATTCAGGATGCACAAATATACCGGACCTGATTTTTCGTATGAAGGATTAAGACGCGAATTTGAGGGCAGCAGCACACCGGTTACCATCAGAAATATCAGAGAAACCGTAAAGAAAATCAGGACAGCCAAACTGCCAGATACGGCGGTATTGGGCAATGCCGGCAGCTTTTTTAAGAATCCTGAAATTTCTTCTGACCTGTTTGACGAACTAAAGGAAAAATATCCGGCTATGCCGGGGTTCAAAACTGCTTCGGGGAGTGTGAAGGTCCCGGCCGGATTCCTCATAGAGAAAGCCGGATTCAGGGGCAAAAGGATCGGCAACGCCGGTTCATATGCTAATCAGGCACTGGTCGTGGTCAATTACGGAGGTGCATCCGGCAAAGAAATACTGCAGTACGGACAGCTCATACAGTCAGAGGTCATGAAAATGTTCGGCATTGAAATTCATATGGAAGTAAATATAATCTAACGAAAAATTCCGGTCTCCGAATCTGCATTGTCATTCAAATGTATTTCGGGGTCCGAAAATCAACTGGAGACGAAGTATATGGCAAACACAGAAACTGAAGCCGGTAAAAGCGGCGGGACGTTCGGGAACATCAGGCGTGAGCTTACACAGCCTTTCATTGACCTGTTCCATGCACCGCAGGCGCTCAACGGCGTCAACATTTCATACGTGCTCGAAGGACTGACTTACTTTGGCGTGGTCGGACTTCTCGCTATCTATTTTAACGATTATGTGGGATTGAACGACATCAACGCCGGACAGATGGTCGGCGTGCTTACAGCCGGTATTACACTCAGCATGCTGTTCCTGGGTGCTACTGTAGACTGGATCGGAGTGAGGAAATCGCTCATATATTCGCTTCTGTTCATGCTGATAGGACGCGTATTGCTGGCAGCAGGTCCGGCACTTACTGCATCGAAAGGGCTCTGGTCCGGCTCGCACATCATTGCACTGTTCGGAATGCTGGGAATTGTACTGGGCTACGGTATTTACCAGCCTGCAGCGTATGCAGCGGTCAAGGAGTTCACAAATGAAAAAACCTCAGCCATGGGATACGCAATGCTCTATGCACTGATGAATCTCGGAGGATTTCTGCCGGGACTGATCTCTCCGCCGCTCAGAAGGAGTTTCGGTATCACGGGTGTATTCTGGGTTTATGCAATACTTACAGTAGCCGGAATACTGGCTGTAACTCTGATCATTACCAACAAAGCTGTTGCCAGGGCAAAATTAGTATCAGCTTCTGATACCGCACCGCAGGATTCGGAAAAGAAAGAAGCGGATGCTGATGATTTTGAGAACATGACCGGTCGCGAAAAACTGCGCTTCTATATGAAGAATTTCCCGCTGAAGGATATGAGATTTCTGTATTTCATATTCGTTCTCATACCGGTTCAGACACTCTTTGCACATAACTGGCTGACACTCCCGCAGTATACCAGCCGCGCGTTTTCAGGATTTGTCCAGGATAATTTTGAATTCTTTGTAAACTTCAACCCGATACTGATATTCATACTTACGCCTATGGTTGCAGCTCTTACTGCCAGCCGTAATGCATACAAGATGATGATACTTGGAACATTTGTAATGGCAAGTCCCACATTCCTACTCGCACTGGGACCCAATATCTACACACTTTTCGGTTATCTGATAATTATGACCATTGGTGAAGCCATGTGGCAGCCCAGGTTCCTGCAGTGGGTTGCAGAGATTGCTCCTAAGAATATGACCGGTATTTATATGGGCATAGGACAGTTCCCCTGGTTCCTGACAAAAGTTGTTACCAGTCTTTATTCCGGCTGGTTCCTGATGAACTACTGTCCCGCTCCGACAGCAGCGAACCCCGCTCCTGACATGAATACCGAATATATGTGGTTCATATACGGAATAATCGCGATCATTAGTCCGGTTGGACTTATCATCGCGAAAAACTGGATGCTGAAGGGTTTCAAGGTAAAGCACGGAGAGTAATAGGAGTTTTGTTCCGCCTTTGGCGGGATTCCCGAATCGGGGAAGTTCTGAGTTCAAAGTTGTGAGTTAATATTTAACAGGCATTGCCCGGCCAGGCGGCGGGGCAATGCCTGTTTTTTTTAGTCTTCCAGTACGACCGCTGTACCAGTGGCGCTAACCATGAGCATAGAACTCGACTGACCGAGAGTTTCATAGTCGAGGTCGACTGCCAGAACAGCATTTCCACCCAGTGATCTGGCCTGTTCCATCATCTCCTGAATGGCAATGTCTTTAGCCTCACGCAGTTCTTTTTCGTATGCTGCGGATCTTCCGCCCACAATATCCCTGATACCTGCAAAAAAATCCTTAAAAATATTGGCACCGAGAATAGCCTCGCCTGAAACGATTCCCAGATATTTAACCACTTTTTTCCCTTCAACGCCGGGAGTTGTAACTACTATCATATTTTTCTCCGGATACTTCTATTTTATCAATAATTTGAATCATAAATATACAAGATTAAAATAAACAGTCAAGGTATCTCAAAGCCTTACAGGAAAGCGTTCGGATCGTTCAGATCCTCGTCTTCCTTCGACATGGTGAACATGCTGCTCAGCATGTCCTTGAACTGCATGCCTTTTTCCAGCCTGAATTTGCTCAGGAGAGAAAATTCTGCGAGACCGAACAGCGCAAATTCCATCAGCAGATACCGTGCAGCTTCATCGGTGTTCGGATGGTATTTGGTTACCAGATCACGCAGTCCCGGTACCTTGTTCAGTGTATCCTTATACTGTTTATTCGTATACTCATCCAGCAGATCCAGCTCATTGTTTTTCCCGAACCAGGATATTATAGGCTGGTAAGGGTTAGTCTCCTGATTCCTTTTAATTTTTTCCGGGTTGGGGAACAGCTGCGAAAACTGTGCCTTGATGGCCTTGCCAATCAATATCTGAGCTACCTTGGCCGGCCCTTCCTGTTCACCTTCATATACCAGTTCTATCTTGCCTGTGATCGATGGAATCACTCCTGCGAAGTCTGATATTCGTATCTGTGTCTCCTTGTCACGGCACAGCAGCATTCGTCTTTCAGCAGTGGATACAAGATTTTCATATCCCGAAATCGTCAGCCTTGCAGAGACTCCGCTCTTGGAATCGATATATTCACTTTCCCTCGCCTCGAATGCTATCTGTTCGATCAGCAGCTTCACCAGTTCTGATGTACACACATTTTTTTGCTGGTCGCCGGCTATGTTCGCCTCCTGATGAGTAATGTTCTTAGAGACGTGTATGGATTTGGGATAATGAGTCAGTATCTGGCTGTCAATACGGTCTTTGAGAGGGGTCACAATTGCACCTCTGTTTGTATAATCCTCAGGGTTGGCGGTAAATACAAACTGAATATCCAGAGGCAGTCTGATCTTGAATCCCCTTATCTGCAGATCCTTTTCCTGGAGTATATTGAACAGTGCTACCTGTATGCGTGCCTGCAGGTCGGGCAGTTCGTTAATGACAAATATGGATCTGTGTGAGCGGGGTATGAGTCCGAAATGTATTACACGCTCGTCTGAATAGGGCAGCTTATAGTTTGCAGCCTTTATCGGATCCACATCTCCTATAAGGTCAGCTATTGAAACGTCCGGGGTTGCCAGTTTTTCCGTGTACCGTTCTGAACGGTGCAGCCAGGCAATTGGGGTATCGTCTGCTTTTTCGCCGATAAGGTCGCGGGAAAATCTGGAAATGGGATTAAAAGGATCGTCGTTCAGTTCTGAGTTTTCAACTACCGGTATATATTCGTCGAGCAGATTGATCATCTGCCTGGCAATTTTTGTTTTTGCCTGCCCGCGCAGTCCCAGCAGTATTATATTGTGCCGCGATAAAATGGCGGTATCTATATCAGGCATAACGGTATGTTCATATCCTATGATACCGCTGAAACTGGTTTTCCCTTTGGTAAGATCATCTATAAGATTTTCGCGCATTTCGTCTTTGATTGAACGGGATCTGTAGCCGGATTTTTTCAGTTCACCAAGTGTTTTTATTTTAAGCAATTCTTTCTGAAACATTCGCAAATTCCTCCTGATTTGTTTCTCTCGTTGTGCTGTGCAGACCAGAATACCTGTGCAAACCGTATCATCTTTGCAATAGATGAGCAATCGCAGCAATGACATATCTACTTATACAGCATCACTACACCTGATTTGTCCGCCGTTTGCACGGGTATAACTAATTATATAAAAGAATTGCCGAGAGTATCCACGGCAAAAATTATCTTTTTTAAGAACGGGCTTGTTTAAGCCGGCTTTATGGAGCAACAACCCTGATTACTTCAGGTTTTTCCGCCTGTTCTTTATATAATCCTCAAATAAGTAATCACCCAGTCCTGACGGACTGCTGTAGAATGCCTTACCGTTGTTGATTTTCGTAAAATCACGCACGAAATTCTGCAGATACGGATCCCTGGCAATCATGAATGTAGTGATTGTAATGCCCATTTTCCGGCACTTCGCCGCCTGATCCAGCGTTTTGTTCAGTATCTTCCGGTCCATTCCGAAACTGTTTTTATAGTACTTGGCTCCTTCCTTAAGGCAGGTGGGTTTTCCATCGGTCACCATAAAGATCTGTTTATTAGATGTCTTTCTCCGTCTGAGCAGTGTAATTGCAAGCTCAAGTCCTGCATAGGTATTTGTATGATACGGCCCGACCTGCAGGTAAGGCAGATCCTTTATTTCAATGGGCCAGGCGTCGTTGCCGAATACGATCACATCAAGCGTATCTTTCGGGTATTTGGTTGTAATGAGCTCTGCAAACGCCATGGCAACTTTTTTCGCCGGGGTTATGCGGTCCTCGCCATAGAGTATCATAGAATGAGAGATGTCTATCATGAGTACTGTGGAAGTGACGGTCTTATATTCGCGCTCTTCTACCTCCAGATCCTCCTCGGTAAGGAAAAAGTTGCTGATGCCGTGATTGATCTGTGAATTCTTTATTGAATCTGTCATATCTATCTGTTCGAGTGCGTCCCCGAACTGGAAGGAACGCCTGTCGCTGGTCTTTTCGTCACCGATACCGGAATAGGGAGTAGTGTGGTTTCCGGTCACTGAGCGTTTCAGTTTTCCGAATACCTCTTCAAGACTTTTTCTTCTGATGGACTGCTCACTTTTGGATGTGAGTGAAAGTTTTCCGGGTTCTTCTTCGTGTTCTTTCAGATAGTCGCGGTCCTTTAGTTCCTGTATGAAATCTCCAATGCCATATTCATCAGAAGTCAGGTTATATTTAGCATCCAGCTGACTCAACAGGTTCAGTGCTTCCGAAACATCTCCGGAGGTAATTGTTAAGAGCTGCATGAACAGGTTCAGCAGAGATTCAAATTGTCCCTGTCCGTTTTCATCAGATCTGTAGTCTGTAAATCGGGTGCCTATCATAATAATATCTTTCGGTAGTTAATAAAAATCGAAACATTAAGAACATGGCTCAGATTACTCGTATCCACTACGGTTGTATTATATTATAACGGAATAAAGTGCCGAATAGTTCAGAAACAGCGGGCGTGCAGACGTGCTGAAATAGAGTATCTTTGTGAACATATATGAACAGGGCAGTGTATACTGCGCAAGTGTCTTGCAGCAGCAGCCAAAACGCCCCCATTATTTCACTTTTCATTGCTTCTAATTTCAATAAAAGGTATATTTTGCGAAATAAATACTAATAATTTGCAATATCTGTTGAACATGCGAAAAACATACGCTGAAATCAATCTTGACCACCTTAAAGAAAATTTTATAAATATCAGAAAAAAAACCGGTACCCGCGTCCTGGCAGTGGTAAAAGCCGATGCATATGGTCATGGAATGATCGAATGCGTCAGGGCATTGAAAACTCTCGGTGACAAAGCTCCTGAATATTATGCCGTTGCCATCCCGGACGAAGCGATAGAGTTCAGGAAGCATTTCCCCGATGAAAAGATACTGGTGTTTGCTCCTCTGTGCGGGGACGAAATTGAAGAATACGTCGCCGGTAATATTATCGCTACCGTAAGCGGCTATGAGCATATTGAAATGCTGAAGTCTCTCCCAAAGGATGTCCGGCTAAAGGTTCACGTGAAGACCGATACGGGTATGGGACGCATCGGACTGTCGGCCGAAGAAACGGCGGCATTTGTTGGAGAACTCCGGAAACTGGAGAATGTGGAAATTGACGGCATTTATACTCACTTTGCCACTTCAGATGAATATGATAAATCTTATGCCGGTCATCAGCTAAAAAGGTTTCTCTCACTTCTGGAAGAACTGAAGAGAAATAATATAAACTACGGCGTTGCACACGCTGCAAACAGCGGTGCTATACTGGATATGCCGGAGGCCTATCTCGATATGGTAAGGCCCGGAATAATTCTTTACGGATATTATCCGTCTCATGAAACTTCAGAATCTCTGGAACTGAAACCTGTAATGTCCTTGTGGTCAGTTGTCACCACTGTAAAAACTATGAGGTCTGGTGACAGCGTAAGCTACGGCAGGCGCTTTACACTGAAGAGAGATTCAAGGATTGCATCAGTCCCGATCGGTTATGCGGATGGTTTCCTGAGGGGGCTTACGAACAAGAGTAAGGGCATAATTAACGGCCGGATGTTTAATCAGGTTGGACAGGTATGCATGGACAGGATAATGTTTGAAATAGGAGATGAAAATGTACACGAAGGAGACAGAGTCACTCTCATTGGAGAGGATTCGGGAAATGTTATTACGGCTTGGGACTGGTCTGATGCGCTCAATACGATCCCGTATGAAATCACTTGCGGGATCAGCAAGCGGGTCCCAAGAATTTACATTGGCTGATTACAAATTTACGGAACAACCGGTGGATATAATAAAGCTCTATATCGTACAGTGTATTACGAACTCAGCCAATAACCTGCGCCTTAACAGCGAACGGATACAGATGCTTACGTCACTGCGTGCATTTTTTATGGAGCCCGTTCCGCTCGAACTGAGTATTGCGGAAATGAAGAAGGTCACCGAACTGTCGACTTTCGCGATACGTATAGGCGAGATGTTCAATTTCCTCATATCAGGAAAAGTTGACTTCCTGCGTATGAGTGAGGTATTCAGAAAACACAGCACTGAACTGGTTACAGTGCTGAATGTATTGCTTCAGAGAACCAGCTCCGCACAGCTTGCGCAGCTGCTCGAGCGGGTAAGAAAAAACGTTTCTGAGAACACTGAATTCCACGCTGCGGGCAGCCCCAAAGCCGGCGGTTTCGCAAAGGCCACATCTGCCGAAATATCTTCTGAAATATTCCGCGGGGCAAGCAAGGATAAGCAGCCGGATGATTTTGCCGCCGGCAGTGATGTCATCGAGGCAATTTCCAGCAGGTTTAATGGCGAGGCGGAGAGCAGGGAATTTCCTGAAGAGCTTAAGCAGCAGATTTTATCTGCAATAAAGAATGTGGATGAGTTCTTTAACCGCCTCGAAGGCGGCGTTGCCGAACTGAACGAGTACAATGAAACAATTGAAATTATGGAGAAGAATGCCGAAGTCTGTCTGAATGAAGGATTCGAACTCGTCGGCAAGATGCACGCCAATATCGCTCAGGCCATATACCTTATCGGGAACAACCAGCTGAACGCCGACCATTCGGTGATGGAATCACTGAGAGCATGCCTGATAGTTATCGTTGTTACGGTGAAAAATAAGAACGTGGATATTACCGGATACCTGTTTAAGGCGGGGAAATTCGGAGAGGAAATAGCAGGTTTGTGAAAAAGTTAGTGAAAAATATTTAAAATCAACTTTGCAGATATGTTTATTTTAAATATTTTATCTCATAAAAGATTATTTAAATGATCATTCACAAGGAATTTAAATGGAATTATTTGCCGTCATAATGGCCGGGGGAGTCGGATCGAGATTCTGGCCAAGAAGCAAGGAGAAAAAACCTAAACAGCTGCTCAGGATATTTGGCAAGAATACAATGATACAGGAAACCATCGCAAGACTCGACGGGATGGTGGAAAAAGACCATATCATTATTGTGACAAATAAGGTGCAGAAAAATGAGATAAAAAACCAGCTGCCCGATATCCCGGCTGAGAATATCATCGATGAACCATTCGGAAAAAATACAGCTGCGGCTATTGGACTAGCTTCCGTGCTGATTTCACGCAGGAATCCTGAAGCAGTGACTATTACACTCCCGGCAGACCACATAATCAGGGAAAAAGATGAATTCCAGCAGACTATCCTTTCTGCTGCGGAATTTGCACATAAATCAAAGGGTCTTCTTACTATAGGCATTGTGCCGGTAAGACCTGAAACCGGCTACGGCTATATTCAGATTGATGAAAAAGCAGTTTCGGATAATATTTTCAAAGTAATGACATTTGCAGAAAAGCCGAATTACTCCACTGCAATAAGGTTTATTGAAAGCGGCGACTTCCTTTGGAACAGCGGCATGTTCATCTGGCGCGCAGATGCGATACTCGATGAAATAGCCGTGCATATGCCCGAACTCTCTGAAGGCCTGAAACAGATCGAAGCTTCAGTGGGCAGCGTGAACTTTGAAAAAACTCTCAGCAACGTATACGGTCAGCTGAAAAGCATCTCGATCGATTACGGAATAATGGAAAAATCCCAGAACGTATACCTTACACGCGGAAGATTCTCATGGAGCGATGTGGGCAGCTGGGAGGAAGTCTATCAGCTCTCTGAAAAGGATAATGAAGGAAATGCAGTTGTCGGTCAGGCATACTGCCAGAATACAAACGACTCGTACATATTTTCTCCTAAAAAATTTGCAGCTGTAATCGGACTGGAGAATGTGATAGTAATTAACACCGATGACGCACTGCTGATCTGCAGACGCGATCAGTCGCAGGATGTCAAGAATGTCGTCGATTACCTTAAAATGAAAAAACTCAGCGAACACCTGTAAGAAATGAAAAACCTTATCACAGAACAGGATATCATCCGGCTCATCAAACAGGGTACGGGAGTGCTGTCGGTTTCCAGGGATGTTATAATTACACCACTGGCGATGGACAGGATCCGCGAAAGGAAAATAGAGATTTCGTATGAGTGTGCGGATAGTGCGGCAGCCGGTAAATCGGCTGCCGGTAAATCGGCTGCCGTAGATCTCAAACGCGCTGTGATCGGCTCTGACCATACCGGCGTGAAACTCAAGGAAACTGTCATTGCCTGCCTGAAGGAAAAATCTATACAGACAATCGATGCCGGCACCTTTAACGATAGTCCGTGCGACTATCCGGATATCTGCGAGAATGTGGTCAGGAATATAAAGAACGGCAGCGCTGACTTCGGCATTATAATAGATTCCACTGGCGCGGCTTCGGCTATGGCGGCCAATAAATTTGAGGATATCAGGGCGATGGTATGCTATTGCCCGTTCTCAGCCCGTAGCGCACGCGTCCACAGCAATGCAAACATCATAACTCTTGGCGCACAGACACTGGGTGAAGGCAGTGTGAAAATGATACTGGACAGCTTTATCTCAAGCGATTTTGCCGGCGGAAAATACCAGAAAAGGCTGGATAAACTGAAAAAATAGGTCGCTTTCTTTTTGTCCTGTGTCTCTACCGGTTCTGATTCTACAATACCGAATATTAAATTTTGCTGCTATACTATCAGTATCAGATTCTCCTTCAGCTCTTTCCAGATATCCGAGTCCCGGAATTTGTTGAAATCACCGGGAAAGCTTTCCATCAGCGACTGATAAGTGAATTCACCGCCTGAAGTAATCGCAGCTCTTTCAGAAATCATTTTTATCCATTCTGCAGTTTTCAGATCAGTTTCCCAGTAGCCTCCGGCATCACTGGTTTCAACTTCTACCAACACCGGGTTCCGGCTAATCCTGGCAGCCGAGCCGGTCCAGATGACTCTCTGTCTGCCGGAATAATTACTATCGGAAGATGACTGAGCGATAGACTGCCTGATGAAATTTTTTCTTATCCTTGTATCCGGTACCGGAAAATCAAACCACTGCTGAACATCCCAGTCGAGACCAATGCCATGCATAAAATTGTAGATTGCCTTATTCAGCCCGAATGAGTACTTCTCGTAGTCAACACCCGAAAGATCTTCATAAGCCAGATCGTTATTGGCAAAAGGATTGCTGTCCGGTGCACCTGACGGTTTTATATTATACATTTCCGGAGAAGCGAATACAGGGCTGTGCACGGTAAGGGAGAATCTGTGCCAGTAGGCGGATTTTACAATACCGCAGGCAAACATCTGACGCACCAGTTCGAGGCTGTCAGTTATTTCCTGCCCGGTCTCGGTCGGAAATCCATACATCAGGTAAGTATGGACGAGTATTCCGGCAGAGTAAAAATTGTATAAAACCTGTGCCGCCTGAGGGAGTGTGACGCCTTTTTTTATGAGCTTCAGCAGTCTTTCCTCTGCAGCTTCAATTCCGCCGCTTACTGCCACACACCCGGAGAGTGCCAGCAGTCTGCACAGATCGGAAGTAAAAGCCTTTTCAAACCTGATATTGCCCCACCATACCACCGAAAGCCGGCGCTTCAGTATTTCAATTGCAATTTCTTTCAGCAATGAAGGAGGTGCAGCTTCATCTGTAAAATGAAATGAATTGCGCCCGGTGGACCTGATAAGTCCCTCCATCCAGTCGACAACTGTTGCAGCCCTTGCAGGAGAGTAACGACCTATATAATCTAAAGTGGTATCGCAGAAAGTACACTTGTGCCAGTAGCAGCCGTGCGCTGCAGTCAACTTGTTCCAGAACCCATCTGACCAGAGCCGGTGCATCGGATTCAGCACTTCCGTCATGCTGAAGTATTTCTCAGGTTCTATGCCTTCTGTCGACGGGCAGGGCAGATCATTGTGTGGAGGATGTTCTGAAGATGTGTCTGAATATTTTAACATCCCGTTTTCGCAGCTTAGTGTTCTGGTATACGGTGCGCTTCCAGTTTTTGCGGTGTTCCTTACTATATTCAGCAGCGGAAGCTCCCCGTCGTCATAAGTAATATAATCGGTATAATTGAATATGGCAGGGTCTTTCAGTTCTCTTAGCTCGGTATTGATGTACCCGCCGCCGAACACGATTTTTATATTGCTGTAATTCTTTTTTATAAATCTTGCCGATATAAGCGCTCCCAGCAGGTTGCCCGGAAACGGAATTGTGAAACCGGCAATATCCGGTGCGTATTCTTCAATTATTCTTTGAGTATGTTTCTCTATCAGTGACTCGATATAGTTGACCCCGCGGTTTAATTCCGATTCTATTGCCTGAAAATCATGACAGCCCAGAGACAGTTTTTCGGCGTAGCGGCTGAAGCCGAAGTGAGGAGTGATGGTTTTTGATATCAGTCTGCATATATCGTCGAGGTAAAGCGAACAGTAGTACTTTGCTTTGTCCATTATCCCCAGCTGTCCGAATGCTTCGGCCTCGTGAGCTGTGTCGGCAAATGAATCTCCCTGCGGCAGATAGTGATCAGAAGCAAGGCGGTAGGCAAATGCAGTATTCTTCCCCTGCAGATATTCTATCACACTGTCAATAGTGTCAATGTACCTGTCTTTCAGTGAAAGTGCTCTCGTGACAGAAGGATCCGCAGTGCTGGAATCTCCGATAATTGCAAATATATCCGACAGTCCTTCACGGCTGAATACACTCAGAAGTACTGACAGCGAAAGGTCGAAAGAGCGCGCTTCATACCCATTGAACTGCAGATATCCGGCCAGCTGCGTTACAGACGGAAAATAAGTATTGACCTGTATAAATGGGGGAATTATAAGTAAAGTTCTCATTGTACTCTGTTCGATTGCAATAATTTAACCAGTGAAATTAATCAGAAATAAATATATCCCGAAAATAGCTAATTATCAGTACAAATTGACATAAATTTTCTCGGTTATTGCACTTCTGAGAAAAATAATGCAATGGTATTGACACTGAATATAAAAATTATTTATTTAAGTAAAACGTTTAACTAACATTATGTCAGCAACAATAAAAGATGTAGCCAAAAGGGCAGATGTATCGATCGCCACGGTTTCGCTGGTGATGAGCAAGAATGAGCGGATATCGCGTGAGACGGTACTGAAGGTAAACCGGGCGATAGAGGACCTGAATTATCATCCATCCAGAAGTGCACGCGGATTGGTATCGCGAAAAACCGGGAATATTGGTTTTATATTAACTGAAGACCATTTCCTGAGGTCTGAACCATTTTACACCCGTATATTCCTGGGTGCTGAGTTTGAGGCCAGGCAGAACGAGTATTATATACTTCTTACTACTGTTGCATCAGATTTCAGGAGAGGACAGAGACTGCCCAGGTTTGTGCTGGAGAAAAATGTCGACGGGATCATTGTCGCAGGAAAAGTATCTGATGACCTCATACAGTGTCTGGAAAAGTATAAGATTCCAATTGGATTTGTGGACTATTTCCCGGAAGGAGAAAGGTTCCCTGCAGTGCTGATAGACAATCTTGACGGCGGAATGCAGGCTGCAGATTACCTGATATCGCTGGGGCACAGGAAAATCGCTTTTGTCGGCGCCGATATTGAACACCCGAGTATAAGCGACCGCTTTCAGGGATACAAGATCGCTATGGAACGGGCCGGTTTAAAATACGGACCTGAAAATTATGTTATAGATGAAAATTATCCGGCCAGGGAGAATGGTTACAGGGCTGCACAAAAACTGTTCGCTAAATCTAAAGGCATTACTGCAGTGTTCTGCTGCAACGACGCCATGGCTATCGGAGTGCTGCAGTACCTGAAAGATAAAAACATAGCGGTACCGGGAGATGTTTCTATCATTGGATTTGACGATGTGGAGGCCGATCAGACACTCGATCCGCCGCTGTCTACGATCAGTGTCCCTAAGCTTGAACTTGGCGTCGAAGTGATGAGACTGATGTACGACATACTGAATAAAAAAAACAAGACCAGCAAAAAAGTGCTGGTACCGGTGGAACTGATAATCAGAAAATCCACCTCTGAAAAAAATTAAAACAAATATTGGAGCAGGAAGAGAATAAATTTCTACTGTCTATTTTGTTGCACGCTTTCCGGTTGGTATATGGCAGCCATTTATCCATAGCTGTGTTAAAACTATGTCGGAAGAAACGCTTATTCCTCGCATAAAATCTGTGAATGAGGTTAAACGTTTTAATAAATGCTGCGATATCTGATCACTCCCGATGCTGGCCGCGGATAATATTCCCGCTGAAATTATATAATTCCCGAACCCCTGGATTTTTCTCTTCCTCAATATGAGCAGGTTAAAAAACGGGAGTAATATGCGTGCTGCTGTTTTCGAAGAACCCAAGAGGATCGCTGTCCGAAATACCGGCGAACTGAAACCAGGTAAGGAGCAGGTGCTCATACAGGTCGAGGCATGCGGAGTGTGCGGAACGGATTTTCATATCTTTTCAGGTGAAGCCCCGGCCAGTATGCCTGTGATTACTGGACACGAGTATGCGGGGATAATTGTTGAAGCTGGGAGCGCAGTTCCTGAACTGAAGCCTGGCGACCGGATTGCGGTCGATCCGAATATCGCGTGCGGATACTGCCGGTATTGCAGGGAAGGACGCATTAATCTGTGTGCCAATCTTCAGGCGCTAGGAGTGACTCTGAATGGCGGCTTTGCTCAGTATTCCCTCGTGCCCTTCAGACAGGCCTACAGGATTGCCTCAGATGTCGATCCGCACAGGGCTGCATTTGCAGAACCGCTGTCATGCTGCCTGCACGGTATCAGAAATTCGGGACTCCGGCCGGGTGACAGCGTTGTAATTGCAGGCGCAGGTACCATTGGACTGCTGATGCTGCAGCTGGCAAGAATAAACGGTGCTCAGACTGTTGTTGTTCTCGAACCTTCCTCATATAAGCGCGATATGGCATTGCAGCTCGGTGCAGATTTCGCACTCAACCCGTCTGATGATGACTACACTGCCGTAATCGCTGACGTTACTGGCGGAGGGGCAAATGTGGCCATTGAATGTGCAGGAAACGAACCGGCTGCACTGAGTACTTTCCGGGTTGTACGTAAAGGCGGAACTATTCTTCTTTTCGGCTTGTCTGCCAAAGGCGACAAAATTTCATTTAATCAGCAGTCATTTTTCCATAATGAACTTACCATAAAAAGTTCTCTTCTCAATCCGTTTACATTTCAGAGGGCAGTCGATCTTATCAATTCCGGGAATATCCGGACAGATCTGTTTAATATCAGCAATGTCGCACTATCCCAGGATTCTTTCGACTTGCTGTTTACCGGAACAAAGAATGAAACCGTAATAAAATATATGGTTACGCCAAATAGTCAGGGCTAGATAATTTCAAATATTTAAAGGAGGAAGGTATGAAAAATAAATCAGGAAGCGTCTTTTGGTGGCTCGTTATGCCTGTATTCATTTGCTTGTCAATACCCGGCACACTACAGCCGCAGACGAATAATATTAATTCTATCGGCAGCTTCGAGTCAGATATGCCGTCATACTGGAAGAAGGGATCGGAGCCGGGAGGCAGCACACTGAGCTGGGCAACAGACCAGAAGCGCAGCATGAGCCGCTCGCTGAAGATAACGAAGAGCCAGACAGGAGAGGCAGCGGTGTGGGAAAGCGAGAACCAGCTTGACCTGTGGTCACCGCAGCACCTGAAGGATGTGGATATATTCATAGGAGCGTATGTAAGGACACAGGGAGTAAACACGAATCCGCAGAATGATG
>JBLMZS010000058.1:0-2678 GCA_050258935.1 Bacteroidota bacterium
GATTATTGTTTTTTGTCAAATTTTGCCTGGAAGAATCTCAGGTATTTGGGTTCGTAAACCATTTTCAGACCGGTGATATTCTTCCTGTTTTCGTAGACTTCTATAACCGATTCAGCGGCCACATCCAGATGCGCCTGGGTATAGACTCTTCTCGGGAAAGTCATACGCACCAGTTCAAGTTTCGGATAGTTATGGTCACCGGTATCCTTGTTTCTGCCGGCAGATACAATTCCTCTTTCCATTGTTCTTACACCGGAATCGACATAGATCTCATTGGCCAGTGTCTGGGCCGGGAAATCCAGCTGTTTGAGGTGGGGTAAAAACTTTCTGGCGTTCAGGAACACCGCATGTCCGCCTATAGGAAGAACTATCGGTATTTTATATTCGAGCAGTTTATTGCCGAAATATTCGACCTGTCCTATTCTTGCCCTTATGGTATCGTATTCAACCATTTCCTCGATTCCGCGCGCCATTGCCTCCATATCGCGTCCGGCGAGTCCGCCGTATGTATGCAGGCCTTCGTAGACTATGACGAGGTTGCGGGCTTCTTCAAATACTTTTTTATTTCTGGTAGCAAAGATACCGCCGATATTGACCATAAGATCTTTTTTTGCGCTGACCCAGATACCTTCGAAGTAGCTGCACATTTCCTTTAATATAGCAGGAATTGACTTATTCTGCCACCCCTCTTCGCGGGTCTTTATGAAGTATGCGTTCTCAACCGCACGAGTAGCGTCCAGCCAGAGTTTTATTCCGTGTTTTTTGCAGTAGTTTGCCACTTCAACGATATTAGCCATCGATACCGGCTGTCCGCCTGCCATATTGACCGGAGCCGCAAAACTTATATAAGGAATTTTTTTTGCACCGACTTCCTGTACCAGTTTGTCGAGCTTATTGAGATCGATATTGCCCTTGAACGGATGAGTGCTTGCAGGGTTATGGGCTTCGTCTATAATAACATCAACAAATGTAGCGCCTGCAAGTTCCTGATGCAGTCTTGTAGTAGTAAAGTACATATTGCCTGCAATAAAGTCCCCGGGCTTAATCAGTATCTGTGAGACCAGGTGTTCTGCAGCCCTGCCCTGATGAGTAGGCACAAAGTAAGGCATTCCGTAGTATTTCTTCACATTATCCCAGAGGTAGTAAAAATTCTTACTGCCCGCATAAGCTTCATCACCGAGCATCATGCCAGCCCACTGATAGTCGCTCATTGCATTGGTACCGCTGTCTGTAAGCAGATCGATATAGACGTCTTCACTTTTAAGCAGGAATGTATTATAGCCGGCTTCTTTTGCAGCTTTCTCCCTGTATTCTCTGGTTGTCATTTTTATAGGTTCGACAACCTTGATCTTAAAATTCTCAGCCCAGGAACGTTTTACTAACTTTTTAGACATAACACACCTCTGAAATAATTTTGAGTTATGAATTATGAATTCCGAGTTAAGTTCTGAGTTATGAGTTCTGAGTTATGAGTTAAAAACTCAGAACTCAAAATTCAGAGCTCAGAACTCTTATTGTATTCCACTTCCACGACGCTGGAAATTCCGCCGCGGACATTGAACTCAGCTGTAAGACGCATATAGCGGGGCTGCACCGCTTCTACCAGATCGTCAAGTATCATATTAGTCACGCTCTCGTAGTATATACCGTCATTTCTGTATGACTGGTAATATAGTTTCAGCGATTTAAGCTCCACACACAGTTTATCCGGAACGTATTCGAGATGAAGAGTTGCGAAATCGGGATGACCGGTTTTCGGACAAACCGATGTGAACTCGGGTGCAGTGTGAACTACTGTATAATCTCTGTCCGGGTATTTATTTTCGAATACTTCGAGTATTTTTGCTTTTTCTGTCATTTTTAACCTCTTTTGATAATTTTGAATTATAAATTTTGAATTCTGAATTAAATCCATTCAGAATTCAAAATTTATAATTCAGAATTTATTTATATGGAATCGGGTCGGTAAGTCCTGCCTGCTGAAATCCCCGCAGACGCAGTGCACAGCTGTCGCACTGGCCGCATGCTTCATCTTCGTTCTGATAGCAAGACCATGTGAGGTTCAGCGGAGCTCCTAATTCGACCCCTTTTTTTACAATTTCGGCTTTGCTGAGACTGATAATAGGAGTCTCAATTACAATCTTAGTTTCGGGTTTTGTTCCGAGATTTGCCATAATTTCAAAGGCACGGAAAAATTCCCCGCGGCAGTCGGGATATCCGGAGGAATCCTCCTCCACTGCGCCTATAAAAATACTTTTGGCTCCTATGACCTCTGCCCAGCTCACACAGGCACAAAGCAGGTTTGCATTGCGGAACGGCACATAGGAAGACGGCACCACACTGCTTTCCAGATCCGCCTTGCTTACGGCAATGCTCCAGTCGGTCAGCGAAGACCCGCCGATTTTTGAGAGATGATTAAAATCTATGATAAGCCGGTGTTCTACACCGTAAAAATCTGCAATATCATTAAAAGCTTTGAGTTCGCGGTTCTGCGTCCTCTGTCCGTAATTAAAATGCGCAAAGGCAAGCTTATAATCAAGATTGGCAACAGCAGCAGTAACACAACTGTCCATTCCACCACTAACAGCAACGACGGCTAGATGTTCTTCTTTCATACTACAATTATTTATTATTGACACAATAATACAAAAAGTTCTTGAAATTATGAATTCTATTAT
>JBLMZS010000059.1:0-216235 GCA_050258935.1 Bacteroidota bacterium
GGGCGTGACAGCGAAGGATCACTCATTGCCAACGGTGTCTATCTCTACAAGATCATTGTTAATGCTGCCGATAATTCCTTCAACAGGGAAGTTACCGGTAAACTTGCCGTCGTTAGGTAAATCAGAACGAATTATTTAGAATAAACCGATATATACATACATACTGGAGGAAAAAAATGAAGGCATTTTCGAGAATAATGCTTATAGCTCTTATTATCGCAGGGATAAGTAAACCCGGTTTTGCACAGGGAGGTGGGTCCAGTGCTGTTCCGTTCCTTTTGCTTGCTCCCGATTCCAGAGCCGGCGGTATAGGTGAATCCGGTACGGGATTGGCCGATAATTCAGCTGCTATTTTCTGGAACCCTGCTGGTATTGCTTTTCAGAGCGGAACCGAAGTCAGCATTACGCACAGTAACTGGCTGCCGAAATTTCAGCTGGACGATATTTTTTATGATTACCTGACTTTCAGAAAGTATATTCCCGATATAGACGGCAGCGTTACTTCGAGTATTACATATATGAACTATGGTAACTTCGCTCAGACCGCAGAAACTGGTCCTGAAGTAATTGGCTCATTCCGTTCATTTGACGCTGCTATGACAGTCGGATATGCTACGAAAGTTCACCCTGACTGGGGACTCGGACTTAATTTCAGGGTCATTCATTCGAGACTCAGCGGTCAGATAAAAGTCGGTGAGCAGAGAGGCGAAGGTAGTTCCACTACTGTCAGCTTTGATATTGGTGCAATGTGGCGTCCTTCGAAACTCGTGCTTCCTTTTGTAGATTATGATCTGGGCAACCGTTTCAGTCTTGGTGTGAACCTTAGCAATCTGGGTCCGAAGATCTATTACATCAATAAGGCTCAGGCAGATCCTATACCAACCAATTTCAGACTTGGATTTGCATATAAGATTCTGGACGACGAATATAATTCACTCATATATACACTCGATTTCAGCAAGCTGCTCGTAAGCTCTGCGGATACTACTGCTGACGGAAAAGCAAAGGAAAGAGATGAATTCTACAAGGCAGTATTTACCGCCTGGGGTGATCAGTCATTCAAGGATGAATTAAGAGACATAGTAACATCAATGGGACTTGAATACTGGTACGGGAAACCCAGTGAATTCCTTTTTGCGCTCAGAGGCGGTTTCTTCTATGAAGATCCTTCCTATGGTAACCGTAAATTTATTACACTTGGTGCCGGTATCAGGTATGACATGTACGGATTTGATTTCAGTTACATAACAACTTCTGTTTTTTCAAACGGGGAGAACCATCCTCTTGATGATACGCTCAGGTTTACTCTGCTTATCGGATGGGGTGCTGCACCTGCCCAAACCAAAGGCTTGCCTCGCGGGATCTGACAAATGCTGAAAATATATCGCTTATTTCTGTTAATTACATTACTGGGCAGTTTTGCGTCTGCCCAGTCATTTAACAGAACATTAAACCCTTTTCCTGAAACAGTTAAAAGACAGTTTAGCGGAAATGAAACTGCCATAAAGATACTGGCCGTAATGGCTGATTTTCAGGAAGATAAGGACGACGCTACCATCGGGAATGGTAAGTTCGGAACTATGTTCTCCAAAGTCTACGGAGATACAATACTGGACCCGCTGCCCCATGACCGGAATTATTTTTCCGCACACCTGCAGTTTGCAGTGAATTATTTTAAGAAGGTCTCCCGGGGAAAAGTTTCTGTCAGCTATGACCTTATTGAAAGTGTGTTCACTGCATCGCAGAGAATGAGAATGTATTCTGTATCGAAAAATTCGACAGATTACACTCCGCTTGGAAATTTTTCAAAGGAGATATGGACACAGGTTAAAAATAATAATCCTTCAATAAGGTTCGAGGATTATGATATATTCCTGATATTTCACGCCGGCGTGGGAAAAGATGTGTCGCTTAGTTCAGATATTGGTGATACAAAAGATCTGCCTTCTATATATCTGAGTGATAAAACACTCAGGAAAATATATGGCTCCGATCTGTCGGGATTACCTGTAAACCGTTCGGGACAGGTTAACTCCATGATAATTCCAGAGACCGAGAGCAGGGAAATTTCCAGCAACTTCGGCGGCACCACATTGCTGGAACTTTCAACAAATGGTCTGATTGCTGCAAGTATTGCCTCACATATGGGACTGCCTGATCTGTTCGATACAAAAACAGGAACAAGTGCAATTGACCGGTTCGGTCTTATGGACGGACAGGCAATATTTACTTACGGCGGTACTTTCCCGCCCGAACCATCGCCATGGGAAAAGCAGTTCCTGGGCTGGGAAACTCCGGTTACTGTTGAACATAAAGACTCACATGTAACTCTTGCAGCCTCTAATTCTGCTCAGGCTGGAGATACCACAGTTGTCAGAATACCTCTTTCCAGCACTGAATATTATCTCGTCGAGAACAGGAGCCGTGATGCTGCAAAAGACGGTGTCACCATAACGTATATGCTGGGCGGAAATACATATACGAAACATTTCCCTAAAGACCAGAAAGGATTCTACTACTACGACGTGAACGCACTTCAGGGCGTGGTAACTGATGTGGACGACTTCAACTGGGCCTCACCTAAAAATGGCGGCATTGTTGTCTGGCATATTGACGATAAGATTATAGAGAGTAAGCTTGAAAGCAACTCAATTAATGCGAATCCTGCAATGAGAGGAGTTGATGTTGAGGAAGCTGACGGCATACAGCACATAGGCGAGAGCTTTGATACTGTATTTGGAACGGTTATAGGTGAAGCTGATTCAGTAGATTACTGGTTCAAAGGCAATAAAGCCAGATTTTACAAAAATGTTTTCAGCCCGGCTTCTTTGCCGAATACCAATCTGAATGACAGTTCTGTAAGTCATATTACACTGAGTGATTTTTCTCCGATTGACACACGTATGTCTTTTAACCTGTCTTTCGGTGACAATTCTGTAAAGAACCTGACATCTGTAAAAATATCTGATGACAGAAAGGATATAAGCATTACTGCACTGCCAGTGAATTTTGGATCAGACGAAGGTCAGTATCCGGTCCTTACTGCTATACTGATTGGTAAGGATCTCAAACTTATTGACCAATCCGGAAATCAAGTCGGAACAACTATTACTGGTTTTTCAAATGTAAAACCTGCGACTTCTGAGAATCTGATTATTGGTGTTAATGCATCAAGAATCAATTATCTGGGCGTGAAATATAATCCGTCAGATAAATCTTATTCATTTGTTTCTAAGTCGTATAGTACTGATCAGCAGATTTCCGGTGTGCCCGTGATTGCTAACGGTCTTTCATTGTATGTACCTGCTGCCTCCGGCAAGGTTATGCTTTATAGTATTTGGGCCGCAGGTGATTCTTTAATGCACATGCAGGATATTTCATCGGGCACGGCAGATCCCGTTAAGTTTTTCGCCAGTGGTTTTCTAGAAAATGCATTTGCTACCGGCAGAGATGTGTATTATAATTCTGAAAAAATTCTTTCCCGGGATAATATCAAATCCATTCTGTTTGTAAAGGATCCTCAGTCCGTAGCATCCAGCGTAATTGTCCTGAGCGGGAAAAACAGTATAGATATTCTTAAGGACAAAAAACTGATATCATCTTTTAATCTGAATTCAGCTGACAGCATTAGCAACATTTCTGTTGCAAATCTGGAAAATCCCAAACAGCCGGGAATTATTTTCTTCACTGATTCGGAAGGACTGAAAGCAGTAAATTTCAGCGGGGCAATGCAGGATAATTTCCCGTTCCGGTATCCTGCCGGATTTTCTGGCACTCCTCTCGTGGCGAACGTAGATTTTGAAATTTATCCTGAAGTCATTTCTTATACGAACGATGGGAAGATATTTGCGATAAACACTATAACAGGAAAGGTTGCTGAGGGGTATCCGATCTCGGCCGGTGCTTCTGTCATAAACAGCCCGGTGATTTATGATTATTCCAATGGCCGGACAAAATATCCTGTACTCAGTGCAGTCACCAGGAATGGATATTTTACCAGCTGGCTTCTGGGTACAGATAGTTATTTTGGTTTCTGGGAAGATCAGTATGGTTCTCATACTAATAATCCCAGACTGGAACTGTCTCTAACCGAAGATATACAGTATGGCTTTTTCCCGGCTAACCGTGCTTATAACTGGCCGAATCCGGTGTATGACGGAATAACTTATATCCGTTATTATGTGGATGAGGATGCCAAAATAGGCATACGGATTTTCGATCTGGCAGGTGATAAAGTTGCTGAACTTAATGCCAATGCCAGAGGCGGAATGGACAATGAAATTCAGTGGAACGTAAGCGATGTACAAAGCGGTATCTATTTTGCCCGTATAGAGGCAGAAGGAAATTCTTCCGGTAAGAAAGAAAATACCGTTATTAAGATCGCAGTCATAAAATAATTTCTTTATACGCCTTCTTCTGATATTATTTATATCGGAAGAAGGAATTTTTTACTCTTAACTCAGTCTTATCTATGAAGCATTTTCTTGCAGTATTAACTGCTATATTTGTATTATCATCAGGCTTAATAAAGGCCCAGCTGACCGAATTTCATCCGGAGCTTAACTGGCTTACCATTAAAGGAAAGCACGTTGTTGTGCACTATCACGAAGAAACAGAGAGAACCGCAAGAACAGTCCTTAAGATTGCCGATGAAGTATGGGACCCGATCACTTCCTTATATGAATACGAACCGGAAACAGTTCATTTTGTGATAAAGGATATTGACGATTATTCTAACGGTGCAACTTATTTCTTCGACAACAAAATTGAGATCTGGTCTTCAGCACTCGATACTGATCTGCGCGGAACACATAACTGGCTCAGGAATGTGATATCTCACGAGTTTACTCATATGGTCCAGACACAGGCGTCACTTAAATCAAAACGTTCACTGCCTGCTGTTTACCTGCAGTTCCTGAATTATGAGGATAAGCGCCGTCCGGATATTCTCTATGGCTTCCCGAACGTTGTGGCTACATATCCTGTTGCAACTATCAATATCCCTCACTGGTTTTCTGAAGGTACCGCACAGTACATGAGAAAAGAATTCAGGTATGATTACTGGGATGCGCACCGCGATATGATACTGCGCGAATATGCACTGAATGATAAAATGCTTACATGGAATCAGATGGGTGTGTTTGAAAAAACCAGCCTGGGTAACGAGTCAGTCTATAATTCCGGCTTTGCTCTGGTCAGTTATATCGCTCAGAAGTATGGAGAGGATAAGCTGCGCAAAATAAGTCAGGCACTCGGAAAAACGACGAACTTCACGATGGATGCTGCAATGAAGGATGTACTGGGTAAGAGCGGCAGGGAAGTATACGACGAGTGGAAAAGCTATATCACTGCCGATTATAAAAACAGGATATCAGAGGTTGTATCAAATAATATTAAAGGCGAAGAAATCAGAGGCGAGGGCTTTGGAAAT
The DNA here is from genome assembly GCA_050258935.1 of Bacteroidota bacterium. Taxonomy (GTDB): domain Bacteria; phylum Bacteroidota; class Ignavibacteria; order Ignavibacteriales; family SURF-24; genus JBLMZS01. The sequence goes on from JBLMZS010000059.1 coordinate 5,432, forward strand.
TTTTATCCTGTGCTTTCGTCTGATGGTTCGAAACTGATATACGTCTCGAATAAAAATGCCGACTATTTCATGCTCTCAGGAATATATTCATACGATTTAATCACTAAGAAAGAGAATTTACTTGTCCCGGCTGTCAGATCTGCCGTAGGCGTTATCAGAGGAACGAACAAGATCGTATATGCCAAACTCAGTGAGGATAATCCTGGATGGGCAAATATACACGACCTCTATCTCTATGATATTGATAAATCAAAAGAAATTCGTCTTACCTACGGGCTCAGAGCCAATCAGCCCGGAGTATCTGAAGATGGGCGCAAAATAGTTTTTACCTACCAGAAGGACGGTACAGCCAATATCGGACTGATTGAGCTGAATGAAACGCCTGAAGAAAATAAGATTACTTCGTTTACAAACCTTACATTCTTTTCAAAAGGTGAGCAGATTTTCTCACCAAGGTTCTATAACAATGACAGCTCAGTCGTTTTCGACCTGAGTACGCACGATTCGCGCGATATCGCAACTGTAAATACAGATGCATCCGGATATAAAATGCTGCTCAGTACAAAAAATGATGAGCGGAATCCCTTATTCAGTAATGGAATGCTATATTATTCTTCGGATGAAAGCGGAATATTTAATATCTACTCTCTGAATCCAGCGACAGGTGAAAAACTGCAGCTGACTAATGTAACCGGCGGGGCTTTTATGCCTTCTGTTGATGACTCCGGAAACATTGCATACGCCGGATACACCGTTACGGGTTACAAGATTTTCCGCATTTCACGGGATGAACAGAAAAAAGTTGATCCTTTCAGGCGATACAGAATAATAGAAAATCCGCCTCTGAGTGCTGATATAAAAAATGGCGACTTTGACAATTATGACCGCAGTTCGTTTACAAACTTTGATGATTCTCAACTGCCGCAGGTGAAAAGCGAGAAGTATGGCGGGGCATTTACAAAGCTGACTTTTTACCCGTTTATAAGACTGGACAACTACTCCACATCCAATAATCTGCTGGACAAAATTAAGCCTGGCGTTTTTCTGACGTCAACCGATATGCTCGACAGGTTTTCAATTTTTGCCGGCGGTTCAATAAACAAGCGTATGGAACGAGATCTGTTCCTTACCGTTGAATACCGTAACAAGCTGCCTTTGCTGTTCGGACTGGGCATTAAACCCGAGCTGGCACTTGAACTGTACAGCGTTTCCAGAAAAGCAAATACCGAACTGCTGATGGGAGCTGATACCGTTGGACAGACAATAAACTATGATTACAGAATTCCGATTGATGTCACTTATAACCTCTTCGAAGCTGATCTTGTTGCAAAACACCGCATATTTTCGCGGGGTAATGATCTTGAATTCAGATTCATTTTCTCGAGGTATGTAAGCACCATCGGGAGCTTTACTTTCCCGGATGAAAATCAGACTCTGTATCAGAGCACTAACGACACTTACCTGATCGGAAGGAACTTTCAGCTTACATATAAACATGAACAGTTACTGCCATACGTTGACGATGATATCAGTCCGATAGGCAGAACGTTCACACTGCAGTATAACTATGAAATGAACAAGTTCAACCCGGACAATAATTATGAAAATGCTGACGGTGTATTAAAACCTATCTATAAGAATTTTAATTTTCACAGGGTAGAACTGAATTATACTGAGCGCGTGCCTCTATGGAAAGGTCATACAGTTTCAGCACAGTTCAGAGCTGCATCAATACTGGGCCCTGACGTACCCGATTTCTTTGATTATTACCTGGGCGGACTTATCGGGATGAAAAGCTATCCGTTTTATGCCATCAGCGGCAATGAGATGGGGTGGCTTAACATAACATACAGATTTCCGCTGTTCAGAAATATCGACAAACAGATGGGATTTCTGTACCTTGATAAGATATTCATGAGCGTCTACGGGGACCTGGGCAACGCATGGAATGGCAAAACTCCTCAGCTCGATGACTTCAAAAAAGGAGCAGGTGCCGAGATCAGGGTCAAGATGAACTCATACTATCTTTTCCCGACCAGCGTATTTTTTAATGCCGCCTATTCGTTCGACCGGGCCGACAGAAAGGTCCGTAATGAACTAATTCGCTACGGTAAAGAGTGGCAGTTCTACGGCGGTGTAATGTTTGACTTCAGCTTTTAACCGGTAAATACAGGAACGTAATATGCGCATATATAAAATATTTTTCATAATTGCTGTTTCTTTACTTTTCTCTTCACTTGCAGCTGCTCAGCAGGCAAATTCTGAAAATGCATCTGAGGAATCGAAAATGATTTTTTCCGGTAACCTCACGGCAGATACAAAGATTGCTCAGGATGCAATCATGTCTGATGAAGTTGCCTCTCAAAAACTTCAGATAAGCAGGAAGTCTCCTGTTCTTGCTGGACTGATGTCTCTGGCTGTACCGGGTGCCGGTGAAATATATTCCGGCAGTTACTGGAAGGCACTTGCTTTCATTGCAGTGGAAGCAGCTGCAATAACAGCAAACATCTATTATAACAAAAAGGGTGACGATGCCACAAAGGAATTTCAGGCATTTGCAGAAGAACACTGGAGCGCACGCCGCTATGCAGAATGGATCAATAAGTTTTCCACTGACCTGAATGTTACAACTCCTGCCATCGACCTGGAAAAAGTTGACAGACATGATTTTGCGGAAATAAGGAGAGCGGAAGATCAGGTAGTATTGAAGAGTGCAAGCGGTGACTTACACTTCTCGCATAAACTTCCCGACTACCAGTCGCAGCAGTACTATGAACTGATCGGGAAATATCATCAGTATAACCATGGCTGGGATGACAGTGATCCTAATACTGTTGAGTGGGTAAATAATCTGTCTGAGAGATTCCATAAATACGCAGACATGCATATTAAGCCCGATGATACGTATTATAAGTATGCTTCACAGGCAGTTACTGTTTTAGTATTGAATCATATTATCAGTGCTGTTGATGCAATATGGACTGCCAGCAGATATAATAAAAGAGTACAGGTTGATATGAGCATGAAAACTGAAGATATGCTCGGTATGCTGGAATTCTATCCTCAGATGAACATCCGCGTCAATTTTTGATGAAATTTGGCTTCCGTGCGAGTACTGTCCTCTTCGCTGACATAATGAATTATTCCTGATATCCATGTCTTCAGTCCGTATCCGGACTGATTTATGTCAGCATAGGGTGTAGTCCTATGTTGTTAATTTAGAATTAAAAATTCAAAATTCTGATTGGTCCATTCGCAGTTTTTTAATACAAGCTTTAGAGTTTTATTTTTAGTATTTTTGTATTCGGAGTTTTTAGAATTATATAGGTGAATATGCGAGATCCAATTGCAGTTATAGTAGGCCGCCCGAATGTGGGTAAATCGACTCTGTTTAACAGACTGACAAGCAGCAACGAAGCTATTGTCCATGATATGAGCGGAGTTACACGGGACAGAAAATATGGAACGGTTGACTGGGCAGGCCGTGAGTTCAGACTTATTGATACGGGAGGATATGTCCCTGATTCGCCGGATCTTTTTGAGACGGCAATACGCGAACAGGTAGATATTGCGGTAACAGAGGCAGACGTGATACTGTTTGTGGTCGATGCAAAAAATGGAATTTCTCCTATGGACCACGAGATTGCCAGAATGCTCAGAGGTTCAAATAAAAAGACACTGCTTATAGTTAATAAAGTCGATTCACACAACGATGAACCAAATGTAGGTGAGTTCTACAGTCTGGGACTCAATGACCTGTTTGATATCTCTGCGCAGGGAGGAAGAAAAATTGGAGATCTGCTGGACAGCATACTCGAAAAGATGGAATTCCCGGACGAAAAGACTGAAGACAAACGCATCAGAATCGCTATCGTAGGTAAACCGAACGTAGGTAAATCGTCTCTTACAAATGCTCTGCTGGGTTATGACAGGAGTATTGTGACTAATATTCCTGGTACTACACGCGATAGCCTGGATTCGGTATTGAAATATTACGGCGAAGAGTTTATACTTGTGGATACTGCCGGACTCAGGAAAAAAAGCAAGATAAACGAGAACATAGAATTTTATTCCATGGTCAGGACACTCAAGGCAATTAGCGAATGCGACGTTGCTGTAGTAGTACTTGACTCTGAAAACGGTCTGGAAAACCAGGATCAGAAAATTATCGATGAGGCCGTTGCTAGAAAGAAGGGGATTATTCTGGCTGTAAACAAATGGGACCTGATAGAGAAGGATTCAAATACCGCTAAGAAGTATGAGGATCTGCTCAGATCAAAGATGGGTTCCATAGACTATTTACCTGTGACATTTATTTCTGCGCTCACAAAACAGAGAATATTTAATCTTATAGAAATGAGCCGGAACATCGCATTAGAAAGACGAAAGACTATATCAACGAGTGAACTTAATGACGTAATGCTGCAGGTAATAGAAGATTTTCCGCCTCCTTCCACGCCTACAGGCAAGGAAGTAAAGATCAAGTATATTACTCAGGCTGCCGGCAGTTATCCGGTATTTCTTTTCTTTGCAAACGAGCCTAAGTATATACCTGACAATTACAGACGGTATCTTGAAAAAGCTATGCGAAAACACTTCGGATTTAAGGGGATTCCGCTGGTGCTGAGTTTCAAGGCAAAATAGCAAAGCGATAATATGAATCGAACTGATTACAAGAGAAATGGTTTTTAGCGATGAGTAAGAAACAGAAGACAATTTCTATATGGCTGACTGCACTTTTAGGTGTTAATATAATTCTGCTTATTTTCAGCGGAAGACTGATAGGGAAAAAGGTTAGTGAACGGGAAGATTTCCCTCAGCAGTACAGGATTGTAAATCCTCCGCTGCCGTCACAGATATATTTTGCTGGCGACCGTGTTCCGCTGGAACTGCAGGATATCAGGGAAAGGCTCGATAAGGAAGTCATAATTAACACCTATCTTCATTCATCTACTTTGCTGAACATAAAACGTGCGGCACGCTGGTTCCCGGCTATTGAAAGGATACTGAAGGAAAACGGCATACCTGAGGATTTTAAGTATATTGCAATCATTGAAAGCGGTCTTGAAAATCTTATATCTTCAAAAAAGGCTACAGGTTTCTGGCAATTCACTGAAGATGCTGCACTGCAGTTCGGCCTTGAAGTCAACTCTGAAGTAGATGAGAGATATAACGCCGAGAAATCCACAGAGGCAGCATGCCGTTATCTGAAACAGGCATACTCGAAATTTAAGAACTGGACGATGGCTGCTGCATCGTATAATATGGGAATGGCTGGGTTATACCGACAGACTGAACGACAGAAGACTAATAATTATTTTGATCTGTATCTGAACGATGAAACCTCGCGATATATTTTCCGTGCACTTGCTCTTAAAACAATTTTGACAGAACCTCAGAAGTACGGCTACCTGCTGGATAAAGAGGACCTTTATAAGGTATATAATACTTATGATTTTAAGGTAGAAAGTTCGATCAGTGACCTTGCAGCATTTGCCTTCGCAAGGGGAATCAACTATAAGACTCTGAAGATACTGAATCCGTGGCTCAGGGATAATGTGCTTACTAACAAGTCTGGCAGAACTTACGTAATTAAATTGCCGGTGCAAAATAATTAACGGTAAAAATGCACAATTTTGCGCCAATTGCTTGTAATCCTGAAAGTCTTTTGTTAAATTTAAAGTCTGAAAATGGCGCGTTCGTCTAGTGGCTTAGGACATCGCCCTCTCAAGGCGGGGATCGCGGGTTCGAATCCCGCACGCGCTACACAACAAATATCACCCCGGTATCAGCCGGGGTTTTTTGTTTTATTTCTCCACATCTCTATTGCCATAACTGCATACACAGGAAGATATTCCAGCAGCAGCAGCCATTCATTCTGATGCCACGTACCTCTCAGCTGATAATCAATTACTACATGATTCGCCAGGTTTGCAGTACAGATAAATGTAAGTCCTGAATAACTGAAATATAAAGGAAACAATGCTGCAAACCAGCATACATACCAGGGATGAACAGTGGGAGATAACAACAGGAATATAAAAAATATTATTACTGTTTTATCCAGTGTATTCATATTGCTGCGCAGGAACAGAACCACTGTAACCACCATAAACAGCAGCATACAAACCAGCCTCGCATATTGATTGTTCTGCAGTATTTTGACTAGTATGTAAAATACCGACCCGTTGAAAGCCCAGTTGGAAGCAAAATTCTTCAGCGATTCAAACGGATTTACTCCCGGTTCAATATACGGGATGTATGTTAATGCAAAAGCAGCTGTGGGCAACAGAAGCAGTATTGAGCTGCGTATAATCTTTCGTTTATCTATTAGAAAAGGGAATATCATACCACTTATTAGTTTTGAGGCAACCGACAAACCCAGCACTATATATCCGGCAATTTTCGCAGGAGTATTACTACTGAGCTGCTTGCTTCTGAATAATAAGGAAAGAGAAAGCATCAGTAGCGAAATACCAATTATATCAAGATGGCCGTCTGCCATAAACTGCATAGCAGGCAGCGGGGCTAGGAAATAATAAGCAGCGTGGGATATAGGACGGCCAAGTGATTTCAGCAATAGTACAAGTGATGCAATCAGTAGCATATCAAAGAAGAACATAATTATTTTGAAACCATATATACTCTCGCCAAATAAGATATAGTTCAGCCGAAATACATATTGCGCTACGGGCGGATATATGCTCTTCATATTTTTATAGTTCATCTTTGCAGGCAGCATATCCGAATGCAGATGATTAAGGTGACTGTCTGAAGGAGCATAGCGGTACGGACTTATGCCGTTCAATTGTACTTTCCCGTCCCAAATATACCTGTATATATCATCTGATGCCGTCGGAGGCACAGGCAGTAATGTAATCCTGTACAATATGCCAAAAAACAGCAGTACATAAAAAAGATACCGGCTTTGAAGGCCGGTATCTCTCCTCAATAATATCACTATTATGAGGTACATTACTGAAGTAATAACTGATATCCAGAAATATCTCTCAATCCGGGAAGGAGTACCTGCATAAAACCAGAGATACACCAGTTCGGACAAGATCAGTGCAATAATCAGGAGCAAATTTCTTGCAGAAACCAGTTCGAATTTCTTGCGGTCAGAATTTTCCATTTAATCCAATTCAACTGAACGTGAAAAAATATAATCGACATTATTCAGCATCTTATCGTTGTTGAATATGCTCTCAATTTCTTCCTCATTCAGATAACGCCTAACATCCGGCGATTTCTTCAGCTCATCCTTTAGATTTTTATTATTGTCAGCCCAGACTTCCATTGCAGGAGTCTGAACCATTTTGTAAGCATCTTCACGCGACGCACCTTTACTGACCAGCTTAAGAAGGACTGTCTGAGAAAAAACAAGTCCGCGGGTAATGCCGAGATTCCTCAGCATATTTTCAGGATAAACGAGAAGCTTATCGATTAGTTTAATGCTGAGGTTAAGCATGTAGTCGAGTGTTATGCAGCTGTCCGGCACAATAACCCTTTCCACCGATGAATGTGAAATATCCCGTTCGTGCCAGAGTGCAACATTTTCTACAGCCGCAAGTGCATTCGTCCTGAGCAGTCTTGCCAGACCAGTAATTCTTTCGCAGGTTATTGGATTTCTTTTATGCGGCATGGCACTGGAACCCTTCTGTCCTTTTGAGAAATACTCTTCGGCTTCGAGAACTTCAGTCCTCTGCAGATGCCTGATCTCAACAGCAATTTTTTCAAGAGTGGCTCCGATCAGTCCGAGCACACTCAAGAATTCAGCATGTCTGTCACGCTGAATAACCTGTGTGGATACAGGAGCTGGAGTAAGTCCCATTTTTTCACACACATATTTTTCAACTTCTGGTGAGAGGTGCTCGAATGTGCCTACGGCTCCTGATATCTGACCTGCACTGATGGTTTCAATGGCAGACTGAAGACGTTTAATATTTCTTTTTGTCTCCTCATACCACAAGGCAAATTTCAAGCCCATCGTAGTAGGTTCTGCATGAATGCCATGGCTTCTGCCGACACATACGGTATTCTTGTGTTCCAGGGCTCTTTTTTTCAGAACGGCTTTCAGGTCGAGCAATCTTTTCATCAGCAATTCACCGGCTGCTTTCATCTGATATGAAAGCGCAGTGTCAAGTATGTCCGAACTGGTCATACCGTAATGAATATGCCTGGCTTCAGGGCCGACATATTCGGCGACATTAGTCAGAAATGCTATAACATCGTGTTTTGTGGTTTCTTCAATCTCTAAAACCCTGCTGATATCGAATTGAGCTTTCTTTTTTATAACATCTACATCACTCATGGGAATCTGTCCCATTTTAGCCCGTGCTTCACATGCAAGAATTTCTATCTGCAGCCATGTGTTGTACTTAAATTCGTCCTGCCATATCTTTCCCATTTCAGGGAGCGTATATCTCTCAATCATTTTTCTTTTCCAGTTTCATTTTTTTATTTGATTTATTGTTATCTCGGATTATGTTCAGGTTTATAGTCTGACCGGTCCTGAATTCCTGAAATTCACCGATCAGAGACTGGTCGTTGGTAATTTTGTTGTTCTCAACTTCAGTGATTATATCTCCGACTTCAAGACCGGCCTTTTCTGCGGGGGAATTTTTCTCAATATATGTAATAATGACACCACGGTTGCTGGGAAGTTTATAATATGAAGCTATACCCTCATCGATAGATTGTACGCGCATTCCAATCCAGAAATTCCTGTCTACGGATCCTTTCAGCTTGAGATCCTCGATCACCGATTTAATTTTGTCGATTGGAATAGCAAAACCCAGTCCTATATTGCCCTGTGAACCGCCCGCAGTGTATATGAGTGTGTTCATGCCGATCAGCTGCCCGATACTGTTTATAAGCGGACCTCCGCTGTTGCCGCCGTTTATTGCCGCGTCGGTCTGGAGCATATTCAGGTAATACCGGTTATTGACAGGGTCAAGGTTCATGCCTTTCGCACTGATAACTCCGACTGTAACCGTCGGCTGATCGTTAATCTCAAAGAGTCCAAACGGATTGCCCAGTGCTATAACCCATTCACCAATCATTACATCAGAAGATATACCAAGAGGAATATATGGAAGGTTTTTACCTTCGATTTTCAGCAGACAAATATCCGAAGCAGGATCGGTGCCTACGATTTTAGCCGTATAATGCATACCGTTAGTCATCGTTACAACTATTTTTATGCCGTTTCCGGCCACATGATCGTTTGTAAGAATATATCCGTCGGGAGAAATTATGGTTCCTGATCCGAGACTTTTAACTTCCTGGTTGTAAGAACGCCCGCCGAAGAACTGACGCCAGAACGGATCATCACCCCAAAGAGAGCTGAACGGATCCTGATACTGTTTGATCTCTGTGACGTTTATTCCAACCACAGCAGGACTTACTTTCTTTACCGTCTCTGTGATCACTGTGCTTCTGGATTCAGAAATCTGATTATTGGCAGCAGTACGTTTATCTGGTGTAGAGGAAATGCTTGTATCAGAAAAATCATTCAGGTATGGAAAAGTATCCGGGGTCAGAGCAACAATACTGCCGGTAAGACAGAGTAAAAACAAAAATAACAATTGGGTTCTGTTAATTTTCATTTTCGTTAATCCTGAAATTGTTGAATATGTATAACAAATATGAATTTTGTGTTTAAAAATACTAAATTTAATACTTCTATAAAAGGTAAAACAGGATTGGATAAGGTCTGGTCAATAATAATATACTAGCTGAGGAAATAAGAAATGGATATTGAATCGTTAAGACTTTACTGTCTGAAGAAAGAATTTACGGATGAGGCATTTCCTTTTGATGAAAATACACTTGTTTTAAGAGTGTTCGGCAAAATGTTCGTACTTACTGATATTGCAGAACATCCGCTCAGAATTAATCTTAAATGTGATCCTGAAGAAGTGATTGAACTGCAGGAGAAGTATGACTCCGTGCTGCCAGGTTACCACATGAACAAAAAATACTGGATTACCGTTATACTCGACAACAGTATAAGCGACAAAGAATTATATTCCTGGATAGATAATTCGTATAATCAGGTGCTTATGAAGGTTGCAAAAAAAGATAAAGATAAGTTCCTGCAGAACATTAAATAGTAATATCGAGGAGGAAGATATATGTCCGCTGCTGAATCCAATATGCTGCCTCTGGGCACGCGTGCTTTTAATTTTATGTTATATGACAGTGTGAACTCAAAAATTACCAGCCTGGATGAGATCAGGTCTGAGAAGGCCACTGTGATAGCGTTTATCTGCAACCATTGTCCATATGTCAAAAATATACTGCCGGAGTTTTGCAAACTTACAGAGGAATATATTCCGAGGGGAGTCAGGTTCGCAGCTATCAGCCCAAATGATATAGAGAAGTATCCTGAAGATTCTCCCGAACGGATGCGGACTCTAGCAATCGAGAATAATTTCGGATTTCCATATTTATACGATGAAACTCAGGAAACCGCAAGACTTTATAATGCAGCATGCACACCTGAGTTTTACGTTTTCGATAAGGACCTTCTGCTGGTCTACAGAGGACAGTTTGACGATTCCCGCCCCGGAAATGAAATAACCCCGAGCGGAGCTGATCTCCGTGAAGCTCTTGAAAACATACTTGCAGGAAAACCTGTAAGTGTCATTCAGAAGGCTTCAATAGGCTGCAGCATTAAATGGAAATAATCAATCATTTTTTGGAAATAAAATGCATGGCATCTGCTCAAAAATAATCGCTCAGACATACAAATATGTTTTCTTTTTATCTTTATTTCTCATGATCAACAGTTGTGCCCAGACTGAACGTACCGTCTTGATCAGACTAACTGCGACTTCTCTGTCAGACACCAGTTCAGTTTACATAAGCGGAAACAATGATTTTCTCGGACAATGGACTGCAAATTCAGTCAGACTTGAACGTGTTGCTCCCGGAATATATGAACGCAAATTTAGATTCCAGGAGGGAGAGAAAATAGAATTCAAGTTTACACTCGGCAGCTGGAGCAGGGAAGCACTGCTTCCTGATGGTTCTATTCCGCAAAATTATTCATTCCAGGTCAGGGGTGATACTATATTATCATATACAGTAACGAAGTGGGGAACCGGAGCCAGAGTTATAAGAGGACAGATAACCGGCAACGTGCACTATCACCGTGGACTCTCCGGCGAGGGACTGGATAGCAGAGATATAATTGTCTGGTTGCCTCCTGATTACGAAAAAAATGCTTCTGCAAGATATCCGGTAGTATATATGCACGACGGGCAGAACATAATTGACCCGGCTACCTCCAGCCAGGGAATCGACTGGAGTGCAGATGAAACAGCTGATAGTCTTATCAGGGCCGGAGCAGTTAATCCATTCATTATTGTCGGAATATACAACACCCACCATAGGTTTGAGGAATATTCTAAAACTCCTCTTGGTGAGAAGTATATGGACTTTGTAATCAGTACAGTAAAGCCACTGATCGACAAGACCTACAGGACACTGCCGGGCAGGAACAGCACTGCAACCATCGGCTCTTCAATGGGCGGACTCATATCATTTATGCTCGCCTGGGAGTATCCTGATGTATTTTCAATGGCTGGTTGTTTTTCTCCTGCTCTCACAATTCCCGAAACTGACATGACCGGCTCGGAGAAAGATTATGTCCCTCATGTATCAGGATATAAAGGCAAGAGTAAGGAACTGAAGATATATATTGACAATGGAACCCTGGGTGTAGATCAGCTTCTGCAGAAGGGAGTTGAAAATATGACACGTGCACTCAAGTCAAAAGGATACAAAGAAGGGCGGAACCTGATGGTGTATTATGATAAAGGTGCAGACCACAACGAAGCCGCGTGGGCTAAGAGGTTATGGAGGCCATTTGAGTTTTTCTTTGGGAAATAGAATTATAACTGGCTGTTCTCTGAGAGTATCAGACAGCCAGTCTTTCATATTCATACTGGACCAATTCCGCTCCGTAAAGCCTCTCGAGCCTTCTGACAGTAAAGTGTCCCGAGGCAACGTTCTGGAAATGGTCAATGAACAGGCCGTTTATCGCAGCACCCGCGACGGCACCTACAACCGGAAGTGCCTGTGCCGCAAATTTCTCAGAAACTACAACCCCGAAACGGGAAGACAACTGGGCAAGAAATTTAACTATGGCAGGAGCTCCTTCCTCGGCAATACCTCTTTCAGCTATGTACTTTGCGGCTTCGCTTAGCGATCGGGCCATGGCCATTCGTACTGTATAATAACCTACTTCAGAGAAATCATCATCTGTTGACCGGCCGCCCAGTGCAAATACTTCGAGACAGGAAAGTTTTGACTCGATGCTCTGTATATCCTCGCCTTCGCGTCTTGCAATCTCCATAATTGCCCTCAGCATTATCATCGTCGACACAGGAAGCTCGACTGCAAGAGATGCTACACCGAAAGCCCCGCCGATTGCTCCGGAAGTAATGGCTGCCGCCTTATGTATCCTTTCATATGAATGACCTCTCTTCTGGTAGTCGAATGTTTTTGTCAGAAAATCAAAACCCTTCAAAAGGGAGGTTTTTGTCGCATCCTGAATCGGGCCCTTCCATTTTTCCGGCAGATAGGCTAGTCCTTTTTCAATCGGCTTACCGAGCAGATTAGTCATTTTTGCCGCCAGACTTACCCTTTCAAGCAGTATTTTGGCTTCTCTTAGTTCATAAAGTTCATCAGCTGATATGTGCATAGTATATATTTTTATTGAGATAATTGAGATACATGTTATTACTTATAAAATAACAAATATAGTCCAAAAACAAAACCAAAAACAGTTGCAATATCAAATGCATCTGCAGGAACAGGTGTGCCGGTGATTATTGTTCTGTTACGGAATTTTCTTCCTCAGACCACCCGGAAGGAGAAATTACTACAACGAATTCACCCTTTATTGTTTTCCCGGGAAGACCGGTTAATATTTCTTTAGCTGTACCGCGCCATGTTTCTTCAAACTTTTTTGTAATCTCCCGGGCAACTACTATAGTCCTCTCAGGCATATATTCGCTGATTTCGCCCAGAAGTTTTTCAATTCTGTAGGTGGATTCGTATAGTATAATCGTCCTTTCCTCATTAGCCAGTTCTTTGAATTTTTTCTGTCTGCCTTTTTTCTGCGGCAGAAATCCTTCAAACACAAAACTGTCTGTCGGCAGACCGCTTATACTCAATGCTGCAATTGCGGCAACAGGTCCCGGAATTGTATCGACTCTAATACCATTCCTGATGGCAGCAGAGACCATTCTGACACCAGGATCCGATATTGTGGGTGTCCCTGCATCAGATACCAGTGCACACTTTTCGCCTGACTGAAGCCGCGAAAGAATATACTGGATTTTCCGGGACTCGCTCTGGGCATTAAATGAGATAAGTTCCTTTTTGATTCCGTAGTGATTCAGCAGGTTTCCCGTCACCCGCGTATCCTCGCAGATGATAAAGTCAGCTTCGCCCAGTACATCAAGAGCCCGCAGAGTAATATCCTTCAGATTACCTATGGGAGTACTTACGACAGAAAGAATTCCTGAGGTCATGTGATCATTTCCTGTTTTAAAATGACTGCGGCTCCATCGATGGGAGCCGCAATGCATGCAAGTAGTTTTGGTGATAGATTATTTCGCCATTAAATATAATACATTTTTAATTATATTCAAACCCTCATCGATCTCATCTTTCGATATGGTCAGCGACGGTCTGAACCGGACGGACTTCTTTCCGCAGCCAAGTATCATTAGCTTATTCTCAAAACAGAGTCTGAGAAATTCTTTTCTCAAATCATCATCCGGCAGATCAAAAGCACAGAGCAGACCAAGTCCGCGCGAAGATGCGATCATAGACGGGAACTGTGTCTGTATGTCTCTGAGTCCCTGCAGAAGATACGCACCGGTTTCAGCTGCATTCTCGACGAGCGAGTCTTCTTCGATGATTTCGAGATTCCTTGTGGCTCTGACCATATCCGTAAGGTTTCCGCCCCATGTGGAATTTATGCGGCTTGATTTTCTGAAGCAATGATCTTCTATGTCATCAATTCTGTCAGAAACCATTATACCGCAGATCTGCATCTTTTTACCGAAAGACATTATATCGGGCTGAACATAATGCTGATGGGCCCACGTCTTGCCGGTCATTCCTAGTCCCGTCTGTACTTCATCAAACATGAGGAGAATTTCATTTTCGTCTGCTATCTCGCGCAGTTTCTGGAAAAATTCTTTCCTGAAATAATTATCGCCTCCTTCAGCCTGTACAGGTTCAATTATCATAAGAGCAATGTCATCCGGGTTATTCTTTATTGCCTGATAAATCTCATCAATAGCGACCTGTTCGCTTTTTATCACTTCATCGAGATGTTCTTCTAAGGGGAATATGATTTTGGGATTATGTATACGCGGCCAGTCGAATTTGGGGAAATACATTATTTTGTTGGGATCAGTATTTGTAAGCGAAAGGGTATAGCCGCTACGGCCGTGGAAAGCTTCCTTAAAATGGATTACCTTGTGTCCCTTCTCTTCCTTATAACCTTTCTTGAAGTTCTTCTTTACTTTCCAGTCAAAAGCAACTTTCATTCCGTTTTCAACTGCCAGGGCTCCGCCGTCGATGAAGAACAGATACTTAAAATATGACGGAACAGCCACCCGGCAGAGAGTATCCACATACTCTGCCATTTCAACCGTATAGAGGTCGGAGTTAGACGGTTTGTTCTGTGCTGCTATGCGGCCAATTTTTTCTACAAAACTACGCTCGGTCATGCGCGGGTGATTAAGTCCCACGGGCGATGAGGCAAAAAACGAAAAGAAATCCAGATATTCATCACCGGTCAGCGCGTCAACGAGCCGGTGTCTGTATGATCTTTCAGGATCGAAAACTATATCAAAGCCATCAACAAGCATTTTATTTCGCAGTATATCGTGAACCTTCTCGGGAGATACACTGCCAGCGGCGGCTATTTCACTTCCATTACTCCTATATAATAATTCCTGCATACTTACTCCTTCTTCTTTGAAAACATGCATGGTCTTTATCCGGAAGTGTAAAAATATCCGGAAATACATGCATATGATTCCAGCGTTGATGATAATGAATTATGTATGTACTGAAAAGAGGAATTGAACAGACTGAAAGTGAAGTAAGGAGTTAAAAAACATTTTCAAACCGCGAGATAAAATAACTTCTCAGCAGTCTGAAGCCCGTAAGTCTGAAGAAATTGATATATTTTTTCATATCCCATTTCCGTTTTTATACAGTTTAGAGCAGTATTTTTATACAGTTTAGAGCAGTATTCAGATTATTGTGCAAAATAGTGAATTGAACATTGCCAATCAAGTAAAATTTTCCCCATCGCTTCTATACTGAATATAACCTGATAATCATCGCTTGACATTTATAATTAAATATATTAGACTTTCTGAACAAATTAAAAGTAAAAAGTACTGCTTAATAATCTGTGGTCATCCGGCGCAGTGAAAACTGACGCAGAGGAACCTTCTATTTTTGAATAAACTATTTTGGGAGTCATATGGAAATCGTCAAGGAAGTTGGACTTAACCTGGATTTTCTTAAAGACCTTGGAATTCAGGAGAAAAATTTCGGCTCGTCTACGGGTCAGCTCTGGACAGAAACGACTGGTTCTGGAATTCTGGATATATATTCTCCGACGACGGGTGACCTTATCGGAAGCGTCTATCAGGCTTCAGAGCAGGATTATATCAGAACTATTCATAAAGCAAAGGAGACATTTCTCGAATGGCGCAACGTACCGGCTCCAAGACGCGGAGAAATTGTAAGGCAGATCGGGCTCAGGCTCAGGCAATATAAAAAAGCTCTCGGCACACTTGTATCCTATGAGATGGGCAAATCACTTCAGGAAGGCTGGGGTGAAGTCCAGGAGATGATCGACATCTGCGATCTGGCAGTAGGCCAGTCAAGACAGCTTTATGGATCCACCATGCATTCGGAAAGACCTAATCACCGCATGTATGATCAGTACCATCCGCTGGGAATAGTTGGTGTGGTATCGGCTTTTAACTTTCCGGTTGCCGTGTGGGCATGGAATGCTATGCTTTCTGCAATATGCGGAAATGTTACGATATGGAAACCGTCTTCAAAGACGCCTTTGACTGCCATAGCCACACAGAAAATAATTGCAGGTGTACTGAAAGAAAACAATCTGCCAGAAGGTATATTTTCACTGATAATAGGGAAGGGTTCAACCATAGGGGAGATGATGCTGAATGACAAAAATGTTCCGCTTATTTCTATTACCGGTTCTACTAATGTCGGCCGTCATGCAGCAAAGATAATCGCTGAGCGCTTTGGAAAATCAATACTTGAGCTTGGCGGCAATAATGCCATAATAATTACTCCGGATGCTGACCTGAAAATGGCGATGCCTGCCGTTGTTTTTGGCGCCGTCGGTACATGCGGGCAGCGCTGCACGTCGACAAGAAGACTCATAATTCATGAATCGATATATGATAAGGTCAGAGACTCACTGCTAAAGGCATATTCAGGACTCAGAATAGGTAACCCTCTGGATGAAAGCAACCATGTTGGTCCGCTCATCGACAAACAGGCGGTAGACACGTTCCGCAAAGCGCTTGCCACAGCCGAACAGGAAGGCGGCAAAATATTGTCCGGCGGCGAAGTACTTTCCGGCGAAGGTTATGAATCGGGCTGCTACGTGCGGCCGGCAATAGTCGAAGCTGAGAATCACTATACCATAGTACAGGAGGAAACATTTGCTCCTATACTTTATTTGTTAAAGTACAAAGGCAGTGTTGCCGAAGCAATCACACTTCAGAATTCTGTTGTTCAGGGTTTATCTTCTTCCATATTCACTAACAATCTTCGAGAAGCAGAAGAATTCCTTTCGGCCCGGGGCAGCGATTGCGGTATAGCAAATGTTAATATCGGTACTTCTGGGGCTGAAATAGGAGGAGCTTTCGGAGGAGAAAAGGAAACCGGAGGCGGAAGAGAGTCTGGAAGCGACGCCTGGAAACTGTATATGCGCAGACAGACAAATACGATAAACTACGGGACAGAGCTGCCGCTTGCCCAGGGTATTGTGTTTAACGTGTAGAACCAGGCTGCTGCACCAGTGGTCACATGAAGTAATACGTGAACACTGATTATAAAATTTCACGCACTTTAAAATATTCGTTTGGTTTCGATAATTATGCATCCGCGGTTACTATTTGCCGCGGATGTATAATCTCAAAGGAAAGAAATATGAACTCGATCAGCAGCAATACCCTCTCATTTAAGATCAACAACCGGTTATTTGACCTGAAGGGTATAAAAAATACCGATACCAATGCCTCCGGCAGATACCGCGATTCCGCTGAAATATCAAATACTGCCAAAGTTCTGAATAAGCTTGATAGTTTCATGAACCTCGGCAGCTCAAACCGTCTTGATCTTGACGGACTCAATGAGTCTGAAAAGGGGGAGTTTCTGAAAATGATGGCTGAGCTGATACAAAATGGAATCATTGGTTACGAGGTGCTGGAAATTGACGGAAAACCCGAGAAGCACGACATACTTATGCAGATTGTCGATCCGCGCACTCGCGGCGCAAAGCTGTATAAAAAGAATGATATATAACCGGGGACTATCAGGCCCCGGTTTTTCTTAACCTGCATGCACACATTCCAAAATCACCCTCTTTATTCGCTATTTATCCGTTTTTTTGATATATTTTGTTTTATTTTAAGGACAACATGAATACTGTAAATATACTGTTTATCGGTGATATTATCGGAAAACCTGGTATGGATATGGTCCGCACCTGGCTGCCCGGAATAGAAAAAAAATACAAAGCAGATATTATCATTGCTAATGGTGAAAATGCCGCTGACGGCAAGGGGTGTACTGAAAAAGAAGGCAAGCAACTGTTCGATCAGGGCATCTCTGTACTGACCGGCGGCAACCATACATGGGATAAACATCAGTCACAGGACTATCTGAAAACTGAAGAACGATATATTCGTCCGCTAAATTATCCTAAAGGTACTTTCGGCAGAGGATATTATATTGCCGATACAAAAAAAGGCAAGATAGGCGTGCTCAACCTGCAGGGCCGTGCTTTCATGGCTCCCATTGATTGTCCGTTCCGCGCTGCTGACTGGGCTGTCGATAAAATGAGAAATGAGACTAAAGTCATACTGGTTGACTTTCATGCAGAAGCCACAGCTGAAAAACTTGCACTCGCCAGCTATCTCGACGGAAAGATAAGTGCTTTTGTAGGCACTCATACTCATATTCAGACTTCTGATGAAAGGATAATGCCTAAAGGTACCGGGTACATAACCGATTCCGGAATGACCGGACCATATGATTCCGTTATAGGAATGAAAACAGATGCTGCAATAAACCGCTTTCTGTATCAGACTCCGCAGAAATACCAGACAGCTGAAAACGACCTGCATCTGTGCGGTGTATTTTTCAAAGTTGATATAGAGACAGGCCGGTGCATCAGTATCGAGAGGATCTGCATACCGGAATTCATTCATTCAAACGAAGACTCAGCTGAAACCGTTTCTCCCGGCGAGTCGGAACAGCAATAACTTGATCACAAAATATTTCAGGATATAAATGACAGCTAAAATTATTGACGGTAAGAAAATTGCCCAGGATATAAGATCAGAACTCAAAATTAAAGTACAGCAGCTCCGCGATCAAGGAAGAAATATTCCTGGTCTTGTTGCTATTCTGGTAGGGAGTAATCCTGCTTCACAGTCATACGTTGCCAGCAAAGATAAGGCATGCCGGGAGGTGGGTATGAGATCTGTAGTCGAAAGACTTCCGGAAAATACCCCCGAACATGAGCTTCTTGAGATGATCGATAAATATAACAAAGATAATGATTTTCACGGAATTCTTGTTCAGCTGCCTCTGCCAAAACAGATCGATGAAAACAAGGTTATTGAAGCCATTGATCCGCTGAAGGATGTAGATGGCTTCCATCCAATAAGCGTTGGAAACCTCGTCATCGGCACCGATACGTTTTATCCATGTACTCCGTACGGGATAGTTGAAATGCTGAAAAGATACAACATTGAAACCAAGGGCAAACACGTTGTCGTTGTGGGAAGAAGCAATATCGTAGGAAAGCCTATTGCCAATATGCTTCTGCAGAAAAAAGAGAACGCCAACGCAATAGTCACTGTATGTCATTCTGCTGCCAGGGATCTTTCAAAATATACACTTTCTGCAGACATACTGATTGCAGCAATCGGCAGCCCTGAATTTATTAAAGCCGATATGATAAGCCCCGGGGCAGTCATTATTGACGTCGGTATTAACCGTGTTGAAGATACCTCTGTTCCGAAAGGTTACCGTATTGTCGGTGACGTGGATTATCTGCCTGTTTCGGAAAAAGCATCCTATATCACTCCCGTACCCGGAGGAGTAGGTGCACTTACTCCGACAATGCTGCTTGTGAATACGTATAATTCATTTATTAAAAGTTTCAACAAATAAAAGCATTATGAAAAACTCACAGATTGAAAAGATTGTCTCGCAGGTATTTATGGAAAAAGCACTGCGTGACTTTTATTGCGTTGGCGAAACATGCACCGGCTGGGAAAAGAATGTCATCAATCAGCCGGTAGCGGTAAAAAACATAATTGAAAAGGGAGCCGAAAGGATTACAGCTGGAGCCGGGATAGGAAATTCACTTCCCGATAAATCACTGGCATCCATGATTGATCATACCTTGCTGAAACCTGAGGCAATGGAAGATGAAATACGGCAGCTGTGTTCAGAGGCCAGGGAATATGAATTTGCATCTGTCTGTATTAATCCATCTTTTGTAAAGCTTTGCAGTGAATTGCTTGCCGGCACTAAAGTAAAAGTCTGCACCGTTATCGGATTTCCTCTCGGTGCCACTACTACTGAAGCAAAGAAATTTGAAACGGAACAGGCACTGCAGAACGGAGCACAGGAAATTGATATGGTACTGAATGTCGGACGTCTCAAACAGGGAGATTACGAATATGTGTTCAGAGATATCAATCAGGTCGTTCTCTCCGCCAAGAAACACAACGCAATATGCAAGGTGATACTTGAAACTGCGCTGCTGAGCGATGAGGAAAAAGTGAAAGCATGCCTCATCTGCAAACGCGCAAAAGCTGATTTTGTAAAGACCTCTACAGGCTTCAGCAAAGGCGGAGCTACTACAGGAGATATTGCCCTCATGAAGTATGTCGTGGGTACAACTATAGGTGTTAAAGCCTCTGGCGGAATAAGAACTATCGAAGACGCAGAGGCAATGATACAGAGCGGAGCCGACCGCATTGGAGCCAGTGCGAGCGTTAAAATAGTGTCGGGTGAAAAAAGTGAGAAAGAGGGTTATTGATGGTTCTGAATATGATTGTCAGGCAGGGCGAAGACGGCGGGTATTCAGCTGAAGTCCCATCGATTAAAGGATGTGAATGCTGGGCACATGATGAAGAAAAAGTTATTGATCAGACACTGGATCTGGTAGCATATTACATGAAAATGGACCAGTCATATTTTGCACTCGATCGCATGAAAAAATCGAAAGGTGTTACTGTGTACAAAATTATTTTTAATAAGAAGTGAATTTATTACTTTGAGAGAATTTTGATTGAGAGAATTTAAGACAGAAAACCGGCTAAAAAAAATCATAAATACCGTCAGGGCAAGGCAACATACTCTTCAGGTGGTGCTTGAAAACATTCATGATCCCCACAACGTAAGTGCCATATTCAGAACATGCGACGCCGTCGGGGTGCCTGAAGTTTCTCTGCTGTATCACATCGAACAGTTTCCTAAGATTAACAGGATTTCTTCGGCTTCTGCAAACAAGTGGGTTCAGAGGGAAAGATATACTACTGTTGACGATTGCTATGGTGCACTTAGGGAAAAGGGATTTAAGATATATGCCAGTACACTTTCACCTGAATCGGTCGACCTTTATTCACTCGACCTTACCGAAAAGGTTGCTTTAGTGCTTGGCAATGAACACCGCGGCATTTCAGAAGAAGCAGCCCAAAAGGCAGACAAGGTATTCCTAATACCTATGATGGGCATGGTGCAGAGCCTGAACGTATCTGTTGCTGCTGCCGTTATTCTCTATGAGGCGCTCAGACAGAGAAAGGACAGGAATATGTACGATGTACTGCAGAAAGATGAATCAGAAATTGAACGAATAATAGATGAGTGGTGCGATAAATAATGATACAGAATTTTACTCATGCAGAATCTGTCAACGGTGTACTTGAACTGCCCGGAGACAAATCCATCTCTCACCGCAGCGTTATGTTTTCTGCAATGGCAGAAGGTACTTCTTCTATTCGTCACTTATCGAGTGCGGAAGATGTAATGAGTACTATTAGCTGCTTCAGGTCGCTCGGAACCTGTATTGATATCAAAGGTGATGATCTGATAATAAAAGGATCAGGTTTCAGGGGATTCAGGGCTCCTGCAGGACCTGTATATTGCGGTAATTCGGGAACCACAGCCAGACTTATAAGCGGTATACTCTGTGCACAGGATTTTTCTGTCACTCTTACGGGTGACGCATCCTTAAGCAAACGCCCGATGAAAAGAGTTGCTGCACCTTTGTCTGAAATGGGTGCTGTCCTGAAGCCGGCTGAGATGGGAACACTTCCTATGCTAATTGAACCCGCCGGCAGGCTTAGAGCTGTTGATTATAGTATGCAGGTGGGCAGCGCTCAGATAAAAAGCGCACTGATATTTGCTGCTATGCACATAGATGATCAAACCCGTATCTATGAGAAGCTTTGTACGCGCGACCATTCTGAAAGAATGCTCGGACTGGATGTGAGAAGCTCTGAGAATGGAAATGTAATCAGCGTTTCCAGGAAAAACTATCCTATGCCTCAGGATTACTTCATTCCGGCGGATATTTCCACAGCAGCATTTTTTATTGTGCTGGCTCTTCTCGTGCCCGGTTCAGAACTATTGATTAAAAATGTATCACTCAACCCGACCAGAACCGGCATACTTAAAGTCCTTGAATCAATGGGTGCTGATATAAGCATACTAGATGAAAAGGTTTCCTGCAACGAACCATATGGAGACGTGCTTGTGCGCTCAGGGAATCTGAAAAATACTTCTATTCCTCAATCCATAATTCCGAATATAATCGATGAAATTCCGGTACTATCCGTTGCTGGTTTATTTGCCCAAGGTGAATTCACTATAAGCGGGGCAGAGGAACTGCGTGTAAAAGAAAGTGACAGGATTGCAGCGCTGTGTCATAACTACCGGCTGCTTGGATTGGATGTTGAGGAACGGCCCGACGGATTCAGCATTGGAGGTGAAATCAAGAACAGGGAAGTTGTTTTTGACAGCTTTGACGATCACCGTATTGCTATGGCTTTTGCCATACTTTCCATGATCAGCAAAGATGGAGGCAGCGTTAGGGATTTTGAATGTGTCGCAATTTCAAACCCCCAGTTCATGCCGCAGGCAGACAGTATAACAGGAATGCATCGTTAGAGTAACATTAACTGCTCTGCTGCAAATTGTTTCCTTTATACAGCAGAGCAGTATTTCTCAGTCCTATAATTCTATTATCTGGTGTTCAAACTTATTGATAGTCAGCTCATTGTTGATTTGTTTTATTATGTCCAGTCCGTATTTGTGCGCATAATATATAAAACTGAACTCACGCTCCTGCAGATTTTGCAGGGGATAGAGTATATTTGACAGTTTATCCAGCTGTCTGATGGTTGATTCGTGTTTTTTCTTTTCGGCAGCCATCGTTTTATTCCTCAGAATTTCAAGTCCCTGCTGAATCTTCTCGCGGGTTTTCACCGCTGAATCATTCAACGTTTTATCTATTTCATTCAGTCTCTCCTGCAGTCTTTCCATTGAATCATTAACCGCATCGACAGCCTTATTAAACAGTATTTCCGTACCATCACCGGAGATATCCCTGAGTACTTTTTCATGCAGCGTTTTCTTATCCATAAAAAGATCTTTTAGGCCGAGAGAATATTTATCCATCACGTTAATTAGGCCCTTCTCTAATATAGTGGCTGATGAACGCGGATATATGATAGGCTGAGGTATATCATAAAACCCGTAAAGCGGTATAAGCTGCGCAAAATAACTAATCTCTGCCGGTCCGCCCACATAAAATGCGGTAGGGAATATATAATCCTGACAAATCGGCCTGAGCAGTACATTGGAACTGAATCTCTCGGGTGAAGCGTCTATCAATTCCAGAAGTTCCTCTCTGGAGAATCGCTTTCTCTTACCTTTCAGACGGAACTGATCATCAACCGGTTCTATCAGATAACGCCCGTCATCATCGTTGTAAAATAGATTGACAGGATTGACTTTTACCTGCGCATGGTATAACTCCTCCAGACGTGCACTTCTTTTAACCAGTTCATCCGTATGGTTTCTGAAATTGTTTATTTCCTTCTTGAATATATCCCGGAGTATCTCCTTGATCTGCTTATCCTGCGGATCGAATATAATCAGTCCGAACTCGTCAAAGAAGTGGAATAGCAGATCGCGGAATGACTGCTTGAAAGTACGTCCTTCCTTGTAAAATGTTCCAAGAAGACCGACAAGTTTAGACTTGAAGTCAGTATCTCTCAGGAGGTTGTTGAGTTTTTCAATGACTTCATTGATTCCGGGGCCAAATGTTATACGACCTACACTGCCGCGGTTGACTTCAGAGGGCTGATTATCGTCGTAAATCAGTTTTTCTATCTCGTTCGCCTGGTCCAGAATGTTCACTCCTGCAACTTCCCTGAAATCGTGATCATCACCTTCCATCCAGAAAACAGGGACAAACGAATAATCAGTGTATATATTCCGCAGGTGAGAACATAATTTAATTGCCGTAATAATCTTATAGAAAGTATAAAGAGGACCGCCAAACAGTCCCAGTTGCTGACCCGTAACGACAGCTACGGTATTTTGAGAACTCAGCAGCTGTATATTCTTCAGGGTTATACCCGCCGGATTACTGTCCTTATACTGTTCACTGAGTATTTCTGCCAGTTTTTTTCTGTGCGGACGCGTCTTTTCACATTGCGACTTGAAAACCCTGTAGTATGTTTCTGGGTCCCTGTAATTAAGACCATTGTAGAATTCACTGACATTTTCAAATTCATATAAATAATCGAGAAACAGATTATTCTGCCCCGGTATATCACTAAAATTCAGATACATTATATTTCCGGTTTTATCTTTTGAATAATATTTAAGATAAGAAATAATTGCAAAAAACTAAAAAATAATGTTTAAATATAAATGATTTTATGTCCCGCTGTTTATAATTTTGTCTTTTTTGTCCTTTTTTGTACTTTTATTTTTTACACTGAAAAGAATGTTTGCGTGCTTATAGAAATACTTAAACATATTACCCCCGGACGCCTGCTGAACCTGATTAAGATATATATGTCATACTATATTTCTGTCATTCTGGGCCGGCCAGTCGTATGGGGCCTGCCGGCGACATTTTCCATTGAACCGACAAATTTCTGTAACCTCAGATGCCCGGAATGTCCTTCAGGTACCGGTCAGCTTACCAGAGCAAAAGGTTATTTGTCGTTTCAGGATTTTTCACATATAGTAGATGAAATAAAAGGACACGCATTTTATATACAGTTGTTTTTCCAAGGGGAACCTTATCTGAATAAGGAACTCGGGAAAATGATCTCTTATGCAAGGGAAAATAATATATTTGTATCCATCAGCACAAACGGACTAGTAATTAACAGAAGTAATTCTGCACGTCTGATGGAGTTTCCCCCGGATCATCTGATATTTTCTATGGACGGGATGGACGAAGAAACTTATCGTGAATACCGGGTCGGAGGCAGCTTTAACGGTGCAATAACCGCTCTGAATGAAATTATGGGAATAAAGAAAAACAGATCATCAAAATACCCGCTGGTTGAACTTCAGTTCCTGGTAATGAAACAAAATGAATCGCAGATACCACTGCTCAGACAAACAGCAAAAAGACTTAAAGTTGACCGGCTTGCACTGAAATCCATGCAGGTTTATTCATACGAAGACGCAGTCAAATTCCTGCCGTCTGATGAGAAATACAGACGATACAGTCTTGAGAATAATCGTCTTGAACCTAAAGGGAAACTAAGGAACCGGTGTTTTGCACTCTGGCGTACCGCGGTTATTTCCTGGGATGGAAATACAGCAGCCTGCTGTTTTGATAAGGATGCAGCTTTTAATTTCGGCAATGTGAAAGATATGAGCATGCGCGAGATCTGGCGATCAGTAAAATATAACAAATTCAGGGAAGCAATATTGAAAAACCGTTCTGCCATTCCGTTATGCACAAACTGTACTGAAGGAATGTAGCTATATAATGGCATCTCCACAACCAAATAACGCAACGACCATTGTCAGCAATGCTGAAGGCAAAAGTTCCGGCGGAATAATTTCTGAAAATCCTGTTTCTGCCGGGACAAAAAAAACGACAAAGCAACGAATGCTTTCGTTAATGCGTATTGTTATCGCACTGGTTCTTCTTATAAGCCTGTCGGTATCGATTGATTTTTCCAAAATCATCAGTTCGCTCCTGAGTGCGGACGGCTTGTTTATTGGTGTTTCGCTGCTTCTGCTTATACCAAATATCTATCTTCAGTATATGAAGTGGGAAATCCTGTGCACTTCAGTACTAAAGGAGAAACATAAGAAAAGCATTCTTCTTTCTTTGTTGTACGGATTTTCTGCGGGTTCGGTTACTCCCATGCGTCTTGGCGAATATGTCGGACGCAGAATGGCGCTGAAAAATTCTGACATGATCAATGTAACCGCAGCTACCATGGCTGATAAAATTTTCCTGATGATAGTAACATATTTGTTTGGATTGCTGTCGTGCATACTGTTTATGTATTTTTATACTGGCATCGGAATTTACATTTTTTTTCTGCTCACTGCGCTCACTGTGCTTGTACTGGGTATAATGGGATTGTTGATAATGTATCCGGGACGTGTATTTTATCCGGTGCTCGGTTTCCTGAAGAGAATTTCTTTTCTGCGGAAATATATTGACGGCGGTTATAGCGATGTGATTGATGTTGTAAAGGGGATCAATAAAATGCTCAGGATACGCTTATCTGCTATTTCTCTGCTGCTGTATATATGCATGATGCTTCAATACTGTTTTCTTGTAGCTGCATTTTCTCACCAGTGGCTTCCATTTGATTATATACTTGCCGGAAACCTTGTAGTGTTTTCGAAAACACTACTGCCGTTTTCTTTTGGCGATCTTGGAATACGTGAAAGTGCGTCTGTGTTTTTCCTTACACATATGGGTGTGTCTGCAGCTGTTGCTTTTAATGCTTCTATCTTCCTGTTTCTCATAAACGTATTCCTTCCATCTGTGGCAGGTTCTGTCCTTCTTATCAGGGGAAATAAATGATATTTATACTTATGCTCTTAATTTTCATTCTTCTGTCATTATTTTATGGATGGTTTCTTTCCAAGATTTATTCCGGCCTCAGGAATATTCCGGATAGTGATGATGCAACCGGAGAAAACTCTGTATCAAGCGTGTCAATAATTATTCCTTTCAGAAACGAATCGGACAATATACTAAACAGCCTCCAGCACATTACTTCACAGAATTATCCTTCCGATGAGTATGAAGTAATATATGTCAATGATTCGTCTGCTGATGACTCACTTCAGAAGATAATAAGTGCAGACAAGCCTGCAAATATAAAGGTGATAAGTGTACCTGCGGATTTTCATTCTAAAGCTCATAAGAAAAGGGCCATAAGATATGCACTGCAGTTTGCACAGGGTGAGATAATCGCAAGTACTGACTGTGACTGTTTTATGGGTGCTGACTGGCTTAGAACCATGATTGGATGCTTTAACAGCAACACTGCATTTGTCTCAGGTCCGGTCGATTTTTATGACAATTCAACTCTTTCGGGCAGACTTCAGAGACTCGAATTTGCCGGACTTGTACTTTCAGGAGCCGGACTGATAGGTTCCGGAACACCAACAATCTGCAATGCAGCCAACCTGGCTTACAGAAAATCTGTTTTTGACGAGGTCGGGGGATTTGACGACAATATAAAACTATCCTCTGGTGACGATGAAATACTTATGCAGAAAATAGCCGCAGCCACTACATACAATATAAATTTCTGCAGCAGCAGGAAGGCCGTTGTGTCGACTTATCCTAACAGAACTTTCGGACAGTTTTATCAGCAGAGGAAAAGATGGGCCAGCAAAGGATTGTTTTATGTAGACAAGAAACTGATCGCGAAATTATTTCTGATATTTCTTTTCTACTTGTCGCTTCCGGTTCAGCTGCTGCTGATTATTCTGGGGAATTTCATTTTCCTGTACAGTTTCACGGCCGCATTGGCAGTCAAGACTATTATTGAATACAGAATAATGAAATACGGTGAGAAAAAGATTTATGGAAAGGGATTGACAGAGTGTTTTCTCCTGGCCGAGATACTGCACGTCCCATATATAATAATTGCAGCAATATCAGGAGCCGCGGGTAATTTCAAGTGGAAAGACAGGAATCTTAAAAGGTGAGGGAGCTGCAAATAATGAAGTATCTTTATACACCACCTTCACTTGTCCGGAAAATTTTCAGCGATTTTCAGTGGAACAGCTCCTGCAATAAAATACTGCTTACTTTTGACGACGGACCTACTGAGGAATGTACTGAGGAAATACTGAATGAGCTGAACAGGCATGGAATCAAAGCAGTTTTTTTTACTGTTGGCAACAACGTCCGGAAATATCCGGAACTCGTCAGACTGCTAATTGAACAGGGACATGCCATAGGTAATCATACTGTTAATCATCAGGATATCTGGTTTGCAGATGAGTCATTTATAAAAAAAGAGGTTGAAGATTTTAATGTCCTGATGAAGGACAAATTTGATTATGATGTAAAGTATTTCCGGCCGCCTCACGGAAGATTTGATCACAGAAGTTCAAAGATACTGAAAGTCAGGGGACTTAAAATCGTCATGTGGTCTTTGCTTACTGTAGACTATAAAAACAATTTTAATACAGTTAAATATGCTGTGAATCATTACCTCAGAAGGAATTCAATAGTTGTCCTGCACGACAACGTTAAATCATCCTCTGTAATTTCAGACAGCATCAATTATCTGGTTGAGCGGGCAAAAGCAAACAATTACCAATTCGGAGATCCGGCAGAATGCTTGAAATAATTATTCTTGTAATAATAAGCGCTTACTTCATTCAGTCTGCCACCTTCTTATCTGCCGCCGGCAGGAGCTTTAAGAGACTATCAGACAGTGAACTGCCCTCTGCAAGTGTTATCGTGGCGGTGAGGAATGAGGAAAAGAATATACTTCGCTGCATGCAGTCACTGGCGAAACTTGAATATCCCGCGGATAGGATGGAGATTATTATTGCCGATGACGGTTCCACGGATGCTACGGCACAGATTGTCAAAGACTTTATCTGTGATAAACCGGTATTCAGATATTGCAGCATTTCCGGACAGACCGGGCACCTTAAAGGAAAAACAAATGCACTTGCTGAAGTAATACCAGTTGCACGCGGTGAGATCATTCTTACTACAGATGCAGACTGCGCTGTCAGTCCTTTGTGGGCAAAAACTATATGTTCTTATTATACAGACGATGTCGCACTTGTATGCGGATTTACCACTCAGACCGCAGACAGTCAATTTACTGGAATGCAGGCACTGGATTTCATATATCTGCTGAGTGTCGCTTCAGGCTCAATGAACGCTGGTTTGCCTCTGAGCTGTATTGGGAACAACATGTCCTACAGGAAATCAGTTTATCACGAAACCGGGGGCTATCATTCGCTTCCTTTCAGCATCACTGAAGATTTTGCATTGCTGAGATCTATTGCCGGATTGAAAAAATATAAACTGATATATCCGACAGATCCGGAAGCACTCATAGAGTCATTGCCCTGCAGCGATATAAAGTCGCTATACTGGCAGAAGAAGCGGTGGGGGGTAGGCGGGCTCAGCAGCAGCTGGAAGGGATTCATAGTAATGGCAAGCGGGTTTCTGGCAAACCTGTGCGTGCTGCTGCTTCCTTTCTTTTTCACGCCGGTATTATTATATTTAACGATATTCAAGATATGTACAGATGCATTTTTGCTGTATACTGTATTAAAGAAACTAAGACTATCAGAAATAATTAAATACTTTTTTGCATTTGAAATTTATTTCATGATATATGTTCTTGCTCTGCCGGCAGCAGTCATTTCGAGCAGAAAAGTTATTTGGAAAGGCAGGAAATACTAAGTGCTATTGCTATGCAATTATTACGTAACATACAGGTGCAATGCAAAATGCAGCTTTTGCACTTTTGGACAGAACGAACATATGACTATGGCCTCTATGGAGGATTTCACTTCCAACGTACGCCAGCTGCGGGAACTGGGAGTAAAGTTTATAGATCTGACCGGTGGTGAACCGCTTTTGAACCGGAATATTGCTGAGATGGCCAGATTTGCACGGAGCCTGAAGATGCAGACCAGCATTACCACAAACACGCTTCTGTATAAAAAGTTTGCAGAAGCACTTGCAGGTAATGTAAATTTGTTGCATTTTTCGTTAGATTCTCCGGATGAGGAAGAACATGATTCTATCCGGGGGGTTAAATGTTATAATTCTGTTTTTCAAAGCATCAACATCGCCAAAAGCCTGGGAGAATATCCGGACATACTTTTTACCATTACTAATGATACTTATCATAAGCTTCCACGTATGTATGAGATCGCGGTTAAACATGATCTCCTGCTTATCGTAAATCCGGTTTTTTCGTACTTCGGAAATCCGGGTCTGCATCCGGAAGCAATCGAATTTATTGAAAATTTCATTCAAGGAAAGTCTAACGTCTACATTAACCCGTCGTTTCTGAAACTCAGGAAAGACGGCGGAAATGATATTACTAATCCGAAATGCAAGGCTGTATCGAGGGTTATTGTAATATCACCCGATAATGAGATAGTGTTGCCATGCTATCATTTCGGCAACAAACTGCTTCCTATTGACGCTCCGATAAGCGAGCTCAGGAAAGGAGCGGTCATTCAGCAGTATATTAAAACTGAAGGACGTCTGTCATTTTGTCAGGGGTGCACAGTCAATTGCTATTTTGAGCCGTCTTTTGCATTCCCGACCAATATTTACGGTCTGCTGAGCGTGGCCTCGAAATTTAAGTATGGTTATCACAAGCTGGTCAGACAGAAATTACGAAAATTACTCTGACTTCATAGTATATTCATTCTATATTCAACAAACTGGTGATATATGAAAAAATGTGTTATTCTGGTGCTGATTCTATTTGCTGTAGGTAATGCTTTTGGGCAGACGAATACTGTACTGTTTCCTTCTAATCTGAATGTGCAGCCTTTTACTGCCAATTTTCTCGAACCCAAACTGGGGTTCTTTTTCCAGATGAACAACAATGAATTGCGTCTTGATATAGGCAACAGTTCTGATATAGTGCACTTCCGGACTAACAACGGCATGGTCATATCTGCCGGAGCTGATCTTTTTACTTATACCCTGCTCAGAGGCGAAAAAGACTTCCATTTTCCGGTTGACGCCATAGATTATCTTTTCGGTCTGAATGCTGCCGTGAAAAAGTTGTCAGATAACGGAAGTGAATATGGTCTTCGCTTCAGGCTGAGCCATATAAGTGCGCACTTTGTCGACGGACATTATGACGGGACTCACCAGCAATGGCGCGATGGCCGTACTCCGCGCGTCTATAGCCGCGAATTTCTTGAATTCATACCGTTCTATTATACTTCCGGACTTAGAGTATACGCTGGCTATACGTATCTGTTTCATGTAGATCCAGCGGATCTTGGTAAAAATGTATATCAGGCTGGGTTCGATTACTATCTGAAAGATGTCATCAGTCCTTCTGTCACTCCATTTGCTGCATACGACCTTAGGCTGGCAAAGGTGGGTCAGTACAAAGGTAATAACTCTCTGATGGCCGGTATTAAGTTCGGTAACGCGCCTGGCAGGGGATTCAGCGTTTTTTATAAATACTACTCCGGAAAGAGTATTCATGGAGAATACCATGATTACGACGAAGAATACAGTGCATTAGGATTCAACCTGGATTTATAATATGCCAGACTATTATTATAGTGACCCGGATTTTTCGATGAACGCTTCGGCCAGGGAAAAAAAAGAGAAACTGAACCTGTGGCTGCACGGTTCTCTTTTGCTCATTACGTTCATTACTACTACTATTGCCGGAATGGAATGGACTACCGGAACTACTGGTCCATATGAACTGGATCATCTTGTTACCGGTCTGCCATACTCTCTGTCAATATTGTTTGTGCTCGGCTGTCATGAATTCGGCCATTATTTTGCTGCAAGATATCACAGGGTCAGGGCTACATTGCCGTACTTTATTCCGCTTCCGTCTTTTTTCGGATTGTTTCTGAATTTCGGTACAATGGGGGCTGTAATAAAAACAAAATCACCTGTGAAAAATAACCGTGCTATGTTCGACATAGGCGTGTCCGGACCAATATCGGGATTTATAGCATGCCTGATCGTACTGATATATGGATTTACACATCTGCCGGGGAAAGAATACATTCTGAGTATTCACCCGGATTATTTTTCTCCCGGCTACAATTCGCACGGTATGGCGCTGATTTTCGGGGATAATCTGCTATTCTCTTTTTTGAGATACGTCTTTACAGATCCATCAACTCATTTTATTCCGCCGATGAGCGAAATATATCACTATCCATTCCTGTGCGTCGGATGGTTCGGTCTGTTCGTCACTGCAATGAATATGATCCCTGTTGGGCAACTCGATGGCGGTCACATTGTATTTAGTATGTTCGGAGACAAGATCCACTATATCCTAGCCAGAATATCGCTTGGTGTACTGTTTATAACTGGAATAGCCGGAAGTATCGAAACCTATTACGGGTTTCTGACCGGATACGGATGGACAGGGTGGCTGTTCTGGGCAGCGATACTTATATTTGTCATAAAAATAAAACATCCGCCGGTATATGAATTTTACAGGCTGGATAAAAAAAGAGTATTGCTGGGTTACTTTAGTCTTTTTATACTGATAGTATCCTTTACACCTGCTCCGTTTATCATCAGTATGATTCCATAAATTGTTTTGAAAACTATATCATTTTTAAGAATATGAAAAAATCATTTATTCTGTACGTCCCTTTACTTGCAGCTCTTATCAGTTCAGGCTGTGATGATATTCCATCAGGAATAGTTGACAAGCAACCCGTCCAGTTTAACTCGTATATCAGGACCGCACCGGACAATTTTGTCTTTAATTCTGCCGACAGCTCATTTGTAACTTCAGTTTACTCCGATAAAAAAGAAGATTTCAGCGCTACTTTGCTTGTACTCGATCCAGACGGAAAGAGACTGTTCCCTTCACCGATCGTACTCGAAGACAATGGTGCGGATGGGGATACTGTAAAAGGCGACGGAATATATTCTGCCAGACTGAAATTTTCGAAATCCTATCCCAACGGTAAATATACATTCGAATATTACCTGACTGCTGAAGGAGTGCAGAAAAAAAGTTTCATACATTATCTGAACTATTTCAACGGGCAGCAGAATTATCCGCCGGTTATTTCGGAACTGTCAATGCCGGATACTATCGCTGCCGGAGTACCGCTGATTATAGTACTGAAGGTTTTTGATGCAAACGGTCTTGATGATATCAAGAGAGTATCATTTATTTTTTATAAGCCTGACGGTTCTGCCTCAGATCCGGTCAATATGCGCAATGACGGGAATACCGATCTCGATGGCGATCAGGTCGCCGGTGATGACCTGTATTCGTACAAAAATCCATTCCCTGAATCCGCAAAGGGCCAGTACAGGAAATTTGAGTTTTTTGCAGAAGACAGGAACGGTTTAAGATCAAATATTATTATACATAATTTATTCATAAAATAATTGCTAAATGAAAAATATTGTTTTAGTGTCGACTGTAATAATGCTGCTTTCGGTTCAGCTGACAGCACAGACAAGACCCGTAAGCTATAAACTGGGGTACAAGACAGCCGCAGCCGGGGAAGACAATCCTGCCGGCACAAGCATCAGCAACATACTGGTCATTGGTGATACAATATGGGTTGCATCAGGAGCTGGCCTTAGCCGTTCAACCGACCGCGGCGCCTCCTGGACTAACTATTACGGCAGCGAGACCTTCGGAACGCAGGATATTGTGGCCCTGGCATATGGCGGCGGCCGTCTTTGGGTATCGACTGCATATACTCAGAATATCAATGGGTCTGATATTCAGACTGGCGGAGGCTTGAAATACTCTTCCGACAATGGCAATACATGGACATCTATTCCACAGCCGGTCGACCAGCCGCAGGATTCCGTCATAATGTATGGCAATAACAGAATACGGGCTCTCCCTGTTACTGTTCCGCAGCAGAACCTCAGCTGGGACATTGCTGTAGTAAATGACATAGTTTATATTGCTTCATGGGCCGGCGGTGTAAGGAGATCAAGGGATCTTGGAAAGACATGGGAACGCGTAGTCCTGCCTCCGGATAACCTGAATGCAATTAAACCTTCGGATACGCTTAAATTTGCTCTGCAGCCTGTTGCCGGAAAATTCGGACCTGATGAAAACCTGAACCACATGGGTTTCTCACTTGCCGTCGATGACAGCAATAACATATATGCAGGAACTGCAGGCGGTATTAACAAGTCTACGGACGGCGGAATTAGCTGGAGAAAATTCAAGTTTGGTAACCAGAAGAATTCCATCAGCGGAAATTTTGTAGTCGCTCTGGGATTCAATGAAAATGACAGATCTCTGTGGGCGGCTACCTGGCTGGCACGCGGAAGCGAAGAGTTCAATGCCGTCAGCTTTAGCTACGACCATGGCGAAAACTGGAATATCGTTCTTCAGGATGAAAAAGCACACAACTTCGGATTTATTGGTAATTCTGTCATAGCAGCATGTGATAACGGAGCCTTCAAAAGCACAGACGGCGGACAAAGCTGGGCTCTTCCTTACAATATAACTGACTCCAGGACAATGCTTCCGCTTAATACAAGTTTATTCTATTCAGCTGCATCACTTGGGAATATTTTATTCCTGGGATCTAATAACGGACTCGTCAGCTTCATAAAACAGCAGGAACCATGGACGGGTGACTGGAAGATATATTTCTCATCTGCGAAACTTACTTCGGCCGATGACTCATATGCTTATCCGAATCCTTTTACTCCGGGTGTTGAAAGCGTAAAGATCAAGTATGGCACCGGCGGTAAACAGCAGAAAGTAACAATTCGGATTTTTGACTTTGGTATGAATCTGGTCAAAACAGTCATTCAGAATGCCGACAGGGGATATCCGCTTCACGCAACAGGAAAATCTGAAAATGCTGCTGCTGATTATTGGGATGGTAAGGATGAGTTCGGCAGCTATGTTCCAAACGGTGTATATTTCTACAGAATTGACCTCGATTCGGGGGATCCTTTGTATGGTAAGATTATAGTCCTTAAGTAAGTATATTACCGTGTAATATTAACATAAAATACTGATATCCATTACGTTAATAAAATAAATATGAAAAATACAAAATATCTTTATACCTGTCTGCTTGCTATGTTTATTCTGTCTGCAGTATCTGTCCTGTATGCACAAAGCAAAACCAGTGCAATCAGCAGCAGAGCAGGTGCATTCAGCAGAATGGGATTCGGTGCAAGGGGAATCGGTCTGGGCAATGCTGCATCTGCTATTACAGAGGGGAGCCTTGTTTCATACTACAATCCGGCATTACCCGTATTTCAGAAAAATAATTCTGCAATTCTCGGCTATTCTTTCCTTTCGCTCGACAGGAAACTGAATTTCGTGAGCTTTACCAGAAAGTTTGAATTCTTTTCTGACAAGGATACACTCAAGACAAAACCTGCTTCAACTGCAGGCCTCTCATTCGGTGTGATCAATTCCGGCGTATCAAAAATTGACGGCCGGGATAACCAGGGCTTCAAAACTGAAGAACTCTCGACATCTGAAAACCAGTTTTTCTTCAGCGTATCTAACAAGTTTTCCGACAAGCTGGCCATTGGTATATCGATAAAGTTCTTTTACTATAAATTGTATACCGATATATCAAGCAGCGGTATCGGTCTGGATCTGGGAGCACTGTATTCATTTTCCAAAAATCTAAAAATGTCTTTAATGCTCGCCGATCTGAACAGTAAATACAAATGGGATACTTCTCCTGTCTATGAACAGCAGGGCAGAAATACCGAAGACAAGTTTCCGACCTTAAAAAAGATCGGATTCAGTTACAGCTTCGACAACCCCGCAATTATCGCTGCAGTGGAACTTGAAAGCAGTAATGCGGGTACAAACATATTGAGGATCGGTACGGAATACAGAATAATTGATGAACTGACAGTCCGGGCAGGATTGGATAAATGGAACTTAAATAACAGCGACGACAAAATAAGACCGGCTGCTGGTTTTTCTCTCTATCGCTCGTTCGGATCTGTCAGAATGGCAGTCGATTATGCTTTTTCATCTGACACTTATTCTCCAAGCGACCATCATATTGTAGGACTTAACTTTATATTTTAATAAACAGAATTTTTAACCCTTAATATTCTTTTATATGAAAAAACTATTTGTTCTGTTTTTAATATTCTCGGGTTTAGCAATGGCACAGGACGGCGGTAAGTCGGGTATGTCATTTCTGAAATTGTCATTTGGAGCCAGAGCGGCCGCAATGGGAGACCTGGGGACGGCTTCATCGTCTGATGTATCTGCTTTGAATTATAATCCTGCAATTATTCCCACACTGAAAAATCCTGAAATTCAGTTTATGCACAATGAATGGATACAGGATGTACGCAGCGAATACCTGGGGACTTTCTTCAGGCTCTATGGTATCCCTCTGGCTTTCGGAGTAAATACGACTACAGTTTCCGATATAGAAGTAAGGACAACACCATCTGAAAACCCTGATGCGACTTTCAATGCAAACTTCTTTGCAGCCAGCCTGTCTTCCGGATTTAATCTGTTCAGCGATTTGTACGCCGGTGCAACTGTGAAGTACCTCTACGAGGGCATATTTTCTGACAATGCGACTGGACTGGGATTCGATCTGGGACTTTATTACCTGACACCGGTTGAGGGACTCAGTCTTGGGGCTGCATACAGGAACCTCGGCAGCATGAATGATCTGCGTGACACTGACACAAAGCTTCCGTCTGAAGTACGCATAGGGGCTGATTATTCGCGTCCTGTCACTGGATTCAATTCTGTTGTAACTGTAGGCGCTGAAGTCCAGAAATATACCGAAGGAGATGACACACACCTAAATCTGGGCGCTGAAGTATTATATCAACAGATACTGTCTGTACGGGCCGGATATCAGACCGGATACGACACCCGCGGCCTGAGTCTCGGACTCGGCGTTTTATGGAAAGGCATATCGTTTGATTATGCATTTGTCCCTTTCAAACTTGACCTTGGTTCTGCAAATATCGTTTCATTAAAATACAGGTTCTAAGATGTTGGACTATATTCCTTTTGCCCAGTCGGGTTTATCAGAACACGAGTGGGATCAGTTTGTCGATGATTCCGATAATGGTACAATTTTTCACACAAGACGATTCCTGTCATATCATCCTAAGGAACGTTTCAGGGATGTGTCACTTGTGGTCAAAAAAAAGAGCGCCGTGTTTTCTCTGCTGCCTGCAGTACTTCTTGAACGTGATGGTAAAAAGATACTGTCTTCGCACGGGGGTGCTTCATATGGAAGTTTTGTGTATAAAAGCGATCTGAATTTTCAGGAAGCACATGATCTGGTGGATATTCTATTAGATTATGCAAAACAGATCGGTGCTGACCGCATACAGGTTACTCCTCCTCCAATTATTTATCAGACCAAGCTCAGCAACTATATCGATTTTGCACTGGTACGCAACGGTTTTGAATATCTTAAAAGGGAAGTATCAAGTGTCGTACAGCTCGATGTCCCTAAAGACCAGCTGATATATACTTACCGTCCTGAAGCCAGAACGGCACTGAAAAAATCTCAGAAACTGGGCATTGAAATAGCTGAAACTGAAAGGTTCGAGGAATACTACGAAATACTGAAGAAAAATCTCAAGATGCGCCACGGTGTAACACCTACTCATACACTCGACGAACTGATGAAACTGAAATATATGTTTCCGGCAAAAATCAAACTATGGGGCGCATTCCTGGGCGATAAGCTGATTGCAGGAGTCTGCAACTTTAACGCCAATCCGAAGGTTGTTCTGGCATTTTATATTAGCCACGATGAAGCATACCAGGAATACCGTGCGGTTAACCTTTTGTTCTATGAGATAATGAACCGCTACCGAGACGACGGTTTCAAGTTTCTCGATTTCGGAATTTTTACCGTCAATATGGAACCGAACTGGGGATTGGGCAGATTTAAGGAAAATTTTGGTTCACGCGGTATATTCAGAGATTACTTCTATAAGGATATTCTCTAGTTTTTATTATGAACCGGATTCTGCATATCGCTCCTATGAACTATGCGGGTGTGCCTTATAGTTTCTATAAGATGCACCTGCAATGTGGTGACTATTCCAGAATAATTACTCTGCACAAAAACCCGCACGAATTTCCTGAGGATATCTGTCTGGGACTGCCCCTGCCGTCATTTCCAATGGCAAAGAAATGGCGCAGAAAAAAAGTCGAAAGAATACATTCTTCACCAGCTTCATCAGCTCCTGAATTCAGACCCGGCAATTTGCTGGAGCGATTATACTTTACTCTGACAGATATTTCAAGGAAAAATACAATTGAACAGACCATAGAACAATACCGGCTTAATGACTTCGATATTGTTCATTATGATGCTGGACTCGACTTTTTCAGAAATTCTTCTCAGGCAAAAAAATGGAAACTTGCAGGTAAAAAAATCGTATGCTGTTATTACGGCAGCGATCTTAGAACTCGCGGTATTATCAGGGAGATGGATGAACTGTCCGATCTTAATATCACTTCAGAATTTGATCACCTGGCGCTTAAAAAGGATATTCATTATCTGTTCTATCCCTATGATATTTCAGAACTACCGATGAAAATCCAAAACGAGGATTCGTGCGTCCGCATAGTCCATTCTCCTTCCAACCGTGTATACAAAGGCACAGAACTGATATTGTCTGTCATCGATAAAATAAAAAAGGAAAGGAAGATTGAGTTTCTGCTTCTTGAGAACATGCCCAGATCTGAAGTGCTCAGGATAAAAAGCACCTGCGATATCTGTATTGATCAGGTAGGCGGCACTATGGGTGGTACTGGATATGGGAAAGCCGGACTCGAAACGCTCGGCATGGAAATACCGACTATCACCAACATGACAAACGAGTATAACAGATGGCTTCCGGATAATCCTTTTGTAGTGGCAAATAATTTTGATGAATTGTATGATTCACTGCACCGGCTTATTGAATCTCCGGAACTCAGAAATCAGTTCGGCCGCAAAGGGAAACAATGGGTGATCAGTTATCACGGATATGAAGCTGTAAACCATCAGCTGTATTCATTATACAGAGAGCACGGGATAATCTGATGGCCGATAATTCCTTTATGAAATCTGGTTTGTTTTACATGATGGGAAACCTGCTCTCGCGTGGCATTTCTTTTCTGCTTTTGCCACTATATTCGCGCTATATTTCAGCTGAAGAATACGGAATATACGCGCTGCTGCTTGCATTTTATACTGTTGTATCGGCACTACTGCAGGGAGGATTACAGAACGGATTTGCTAAGTACTATTTCGAAACGTCTGATAGACACAAAAGGGAACTGATATTTTCAAGCTATTTTAACGGTTCGCTGATCATCTCACTTGCAGTCTGCTCGCTGTTATTCATTTTTTCCGGAACTGTTTCAAAGCTTCTGTTGGGTTCATCTAATGCCTCTGGTCTTGTCAGAATTGTACTTCTGATGAATTTCATTGACGCGTTGATGTTTATCAGCCTTTATCTTTTGAAAACAATGGAATTGTCAGGACGGGTATTCTATCTTTCTGGTATTTCAGCCGTACTGAACCTGCTGCTCAATGTATGGCTTATTATGTTCAGAAAAACCGGGATAGAAGGAATACTGTGGGCACAGATAATTACAAACACCATAATTCTTGCAATTCTTCTATTCGGAATACGCAGGTATATTCGTCCGGTCATTGTTACCGGTATTCTTAAGAAAATAATAATTTTCTCCGCACCGCTTGCCATTGCAGGTATATTCACGGATTTAACCGATGTTGCAGACAGGTTCATTCTGAATATTTATCTCGACGCCAAAACGGTAGGTATTTATAGTTTCTCATATAAAATAGCTATGGTCATGAATGTGCTGGTGATCTCTTTCAGGACAGCATGGACACCCTATTCACTCAGGACTTACAGGGAAAGGCAAGATTACGGTATAATATTCGCCTCCCAGTTCAAAAAACTAATCGCAATGTCTGCACTGCTTTTTCTTGCAGTCAGTATTTTTATCGATGATCTGTTTATACTTAATATCAGTGGGGAAAGGCTGTTTGATGCTCAGTACCTGCCTGGAATTACCATTATTCCAGTAGTTCTTGCGGGTTATATTTTTAACGGACTGGCTTCCTTCTTTTCAGTCTATCCGTTTGTGTCAAATAAGAGTTATCATTTTCTTGCTGCCGATACAATCGCGGCAGCCTCAAACATCGCAATAAATTTTCTGCTCATTCCTGTTTGGGGTATAATGGGTGCAGCTTTTGCAACGTGTGTCAGCTATTTATTCTGTATGGTGTACCTGGCACTTATTTCGCGCAGTATTGAGATCAGATATGACTATATAAGACTGGTAATATTCCTGATTATTATTATTGCGTTCTTTGTAATTTCGAAATATACTAATAACATATTTCTGGATGTTATACTATTGATTACAGCCCTGCCCGCAGCTGCATGGTTTAGCGGCATCAGACTGCACTCACTGAGTTTAATTAAACCTGACAGGATGGATTTGCGATGAACAAGTCGATAGCCATTCTGACTACGGGACATCCTGCATTTGATGAAAGGATTTTTTACAAATTCGCACATTCTTTTTCGAGGCATGGCTGCAGGGTAAAGATAATCTCTTCATATTCAGATCCCGATATTCTATCTACAGAAAGTAAAAGACACAATTTCCCCGTTGAAGGAGTGCCAATAGAGGTGGCCGGCATAAATGAAAACGACAAAAAGGACAGACATAGAAAAATAGCGTGTTTTACGGACCATCTTGATAAATTTCGGCCTGATGTTGTGATATGCTGTGAACCGATGCTGCTTTTGGCTGCGAACAGATACAAGAAGAAAATCAAAAGCCCTATACTTATATTTTCAGATATAACTGAGTGGTATCCTGATAATTATGTCTCGAAGTTTTCCGGCCTGAAATATCTGATAATGTATGCATCAATGACATTGTTTAACATATATGCAACAAATCTTGCAGACAGACTCATAATAGGAGAAACCGGGAAAGCTGCGAGATATAAACTTTTATCACCACTCAAGAAAAAGACAATAATTGGCTACTATCCGGTACTTGAATATTTTACATACTCACCTCCACCGTTTGACGGGAAGGTATTTACCATTTGTTTTTCAGGTATCCTAAGCCCTGAAAGAGGAGTAATCAGAGTTATCGATGTGGCCTCTGAACTGGCCAACAGGTTCCCGTCTGTCCGTATACGACTGAAACTCTTTGGCAGATTCAGAAATGCAGAGGAAAAACAAGCAGTACTGCTGGCAACGGAAAATAACAAAAATGCCGAGTATATATTTGCAGACTGGACAGAATACACAAATATCTCTGAAGTGCTGAGAGACACTGATATCTGCATAGATCTGAGAGAGGGAAATTTTATTTACAGAAATTCGTTACCTATAAAAATATTTGAATATATGGCTTGCGGAAAACCTGTAATATATCCGGATATTGAACCAATAAGAAATGAACTCAATGTTGAAGAATTTGGCTGCCTGGTCGACACAGCAAACATCAGTGCAGTTGCAGATAAAATTGCCTGTTACATTTCTGATAATACACTTCTCCTAAAGCATTCCTTGCGAGCAAGGGAACTGACTGAGTCAAAATATAACTGGTCAGTTCTGGAACCGCTTTTACTTCAAACCATAGAAACTCTCTGCGTTTAATCGCATTATATTTAGCCTTGATCCGAAACAATTCGTGCTTTATTATTAAACAATAGGACTATTATGTTGAGAGGACTATTATGTTGTGAGGACTATTATGTTCTGCTGAAAAGGTGAATATGCACACAGTAATAATTCGCTTATGAAGGAGGGTGAATATGAATTACCGGAAACTATGGATAGGCCTGGCATTGGTAATCGTACTATCATTTGCCGTTCTTGGATACTATGGTACTGAAATTTACCGCCTTGCACCTCCTGTACCTGACAAAGTATTAATTGCAACGGGTGAAACAATTTTCACCGGTCAGGATATTAAAGATGGCCAGAACATATGGCAGTCTATAGGCGGTCAGCAGATTGGGACTATATGGGGACATGGTTCATATTTGGCGCCCGACTGGACAGCGGATTATATTCATCGTGAGGCATTGTTTATACTCGGACGCTATGCTTCAGTTTCATATGGACAAAGCTATGACAGACTCTCCGGTGAACAAAAGTCTGCACTTGTCAGCAGACTTCAGAGTGAAGTAAAACGAAATACTTATAATTCAGCTAATAAGACTATTACAATAAGCACTGAAAG
Source organism: Bacteroidota bacterium (assembly GCA_050258935.1). Classification (GTDB taxonomy): domain Bacteria; phylum Bacteroidota; class Ignavibacteria; order Ignavibacteriales; family SURF-24; genus JBLMZS01. The sequence goes on from JBLMZS010000059.1 coordinate 47,245, forward strand.
GGCTGCGGCATTCCGAAGCAACAGTGCTTTTTACGCTTCTCTGTTTGGGAACGATACCACAGTGTCTGCACTGCGTTCTGATTATGCAATACCAGAAAATACAATTAAGGATCCTGAACGGCAGAGAAAAATGAATGCGTTCTTTTTCTGGGCATCATGGGCCTGCGTAACAAATCGTCCAGGAGAAAATATAACATACTCTAATAACTGGCCTTCAGAAGAACTTGTCGGGAACCGCCCCTCGGGTTCCGTTGTAGTCTGGTCGATAATCAGTTTTGTACTACTTCTTGCAGGAATAGGCGGCCTGGTCTGGTATTATGCTGCACTTAACAGAAAACCGGCAGGGGAGCAGCACCAGCTTCCAGACTGGGATCCTCTGCTCGCAATTACACCCACGCCATCCATGAAAGCCACACTGAAATATTTCTGGGTAGTGGCTGCACTTATTGTGCTGCAGGTTCTGCTCGGGGCTGTTACAGCACACTTCGGTGTTGAAGGCGGCGGTTTCTATGGGTTACCGCTTAATGACTGGATGCCGTATCAGGTTACCAGAACCTGGCATACACAACTGGGAATATTCTGGATAGCCACTGCATGGCTGGCAACCGGGCTCTTTATTTCTCCGGCTATTTCCGGATACGAACCTCCATTTCAGAAAGCCGGTGTTAATTTCCTTTTTGTTTCACTGCTTATAATTGTACTGGGATCAATGGCCGGGCAATGGTTCGCCGTTCAGCAGCGTCTGGGTCTTGAGATGAATTTCTGGTTCGGGCACCAGGGATATGAGTATGTGGATCTTGGACGTTTCTGGCAGATATTTCTTCTGATTGGACTCTTCCTCTGGCTGTTCCTGATGAGCAGGGCAATGATGCCGGCAATAAAAAAGAAGGATGAAAACCGGCATCTGCTGGGTCTTTTCCTCGTCTCAAGTGTTGCTATTGCATTGTTCTACGGCGCAGGACTTATGTGGGGTAGACAGACAAACCTTGCAATTGCAGAATACTGGAGGTGGTGGGTAGTCCATCTCTGGGTTGAAGGATTTTTTGAGGTTTTTGCTACTGTTGTAATTGCATTCATTTTCACCAGAATGGGTCTTTTGAAAGTAAGTAGTGTTACATACGCAGTTCTGTTCTCTACGATTATATTTCTTGCCGGAGGTATCATCGGCACTTTTCATCATTTGTATTTTTCGGGTACGCCGGTTTCTGTAATGGCTCTTGGAGCTACATTCAGCGCTCTTGAAGTGGTTCCGCTCGTACTGATTGGTTTTGAGGGATATGAGAACCTTACACTCAGCCGGGCAAAACCATGGATACAGGCCTACAAATGGCCTATATATTTCTTTGTATCTGTTGCATTCTGGAATCTCGTTGGTGCCGGCCTTTTCGGTTTTCTGATTAATCCTCCTATTGCACTATATTATATGCAGGGACTTGAGACTACACCCGTACACGCACATACGGCTCTTTTCGGAGTGTACGGTATGCTGGGTATCGGACTGATGCTATTCTGTCTGAAAGGTCTCACAAACCGTTTTATATGGAAGACCGGACACCTAAAGTTTTCATTCTGGGCAATCAATATAGGTCTGTCACTCATGGTACTTATCAGTATACTTCCCGTTGGTATTCTGCAGACATGGGCAAGTGTGGAATATGGACTGTGGTATGCACGTTCAGCTGAATTTAATTCTACAGAGCTGATTAATACTCTGCGCTGGCTGAGAGTAATAGGAGATACAATATTTGCCCTCGGAATCCTTTCTCTTGGCTGGTTTATACTCGGACTTAAGACAGGATGGTCTATACGCGAGGAAGCAGATATAGTCGGCAAGGAATTTCCTGAGACAATTGTAGAAAAATGACTCATACCATATATGATTGAAATTCAAATACTGTTCCGGTCACTACCTGAGCAGTATTATTTTATCCTGCCGTTTCGTCAACTTCTTAGCCCCTAAAATAACTAAACTATATTTTATTTCAGATTATTCGATAATACGTTAAATATTTTTTTAACAACAGGATTAACACATGCGAGTAAAATATTTCAAGGATCTGAGTATTACCGCAAAACTAATGAGTATACTCATATTAGTATTATTACCCGTATTGATAATTTTCTTCTATATTTTTCCTACAGTCGAGGAGAAACTCTATCAGGATAAACATGACAATTTGAAGAATGTGGTTGAGTCAGCGCATTCGGTTCTCAAGTATTACAACGATCTGTCAAAAAAAGGGGTGATTTCGGTTGAAGAAGCCAAACGTCAGGCGGTTGACGAAATACACTCTCTCAGATATTCGGGCAAGGAGTATTTCTTCATATACGATTTCGACTGTGTTGTAGTGGCACTCGGCTCAGATCCTTCCAAAGTCGGACAGAACAGGAGCGAAACAAAAGACGATTATGGGAATAAATTCGTAAAAGCAATAGTCGAAACCGGCAGGGGCTCTGACAAACAGGGATATGTGACATATTATTATCCAAAACTTGGAGAAACGAAACCGTCACCGAAACTCTCATTTGTAAAACAGTTTGAAGAATGGGGCTGGATAATCGGCAGCGGTATATACATCGATAATGTAGAAGTCGAAATAAGCGAGTTTAAGTCGGACATATATCCGGCTGTGATCGCAGTTTTTATTCTTTCTGTCATCTTCCTCTTTTATATTAATTTCCGGATTGCAACGCCTGTAAAAGCCCTTTCGGCAGCAGCCATGAAAATATCCAAAGGAGATACTTCACTGCGAGTTATGGTCAATAGCAGCGATGAAATCGGTATACTCGGCCAGACATTTAACACTATGCTCGAAAATATAGAACGATCAATATCTGAAGTCCATCAGAAAAGCATTGCGGCAGAACAGGCAGCACACGAAGCAGAAATGGCTCAGGAGAAAACGCGCCAGCAGAATGAATATCTGGAACGCCATACAAGAACTATTCTTTCGGAGATGGATAAGTTCGCGGCTGGTGATATGACAGTAAATGTTACAGCTGAAAATGATAAGGACAATATAGGGCAACTGTTTGCCGGATTCAATGCAGCGGTTTCGAATATGAAGAATATGATAGTTGAGGTGGCCCAGTCGGTCAGCGCTACGGCAAGTTCGGCGACTGAGATATCTTCATCGAGTGAAGAACTCGCTACCGGAAGCCATATGCAGTCGCAACAGGTATCCGAAGTTGCAAGCGCAGTCGAGGAGATGAGCCGCACAATTATGGCTACCACTCAGAATGTAAATGAAGCTGCCGGAATGTCTAAAAGAGCTGCTGCTGAAGCTGAATCAGGTTACAGAAAAGTAGAAGAGACTAAGGAGAGTATCCGAAACATAGTTTCATCATCAGGAGAGACAGCAGGAATAATTGCATCTCTGTCTAAGAAATCCGACCAGATCGGTGAGATAACTCAGGTTATTGACGATATTGCTGATCAGACAAATCTTCTTGCACTTAACGCGGCAATTGAAGCAGCACGTGCGGGCGAGCAGGGAAGAGGATTTGCAGTTGTTGCCGATGAGGTAAGAAAACTTGCAGAACGAACTACAAGAGCTACTAAGGAAATTGCCGATACGATTAAATCGATTCAGAACGAAGCGAAAAGAGCCGACAAATCTATGGAAACTTCAAAAGAGGTGGTTGAAAAAGGTATGCGTCACACTGAAGAAGTAACTCTTGTACTTGAACGCATCCTTCATAATTCCAGGAAGATCACCGACCTGATAAATCAGATTGCCGCTGCTTCCGAAGAACAATCGGCTTCAAGTGAACAAATCAGCAAAAACATTGAAGGCATCAACAATGTCATTCAGCAATCAGCAGACGGCACCCAGCAGATAGCCAACGCCACCGAGGATCTCAACAGACTGGCTGTCAATCTGCAGCACCTTGTGTCGCGTTTTAAACTCGATGCCGGTACCGCGACTAATCATATCCCGGCTCATATGATTACAAATAGACAGCTTATGTAGAGTGCCTGATTACTTGGCATAAAATATACCAGAACTAAGTGGCACGCTGACTGTGGTGGAAGATCACATCTTCAACTCAACAGAAATCATTCTTTCAGGAAAATATTTTCTGATTTCTGTATTCCTTCAGCGCTGCCATTTTTTTATTTAAGCATTTACATTATGCTCTAATAATGTTAAATTCATAACAGAGAACAAATAACATTATAAATTCTTTTAGCAGGGGAATATATTCGATGTCCGTTTCGGTTAAATTGGCTTTCGACAAATCAGCTCAATCCTATGACAGAAGCCGAAGACAGCTCATTCCTTGTTTTGATGACTTCTACCATACAGCTCTTTCACTGATCCCGTATAATACCAGCGATTCGTTTAGTGTGCTTGATCTGGGTGCCGGAACCGGACTTATGTCTCTTTTTGTGCACAGCAGATTTCCAAATGCAGCAATTACACTTACGGATATTTCCGAAAAGATGCTTGACAGGGCTAAAGAAAGATTCTCAGATTCTGCGGGGTCTTTTAATTATCTTATCTCCGATTACAGAGATGGCCTTCGAGGCAAATTTGATATAATAATTTCAGCGCTTTCTATTCATCACCTGAATGCCGGTGAAAAAAAGAAGCTGTTTTCTGATGTGTATTCGTCTCTTGCAATGGGTGGTGTTTTTATTAACGCCGACCAGGTGTTGGGCTGTACTCCTCAGATAGAAAATTTCTACCGCAGCAGATGGATGGATTTCGTTGAAAAAAGCGGACTGACAAAAGAGGAAATATCTGCGGCGCTTGAACGCCTGAAGGAAGATAAAATGGATACTCTTGATGACCAGCTGTCGTGGCTTAAATCTGCAGGATTTGATGCGGTAAACTGCTGGTATAAAAATTACAGCTTTGTGGTTTATTCCGGAACTAAATAATTATTTTTACATTTTTATCTCGGGGGCAAAAATGTGTAAAAGACTATTCTATCTGCTATCTGTATTACTTATATCAATTTCCCAGTTGTGTTTAGCTTCTTCCGGTAAATACGGAAACCTGATCAGAATCCGTATTGATAACCAGATAATTTCACCTGCTGACACAATTGGGAAATGGAATAAATTCATTTACGATAATGGATACGGTTATAGTGAAGACCTGTATTACGACCATTTCCGGTTTTCTGATAAATCTTATTTCCTGAAGGAATATAATAACGTTTTTGAGAGTCCTGTTTTCTCACAGTTACAGGGTAATTTCAGGCTGAATAATCTGGAAAATCTAACCTTGAGGAACTTTGCCTGGACAGGTGTTGGCTGGGATGCAATCCCTCAATACTTCATAAAAAGAACTCAGATACTGGAAACTCTAAACGGGATCTGGTTATTGAACGGTAATCTGGGAAAGGGATTTCTGTCGGGACAGGACAGTTTGTTTTACTACAATCCAACTTCTACAGACAGCAGCTTTTCTGCTAAACTCATACATGTGCTTGGTAAAGTTAGCGGCAAATACTTGTGTGCTTTTTTCGATGGCAATATCTACGGTGCCGGGTACCAGTTTTATCTTGCTGATCTTTCATCGTCTCCATTTATTGATTCCAGCCTTGCAATCAAAGTTGAGTTTCCAATCCCGTGGTCTGAAGTCCACAATGAACCCCGGAAGATTGTTAATCTGACACAGGATCTATATCTAATCCAGCGAGCTTACGGAATGTATATTTACCGGTTTGACGGGAAATCTTTCCAATATATAAAGCAGATACCGGTTGATGATTATTACTTTTCTTCCCCTTACGAACGTTCTCCGGATGATGATCTGGTCTGGAACTACAGGAACAACCATCTTTATTTATATGCAGATCAAACTCTTTCCAGTTATGATTTCATCAATGCGGATACTTCATTCACAAGGGGAAACAGAATTTTCTCGCGCGGCGATTATGCAGATATAGGTATGGATCGTGCTCTGTCCTATGCAGCCTTGCTGAATTCTAATAAACTTGATATATATGACATTACTAATGCTTCAGTAATTAAATCATTTGATGTTTCTTCATTTTCAGGACTTAGTAATCCTGTAATTGATACTCCATATGTATTTGTACATCAAATCACCAGAACAACTGCAGTTGAGCAGAACGAACGGTTAACTCCCGCAAACTACAGGCTGCTGACAGCATATCCCAATCCTTTTAACAGTGCTGCTACCATCAGGTATGCCTTGCCTGAGGATGAAAACATAGAGATTAACATTTACGACATGCTGGGCAGAAGAATCAGATGCCTGTTCAAGGGTAATGTAAAAAGGGGAGAACATGAATATTTTTTTGATGCATCTGATCTTTCCAGCGGTATGTATATCTATACTGTGGAATCAAAAGACTTCAGGATGGCCAATAAAATTGTGCTCATGAAATGATACTATAAAAAAAGATTCTTGACAACTTTTTCTTTTTTTCGGAAGTTTCATACTGTTTTGAAAACTATTCCGGTTCAACAATGAAAACTGTACTATTATTTCTGGTCATGTTTACTGGTGCATTTGCACAGGCTGACATAAACAGACTCCATTCTCTTTTCTACAGCAGAAATTATACTGATGTACTGACTGAAACTGACAAGTATCTGTCAGTAAACAGCAATGACGCCGCTGCAAATTTGTTTAAAGGTCAGGCTCTTTACACTCTCGGCAGGTATGATGAAGCTCTCAAATATCTAGGGACGGCAGAAAGATATCTCTCTGCTGATACTGAGCTTTACGCATCTGTATTGCTTTATTCGGGGGTTTCGTATTATATACTGAATAAACCCGTAAAAGCAAAAGAAACGTTGCTGAAATGTGCCGCTCTCGGGAAGAAATACACCGCTGTTACAGAAGCTAAAAAGGGCCTGCTTATTCTGGGCATGGATCAAGTATATGACGGCTGGACAAAAACTGAAACCAGAAATATAACATTTCATTTTCCTTCAGACTCCTATGTGCAGGTAAAAAAAGCTTTTGTCGAAGCTAGACAAAAAGCGTTTGAGAATATAAGTGAATATTTCGGATATAAGCAGAATGGCAGAATTGACTGCTATGTATGGAATGAGAGCATGGATGCCGAGAAAAAAGGTCTGCCCCGGCCGGGATTCGCGGAACCCAAACTGAAGATCATTCATACGGCAAGTGATCAGACGAAAGGACACGAAATAGCGCACATTGTCATTCAGAACAGTATCAGGCCTGAATCGACTAATAAATTCCTCGAAGAGGGAACTGCACGATATTTCGATATGTCATCTACCGACAGGCTTGAGGCTGCGCACATAATCCTTCAGGGATTTGGTTATACCGGGAAGATATCGATTAAAGATATCTGGCAGAATCCCCGCTCATATCCAGAAGCAGTACAGGCAACAGTCGGTTCTTTGCTGGTAGAAAAGCTTATTGCAGATAATGAGAATAAGGACAAGTTTCTCAGACTCCTGAAGTATCAGACATACGAAAAGGCATATGAGCTATATGGAGATAGAATTAATAACATTATCTATGAACTTGAGAGTAAATTATCTAACTGATGAATTCTATGGTAAATCGTTTTTAACAATGATCTAGAGTATTCATTGTCAGGTATATAATATAATGTGTTTATCGGAAGAAATGCTTATATCATATACCTGACTTTCCATATTCATCTACTTTAGCAGCAGAAGTTTTCTTGTAAATATTTGATTCTTATTGCTGCTGTTCTCTTTTAATTCGACTCTGGTAAAATAAATACCACTGCTGACAGAATGATTAAAAGAATCCCTGCCATCCCACATATAAGATCCGCCGGAAACTATTTCCTCATTTTCAGCTATTGTTTTTACCAGCTGACCAAGAATATTGTATATGTACAAATTCACTCTTGAAGGGTTTTTTACCTGAATCAGTATTTTTGTCTGTGAATTAAATGGATTTGGGAAAACAGAAAATCCTAAAGAATCAGATTTTGTTTCTTTATTGATATTTGTAAGTAACGATTCGTCAAATGGATTAATCATGAAATGAATCGTATCATTAGGTTCCAGTGCAAGCAGGGAAGTATAATCGCACAGGAGATTATATTTTAACGCCAATTTAACTATCTTTGTCGTATCCCAGCCTCCGTTGGCAAAATTTCCCTTGATAATTTCACTGCCGAGCATTGCCGGAATTATTGGATATTTCTGAGTAGTGTCGTAATGAACCGGCATAGTATAAGTACGCGTCCGGAATGAATCCGATCCGGCAAATTTGGCGGATATATTAAATTTTATTTCTGATGATGAAGCAGCTGATCCGATGAAAAACCTTGGACTGTTGTTATCTATCGGCTCCTGTCTTATTTCCTTAAATTCTAAAATTTTATCCGCTTTATTGTCAGCAAAAGCTTCTACAGCTAATTGCTCTACAACTGGAATAGAATAAGGAGAAAGCATTGAAGACATCATATCCCAGTCGTTCAGATGCGATTCCAGGTGAGTGCCGGTCATATTATCTGCAATTTTTTTTAATAAGTACCCGCTGCCATAGTAGGTAACGTTATTAACAGTTACAGATGTGGGAACACTTTCTGTACCATCAACAAGATTGATGGAATTAAAGATCGGTTTGCTTAAACCGCTGAATTTTAGCGCGTAATTCGCCGCCCAGGAATTAGCATCACCGGACAGTATCAGTGAATCAGAGTTGCTAATTACAAGAGCTTTATCATACCTTTCCTGGACAAATTCAGTACTTAGAGCATCAAGAGTTTGTCTCAGCTGAGATGGATATTTTGTATGATTAAGGCCCAGTAAAGGCACTCCTATGAGTTTCTTTAGGGGAGCATCATCATTAAATGACCAAATCCCGGAGACAACGATTAGGCCATTGCCGATCCTTTTGGATATAACAACCGCGTTCCCGAACTTGTCCTGCAGTTCAATTCTGACATCAGGGTCGTTGTAGTCTAAAGTATATGTTCCGGCATGCTCTATGCTCTCAGGAAAGTCGGCACCTATATTTCCATTTATATTTCTGTACAATGTCATTGAATTGTGATAAGCGGCTTTGGTTTTTAAGCCCTGTATATAATGTGATGCTACAGGTTCCCTTGAACCATCACGATTGAAATCATAATATGTAACGAACCTCCCGCCTCTTACAAAAAAAGAATCCAGACATGCTAGTATTTTAATCATTTGTGAGGGATCCGGAATATTTTCATACCCTTGTTCATAGGAAGCAACAATATCTGATTTACTGAAATAATTCGAAGCCTCATAAAGAGTCAAATACTTTTTTATAGCGGCCAATTTTTCGATGCCGGTAAAGCCCCAGCATATTGGGGCCTTGTTATCACTGTAGAGCAGATCAGGAAGTCTGGCCAGACTGACAGAATCGGCAAATTTGCTTTGGACAAAACCGTCTAATACCGCATCAATGTTTGCTGGAATAGCATTTATCCAGTTTGATGATAATTTCTTAGTATTGCCGGCACCGCTGATAATAATATTGAATAAATCATTTTGCTTAAGAGAAGCTTTGAGAATTTTCTTTAAATTAGGTATAAGCATTGAGTAACGCTTGTAATTATTCCCGCTTAGATCAATACCTATGAGATTTTTTTTGCTGGTGCTATCCGATTCAATTCCAAATATATCCTTAAGCTGAAATGATGACTGGAAATAAGAAATATCATCATTACCTGTGTTTGAGTCAAAGTATACGCCATTAGACATATCAACAGAATAAGTCAGCTTAAGACTGTTATACTGGCTGATATCGGTCAGATATGATCGTTTGAAATACAACCCGGAAGTGTCGGAAAGGAAATCAAAAGATTTATCCGGAATTTCCTTAAATCCAGGGATCCCCCAAATATTCTGTCTTGTTCTGAATAATACTTCCAGTGGCTTTACGGAATTATTATTTGATTTCAGCATTAACAGTGGAAGTTCAACTGCCGCAGTCTTGTCTATCCAACGTGTAGGGGTAATGAAGTTAATCTTTATTTTTCTGAAATAACCTGACACAAGGGGATATATATGCAGTTCATACTGGTTGCCTTTTTTTGAAAGGAATGCAGGATCGCGCTTCATACTTACAATACTGTCGTAAATTGATCTTGCGGTCCATGTATCCAGACAAATTGCTTTCATTACACTATCGCCTATCCATAGCCACATATCATTGACTACAGCCCCCTGAGGCAATTCAAACCTGTGAATAATTTCTACATTCTTATTTCCATAATATTTGCCGTGATCTGAATACTGAAGGTACAATGATTGTTCTGTATATCCGCCATGCGGTTCTACTACAAGAGTCGCCTTGTCGATATAACCAGGCGAAGAATAGAAATTCCCCGGGACTTTAACTGTTACCTCATTGATACTAAAAACGGGTATGCAGAAAGCAAAAAACAAAATAATACCAAGCGTAAATATTCTTATCAGCTTCATAGGTCCTCCAGCTGAAAATATAGTGTAGATAAAGCAGGAGATTAAACTTCCCCCGAAGTTATTTTGGACTTAAAGTATTAAATAATCCGACCAAATGCAAATCAACTAATTCCATTTTGACTCAGAAAATGCTGGGTGAAAATTGATATCGTTGGTAATTACTTTAAATGGGCTATTTATTAAGGATGATCCCGTGATAATCATATTGCGAAAGTGAATTCAGAATTTATACTGAGATGCATCTATACGAAAAAAGCTCAAAAACAGCGTTTTTAGCTATTCCTGAGCTTTTGCTTTTGTAAGCGGAAAGGGGGGGATTCGAACCCCCGGTACAGTTGCCTGCACAACGGTTTTCGAGACCGCCGCATTCAACCACTCTGCCACCTTTCCTGAAAGAGATTTTAAAGTTAAGAAATTTCCTTTAATTTTTAAAGCTGTTATTCATCATATTAGTCACTTTCTCCGGAATTTTATCTCTTTCTCATATAATTTGTTAACTTGCTGTCTTTACGGCAACGAATTTATTGTACAACAGCAGACCGATTATCGTTGCCACACCAATCATACTGAATACAAACCATAGCGTGCCGGGCTGATTAAGCTTGTCTACAAAATGGACGTATAAATTGGCTCCCAGAACGCCTCCGATGCCGCTTCCAAGAACTCCGTACAGAAATGAATAACCCAGATAGAGCGCTTTTTTGTCGGCAGGAGCAACCAACCCCACATAACTAAGATATTTGGGGTGCGCTGTCATCTCACCAATGGAGAATATTATTATGCCGGCTATAAATACCCAGATATGCGTACTAATAGCTAGTATGGCCATGCCAACTGTAGCCATCGCAATACCGGTTATCATTGTAGGAAGTGCCCTGGTATTCTTAACAATTCTGGAAATGAGTATCTGCAGTACTATTATTGTACCGGCGTTTATCACCGTCACATGTTCGGCATCAAACTTCCAGTTCGGATTGCTTACAAATATGCCCAGGACAGAGTTTACAAATACATCTACCGGTGCGGTATTGACGTGTTCCTTCAGATACCACAGCACCGTATCAAACATCTGGAAATACAGTATCCAGAATCCCGAATAAATAACTATCATTAGTATGAACCTGAAATCCTTCAGTACCATCACAGCACCTTTCAGCACTTCCACTATGCTCTTGCTGCTTTCAGGTTTTTCAGGTTCCCTGTAGACAAATATGTTAAGTATCAGAAGCCAGCCGGTTCCAACAGCAGCCATTAGAAATACATAAGACCAGCTGATCTGCTTGAGTATCGGCACCAGTATAAGCGGAAACAAGAAGGCCCCCAGGTTAATAGTCCAATAGAATATACCGAACCCCAGCGTAGAATTACTCTGATCCGTACTGCGGGCAATGGTGCCTGAAATTATTGGCTTAAATGTACCGGCACCGGTCACCATTAGCATAAGACTTGCAAATACAAGACTGTAACCGGTAAAAAGGCTCGTCAGGAAGTAACCTGATGACATCACTGCAAAAGCAAACATCAGTGTTTTCCTGTAGCCGAAACGGTCTGCAATCGCGCCTGAGAGAATAGGAAGGAAGTACAATACGGGTGTAATTACGCTTTTTATAAGTCCGACGCTTTCCTTCGAGAAACCAAGCCCTCCTTCGCTGGGACTAAGCACCAGGAACACGGACAAAACTGACATTACTCCATAATAAGAGCCGCGTTCGAAGAATTCCATTATTATCACGGTCCAGTAGTTTCGCGGGAACAGACCGAATACGCCATGTTTTTCAGATTTACTCATTACACCCTGAATATTTTGTAAAAGAATTTTTATTTAATATGGCAGAATAACAGTTTTTTTTGTTGAAATCAATTATTATCTTTGCTGATAATCAACCGTACAAAAATTATCTAAACAAAAACGGAGAACAGACTTTACATTCATATGGTTGCAAATTCAGATACTAATATCGACTACAGAGAAAGAATAGCCGATGATGATTCATATATCACAAAGTCTGACGGAAAAAGTGCTTTCCCGTCACTGGGTTTTTATTCGCGTCTGGCAAAAATAATATACAGTTACGGAAAGATGGCCCGCAAAAACAAGTATGGACCTAAAGAATGGGTGGATTCCAGCCTTGACATTTTAAAAGCTCTCGAAGATGTTGGCGTCATACTGGAATTCTCCGGTATGGAAAATCTCCGTAAGCCTGAAGGCAATGTGATGTTCCTGGGAAATCATATGAGTACACTGGAGACAGTAGTTTTGCCGTCGATCATTCAGCCTGTGAAGAATGTTACTTTTGTTGTTAAGCACGAATTACTCAGCTATCCCTATTTTTCAGATATACTCAGATCCAGGGATCCGATAGTCGTCGGACGCAGCAATCCCAGGGAAGATCTCATGAAGGTTATGAATGACGGCAGCCGTTACCTCAATTCAGATAAATCGATAATAATATTCCCGCAGAAAACGCGCAGTAAATTCTTTGATCCATCTTCATTTAATTCATTGGGAATAAAACTGGCTAAAAAGAACCATGCCGCGGTTATACCTATTGCCCTGGTTACAGATGCATGGCCCAATGGTAGTCTGATCAAAGATGCTGGGAAAATTCAGACAAAAAGGACAGTCCATATTTGCTTCGGTGAACCCTTTTTTGTGGAAAGTCCAGCCGGAACCGCTGAGCAGCAGAGGGTAATTGATTTTATTACCTCAAAACTTATAGAATGGGGAAGAGAGGACTGTCTGGTATAGATATTTTATGGTTCTTTCAAATTTCGTCTTTTTTTATATACATTATATTGTTTCATATTCTGATTTCCGTAATAATTAAGTGCAGATCGACAATTCGGTAAATAATAGGTATATTATTTTGATAATAATATCGTGGGGATATTTATGTCGCAACCGGTCAAGATACTCATTGTTGAAGATATGGAAACTGACAGACTGCTGCTTATCAATGAGATAAAAAAAGCTAAAATTATAGCTGAGTATTCTATAGTGGTAAATGAAGAGGAATTCTGCAGTGAGCTAACCAGTTTTAAGCCGGATATTATTCTTTCTGATTATAATCTTCCGGCTTTCAACGGTATGGATGCTCTGCGTCTTACCGGAGAGATTGCTCCCAATATACCTTTCATTCTCGTGACCGGTTCGCTGAACGAGGAAATTGCTGTTGAAATAATGAAATTAGGCGCATTTGACTATATATTAAAGGATAATCTGAAGAGAATAGGACCCTCCATCGAGCATTCACTTGAACGGAAAAAAGAGAGGGACGAGAAGCTGCAGGCTCAGATGGAACTGCTGGAAAGCGAAGAAAGATACAGAGGACTTGTAGAACTCGCTACCGACGCCATACTGGTCCATAGTAATTACGAAATCCGTTTCGCTAATAAGGCAGCCAGTGAGATGCTGGGTACGAACTCTCCTGATGAACTTATTGGAAAGAACATCATTAGTTTCATCTCTCCTGAATATACTCCTGAATTCCGGTCGAAAATACAGACGCTTTTGACCGGTGCTGTTCAGAAAACAGAGGCGCTCGAGCTTAAAATCATCAGAGCAGACGAACGCACAATATTCGTCGAAATTTTCGGCAATACTCTGATATTTGATGGCATCAGATCTGTCCAGAATATAATGCGCGATATTACGGAAAGAAAAAGAATCGAAAAGGAAATACTGGAAGCAAAGGAAAAAGCTGAAGAATCAGATAAACTAAAGACAATATTGCTCGCTAACATGTCTCACGAACTTCGTACACCAATGAACGGTATACTTGGTTTTGCTCAAATACTCAAAGACGAATTAACCGATCCGGAACAGATCTTAACTGCAAAAAAAATATATACCTCGGGAAAACGCCTTATGTCTACAATCAGTTCTGTACTTGATCTTTCAGAATTAGAAGCTAACCACGTTCAGGTTAAAAAAGAAGATATCCGTATAATGCCGTTTGTAAGAATGGTAATCAAGGGGTTCAGTGAGGAGTTGGAGAGCAAAAATCTGGAGATGCAAGTTTCTGCTGCATCTGAAAACCTGCAGGTAACAGCCGATGAAATTCTGCTGACACAAGTATTGAAAAGTATACTGGATAATGCTATCAAATTTACTGATAAAGGCATTATCACAGTATCAATAAACACAGTGTATAAAGATAACAGGCCATTTACACATCTGAGCATTAGAGATCAGGGCATTGGAATATCTCAGGATAATATTGATCTTATTTTCGAACCTTTTCGCCAGGTTTCTGAAGGCACAAAAAGAAGCTACGAGGGAAGCGGTCTTGGCCTTACTATAGCCAGAAAGATGCTGCAGCTGATGGACGGAGGGCTCGAAGTTGAAAGTGTACTGAACGAAGGATCTACTTTTAATATTTTCCTGCCCTCGGCAGATAACGCCAGTACATCTACTGTCATACCAGAACATAATGCGAAACCGGATGTATCATCCGTGCAAAAACCCGATGTATTGCTGGTTGAAGATAATTTTCTCAACAAGGATGTAACTGTATTGTTTCTGAAGAACCACTGCCGTATCGACCATGCCCCTACCGGGGAAGCTGCACTTGAAATGGTCAAAGAAAAACATTATGCGGCTGTATTGATGGATATAAATCTCGGAGCAGGTCTCGATGGTATTGAAACAATGAAAAAAATAAGAATGATTGATAATTACAATAAAGCACCTATTGCCGCTCTGACCGGATATGCTATGAAAGGCGACAGGGAACGTCTTCTGAAAGAAGGATTCGATAACTATCTGGCCAAACCTTTCGAAAGATATGAGATAATTGAACTGGTAAAATTATTATTAAATTAGTTTCCGGAAAGTCTTGTACTATGAAACCACCTGAAATCCCGAAAGCCCGTATAATGTTAGTAGAGGACGAGGCGATTGTCGCTCTGGATATAAAGAATAAGCTTATATCTCTGGGATATTCCGTTGAATCAAGCATAGGTTCTGCTGAAGATTGCATCAGAAAACTCGAGACCATTCGTGTGGACCTGGTTCTGATGGATATAAGCCTGAGCGGACATATGGATGGTATTGATGCTGCTATATTTATAAAAGGCAAATATAATATTCCGGTAGTCTTTCTCACTGCACATAACGATGAGACTACGCTGCAGCGGGCAAAGTTCAGCGGACCCTACGGTTATATACTCAAACCTTTTGAGTTCAGAGATCTCAGGAATAATATCGAAATAAGCCTGTATAAACACCAGATGGAACAAAAGCTCCTCGAAAGTGAAAAAGCAATTCAGAAAGAACTAAAGGCCCGAATCGAGGAGCAAAATAACCATACACGCGTAATTATGGAAAAGCTGGAGGAGGAACGCTCTAGGATTTCGCGCGAACTGCACGATAGTATCGGCCAAATGCTGTTCGCACTGAAATTTAATCTGGAGGTGCTCGCCAGGACAAACAGAAATACCATTACTGATGACAGACTGCAGGAATCGATCAGACTGGTCAGCGACACAAATCAGGAGCTGAAAAATATAATCTATTCGCTTCATCCCGTCGTAATTGACAATTATGGACTGTATGCCGCGACTGAAAAACTGTGTAATGATTTTTCCGCTATGAAAGGTATAAAAATTAATTTTTTGTTCGATAATCCTGTCAGATACGACAGTTTCAAAGAAATGAATATCTACAGGATAATTCAGGAGGCCCTCACTAACATTGCACGCCATTCGGGGGCAACTGAAGCTGACGTTTTTCTTGAATGCACAGATGAATATTTTAATATTGTCATCAGGGATAACGGCTGCGGTTTTTCAGTGGATGCCACTGCCGGAGATTCTGATTTTAAGGGATTTGGGATCGTTAATATCAGACAGAGGGCCGAGATACTCCGTGCCGATCTTAAAATAGAATCTTCTCCGGGCTCCGGGACTGTTATAGTGTTGAAGATTCCCGGATCATGAAAAATGTGCTTAATATGAATTTACCCGAAGAAAAATATAGCATACAAAAACCGGCCAGTAAAGCAGATTAGTATCATTAAAATGGACAAAATTACAAATATTATTATTGCTGATGACCATGCCGTGCTCAGAAGCGGGCTCAAACATGTACTTATGACCGACCCTTCATTTAACATTATTGGGGAAGCCGATAATGGACATGATGCGATACGTCTTTCACTTGAAATGGCTCCGGATATTGTCGTTATGGATGTCAATATGCCCAGGGTGAACGGAATTGAAGCTGCACGTCAGATAAAAGCCGCTGTACCTGAAATTTATATACTTATGCTTACAATGCACGAGGATGATAGTTACATATTAGATGCTATCTCTGCGGGTATAAATGGCTATATATTAAAGAACTCGGATATGGATACTCTTATTTCTGCAATAAAGCAGATCGCTGGCGGCAAAAACTACTTCCCGGAAAACGTATCTAAGGCACTACTGTCTGATTATATGAAAAAGAATACCACACCCGATAATTGTGACTGTTCAGACCATGGAAGTACCGAGCTGACTAAGCGCGAACGCGAAATCGTTTCACTCATCGTACAGGGCTTTACCAGCCATGAAATCGCAGAAAAACTATTTATTAGTTATTTCACTGTAGGACAGCACAGAAAGAACATTATGCAGAAACTAAAGCTGAAAAACAGCACTGAACTGATACACTATGCTCTGAAGCAGGGCATAAAATAACACATCCGGAAAATTCCTTTGCCTCATTCCTTCTTATATCCATAAATACCTACTTCTAGGTATATAAAATACTTGGTATACGGTATTCAAAAAGCATTCCTTTTTCCGAATATTATATGAGAATAATTCTATAGGTTGATTACCTCTTCATAACAGTTCGTTAGATGTAATTTTCAAGTAATATATCGGGGATATAGTGTATCAGGGCAAAATAAACCGTAACAGCAATGTCAAGATTAAAGATCTGATGCAGACAAAAGATGCACCGGGATTGCACAATCATCTAAACGGTTTACAGCATAATCTTTCTGATTTTATTTCCCTGACTGAAAACAAATTCTCCGGATTCTCGCTCGAACTTCAGTCACTATATTACAGCGCAAAGAACATAAGTACCCTTTCTGAAAATGCATCAGTGACAATATCAGGTGAAGATGTTCAGAACAGCATCACTTCTATAGATTCTATGCTTAACAGCATCAGCAGGTACCTAGGAAATTCAGATTCGAGGATAGATGATGGAAAGAAGAATTTGGATTTAGTTCACGCTGCTATGGAAACAATATGTGAAGACCTCGCAGGCTTCAAAAGGATCGTAAAGCACCTCAGAATCCTTGGTATGTCTACCAGGATTGAAAATGCCAGGCTAAATATGGAGAATTCTGGTTTCCAGGTACTTGCTGAAAATGTCGAAACACTTTCATCTGTCATTAACGATAAAACTCTCAGCATACGTAATAATGCATCAAATGCAATTAAGCTCATCGAAGATGTAAATAAAAAGATTACAGCACTCCAGTCAGAACAGCAGTATCTGGAACAGAAAATTATAAAGAGTACTTCCGAAAGTCTGCGTTTCCTGCAGGAAAAATATCAGCAGTCAAATCTGAAAGCTACTATAATCGAGCAGTTTTCAAGAGATATCTACCAGAGCGTCGGAAAAATAATCACCTCGGTTCAGTTCCACGACATAACACGCCAGCAGACAGAACATGTAATAGATGCTATCGGCGAAATGATCAAACACATTGACGATGAAAATACAGATGATCCATCGGTGAAAAACACTATAGCCGGAATTTCACACCTTCAGTCAGCCCAATTGCTGCATACATATGAAGAATTGACCACTGCTGTCAGAAATATCATCAGGAACATGGGTGATGTAAAAACACTGATTGACAATATTGAACAATCTACGGAAGAATTGCTCAGCACTTCGGAAAATGATGATAATTCATTCCTCAGAAAGATAGAAACCGGTCTGGGTTCTGCTGCCGATGCGCTCAATCAGAATTCTATAATAAAGGATGAGTATACCCAGTCCATTAAATCTGTCAGTCAGACAGTTGAGAATCTTATAGCACTGATAATTCAGATAGACGAGATCGGAAGTGAAATTGCCCTGATCGCCCTGAATGCACGAATCAAGGCAGTACACACCGGTTCAGACGGGGTAGCACTCGATGTTCTTGCCGAAGAGATACAGAACCTGTCCAGGTCCGCCAAATCGCAGACTTCGCTGATCATAGAATCAATAAAACGGATTTCTGAGGTCTCTGAAGCACTCAAAAGCAATGCCGGATATAATTTTGAGGATGGAACTACAAGTCTGAATAAACTCACACAGGAAATTACATCTATACTCGGAACTCTATCTGCAATAGAAACAAAATCACTCAGCGAAGTGAAACAGATCAGGAAGGAAACCGTTTCGCTTCTGGATAAAATTACTCTCTCATCGACAGCTATGATTGAACTCGATAAAGAAGATTCTCCTCTGAAAATAGCTGCGGATGTACTTAAAGAACTAAGCATCTGTATGGGTTATAATGGCGGTACAAAAAACAACGGATACACGCCAATATCAGAACTGCAGAGAAATTATACAATGCAGAGTGAACGCGATATACATGCACTGCTTTCGGGTCAGAACGGAGCAAATTCCGCTCCTGATGATTCTGCCGGAATAACTGTCGGTTCGTTTCCATCTTCTGTTTCTGGTAACCCGGACGACGATGATATGGGCGATAACGTAGAACTGTTTTAATCAATTTATTGTAATGAGGGAAAAAATGACTAACCCCGTTTATGAAAATGTTTCCGAATGTTTAATGAGCGGTGATCTCACAATATCATCAGTCACAGAAATTAAGAACCGCCTGAATGAAGCTATAAGCTCATATGACAATGTTATCATAGCTCACCAGAGTGATGTAGTGACAGACATATCATATTTCCAGATACTATTTTCTGCTTACAAAACTGCATTAAATCTCGGCAAAAATTTCAGAATAAAATATCCCTTGCCGCCTCAGATGCATGAAGTTATGCAGGAGTCCGGATTTTATACTTTACCGGAAAATATCACTGAAAACAAATAAAGAATTACAGGAGCTCTGATAATGGCTAAAAAAATAATGACGGTTGATGATTCCACAAGTGTAAGACAGATGGTGAGTTTTACACTTCGTGAAGCAGCATACGAGGTAATTGAAGCCGCTGACGGTATCGATGCCCTAAACAAACTGAAAACTTCCCAGGTCAACATGATCATTACCGATCTGAATATGCCCAATCTGGATGGTATAGGGCTTATAAAAAGTGTACGTTCAAACCCGCTGTACAAATTTATACCAATAATTATGCTGACCACCGAATCGCAGGATTCCAGGAAAAATGAAGGCAGACAAGCTGGAGCTACCGGTTGGATTGTAAAGCCATTCAAACCGGAACAATTACTGAATGTAGTCAAAAAGGTATTATAACATCACGGGAAAATAAACATGGGAAAACAACTGATAATGTGTGTCGATGATTCTGCAAGCGCAAGAAGCTTAGTATGCAATGCGCTGAAGGCTGCAGGATTTGACACAATTGAAGCGGTTGACGGCAAAGATGCCATGATAAAACTGCTGCTGCATCCGGTCGCAAGTGTCATCACGGATCTTTATATGCCAAATATGGACGGGATGGAATTTATCAGAAAAGTCAGAAAGAGTGAAAGACACAGATTCCTTCCAATTATCATGATGACCTCAGAATCCCAGCGTTCAAAAGTACTTGAAGCAATCTCATTCGGTGTCACCGGATGGTTATTAAAACCAGTTGCACCGGATCAAATCGTATCGGCAATTAAAAAGGTAATAAGATGATAGATCAGCACAAGGAAACTTTCCGCATTGAGGCCAGGGAATTACTCATGGAACTTGAGAATTCACTAATGGAACTCGAATACAATTCCCAGGATATGGAACTGGTTGCAAAAGTATTCAGAGCCCTGCATACAGTCAAGGGTTCAGGCAGCATGTTCGGTTATGACAACATTGCCTCATTTACACACCATATAGAGAATGTATTTGACCTTATACGCAACGGCCAGCTGAACGTAAGCAAAGAAATAATTGATCTTACACTTCTTTCTAAAGATCAGATAATTTCTATGGTAAATGAAACTTCTGTCGATCCGGTCCAGACGACATTTCTTATGGAAAAATTCCGTCTGATTGCAGAAGAAGAGAATACACCTTCTGCTACCGATACCGTTTTGACTTCAACACAGGAACTCAGCGGCAACCGCGGCGTGCCAGTCAGCTATTTCATTTATTTTAAACCGTCTCCCGATATATTCAGATTTGGTGGAAATCCGATTCTTCTTCTACGAGAACTCAGCGCACTGGGGAAAATGATCAGTGTAGCCCTGACAGAAAATATTCCCGTATTAGGAGATATTGAACCTGAAAGCTGTTATATAGCATGGAGTATTTTCCTTGCTACTGACAAAAGCATCGACGATATAAAAGACATATTCATTTTTGTAGAAGACAGCAGTACTCTGTCAATTGAAGCAATGAATGATTATGGTGACTTGTTCGAAAATTTTTCAAACGAAGAACTACTGGATTGTCTCAGTCACGGTACAGAAACGCCAAAATATCTTAAACAGCTTCGGCGTCTGGAACCACATCAGGATGCAATACTGGAAGATAAAGCTACAGACCAGCCCGCCAGGACTAATTCTGCTGAACAGAAAGATAAACAAATATCAAAATCGCAGCCGTCCGAGTCCGATAAGCTTACCAGTATCAGGGTAAGCTCCGACAAACTCGATACACTGGTAAATCTCGTCGGAGAATTGGTAACCGTTCATGCCCGGCTCAATCAGTTCGCAGCCGCTCATAATATGCCTGCGCTTACATCTATTTCTGAGGAGGTGGAACGCCTTACTTGGGAATTGCGTGACAGTGCACTGAATATAAGAATGCTGCCCATCGGTACTACGTTCAGCCGCTTTAAACGCCTGGTCCGCGATCTCTCAAATGAACTGGGCAAACAGGTCGAGCTTAAAACCGACGGCGCTGAAACCGAACTTGACAAAACAGTAATCGAGAGACTCAATGATCCACTCGTGCATATAATAAGAAACAGTATCGACCATGGCATCGAATATCCGGATGAAAGAAAGGATAAAGGAAAATCAGCAGTTGGCACTATAAGCCTCTCTGCAGCACAGGCAGGGGGAAATGTAATAATTACAATACATGACGACGGTGCCGGAATTGACAAAGATAGGATCAGGGCTAAAGCCATATCGAACGGACTCATACAGGAAGACGCTGAACTGAAGGATAGCGAGATATTTGCCCTGATATTTGCCCCGGGATTTTCCACTGCTGATAAGGTTACCAGTATATCAGGCAGGGGTGTCGGTATGGATGTCGTTAAACGTGCTCTTGAGGCACTGAGAGGCAATGTGGAAATCTCCAGTCAGCTCGAAGCAGGAACCACTATTACACTGAAACTGCCGCTCACACTTGCTATAATCGAAGGGCTGCTTATAGATGTAGGGGAAGACAATTTTATAATTCCACTGTCTCTCGTAGAGGAGTGCATTGAGCTCAATGCTGCAGACAAAAAGAAAGCAAACGGACGACATCTGGTAAATGTAAGGGGGGAACTGGTACCATACATACCTCTGCGCGAAAAATTCTGTATAAACGGAAATGTACCGGAAATCGAACAGATAGTTATAGTAAACGACGATGGCGTAAGAACAGGATTTGTCGTTGACCGGGTGATAGGTGAACACCAGACAGTAATTAAATCACTAGGAAAATACTATAAGGAAATCGAAGGAATTTCTGGGGCTACGGTTCTGGGAGACGGCAGTGTTGCACTCATACTGGATATACCCAAGCTCGTCGATATGGCTGAACAAGAGGAAAATATAAGAGTTTCGAAATTATAGAACAATTGCAGTAAATAAATCTGCGGATAATTATAAGGAGTACAGACAATGACTAATGGATTAAGCGATACAAGACAGTATCTTACTTTCAAACTGAATGATGAAGTATTCGGTGTTGACGTTGCAAAGGTTCGTGAAATTCTCGACCTGATAAAAATTACACGTGTTCCACAGACACCTGACTTTATGCGCGGTGTTATTAATCTTAGAGGAAGCGTGGTTCCTGTAGTTGATATGAGGATCAAGTTCGGACTCGAAGCCACTGAAAGCACAGTGAATACCTGTATTGTCGTAGTTGAAGTAGAACTCGACGGCGAAAATACAATTCTCGGAGCACTTGTAGACTCAGTACAGGAAGTGTTTGAACTTGAACAGTCTGAAATTGAACCTGCTCCCAGGATAGGTACAAAGCTGAGAACTGATTTTATAAAAGGTATGGGAAAACATGATGACCGTTTTATAATCCTTCTGAACATTGATAAAATATTTTCGACAGAGGAACTGGAACTCGTTCAGAATGCCCAGACACCGGATTAAAAAAACATATGCGAATGACTCAATAAAAAAAGCGGGGAAAAACATGAAATGGTTCTTTGATCTGAAAATACAAACTAAATTGCTGTGCGGCTTTACAATTACAGCAGTAATTGCACTTATAATAGGATATATCGGTATGAGCAATTCTAAAGATATATCAGGCAGCTATTCGGAACTCTACGACAAAATGGCCCAGCCATTGATTAAAATGGGAAATATTTCCATATCATTTCAAAAACTCAGGGTGAATCTGAGGGACATGATAATAAGCAATGATCCGGATCAGATCAGCGAACAGATTTCTAAACTAAACACAAATCAGGTGGAAATTGACCAGCTGAGCTCTGAAATACGTACCACTCTTATATCTGATGAGGTGAAACTGCTGTTCAATGATTTTCTGATGCACAGAAAGGAATTTCAGTCGTATATAGATCAGATCGTGACCGGAGCGAAAGCTAATAACGACGCTGAAACAGAAAAGATATTATTTGGCCCGGCTACCACTATTGCACGAGAACAGCAGGAAGCACTGGATAATGCTATCAGATTACAGAACAAAATTGCCGGCGACCGTTCACATGACAATGTTGTACAGACTGAAAGTGCAGTAAGCACACTGTTAGTGCTGATGATCTGCGGTTTGGTAATTGCTGTTTTATTCGGGGTCTTTCTCTCCAGGATTATCAGCGTGCCGCTTACCAAACTCGTATCAGCGGCTGATAAGCTTGCAGCCGGAAATACCGACATAGTCATAGATAATAAAACCGAAGATGAAGTGGGTGTTCTTGAAAAATCATTTATCAAAATGATAGCAAATATCAAGGAACAGGTACTTCAGGCAGACAGGATAGCTGCCGGGGATCTTTCTGCTGAGCTGAGTCCGAAATCCAAACATGATATACTCTCCATAAGTCTGAATAAGGTTACCTCCACACTCAATGCATTGGTAGCAGAAGCAGGCAAGCTCAGCAAGGCTGCGGTAGACGGAGCTTTGCAGACACGCGGCAATGTGCTTGCCTTCAAAGGGGGGTATGCAGATATTGTCCGCGGAGTCAACGATACACTCGATTCGGTAATTACACCTCTGAATGTAGCTGCAGACTACATCGATAAAATTTCGAGAGGTGATGAACTGACACCTATAACAGCCGAATACCGCGGAGATTTTAATATTATTAAGAATAATATCAATACCTGCATAAAAACTGTTTATTCGATACTGGATGATTGTACCATGCTGACTAAGGCCGCAATCGATGGTAAACTAGCAACCCGCGCTGATGCACAGCAGTACAGAGGAGGGTGGTATAATATTGTAAAGGGCTTCAACGATACACTTGATGCTGTTATCACTCCGTTAAATGTTGCCGCAGAATATATAGATAATATAAGTAGGGGAGACACACCTGAAAAAATTTCTGATACATACCATGGCGATTTCAATACGATCAAGAATAACATCAATCGTCTCATTGATGCCATGAACGAAATAACCGATATAGCCGAGAACATCGCTTCCGGAAATCTTATGGTCTCTGTTCAGGAAAGATCTTCCAGGGATAAACTGATGCATGCACTCTCAACAATGGTCAACAGTCTTACTGATGTTGTTACGAATGTGAAATCTGCCGCAGATAATGTTGCACAGGGAAGCCAGGAAATGAGCTCCAGCTCTGAACAGATGTCGCAGGGTGCTGCCGAACAGGCCGCATCTGCAGAAGAGGCTTCTTCATCAATGGAACAGATGGCAAGCAATATAAAACAGAATGCTGAAAATGCTGAACAGACAGAACGAATTGCGCTAAAATCTGCCGAAGACGCAATGGAAGGAGGCAAAGCTGTTGCGGAGACTGTCGAAGCAATGAAGGATATAGCAGGCAAGATATCGATAATAGAAGAAATAGCAAGACAGACAAACCTGCTCGCACTGAACGCTGCAATAGAAGCAGCAAGAGCAGGTGAACACGGTAAAGGCTTTGCTGTCGTAGCCAGCGAAGTACGTAAACTTGCTGAACGCAGCCAGCTGGCAGCCGGTGAAATAAGCCAGCTGTCCGCCAGCTCCGTAAAGGTCGCAGAAAGAGCTGGTGAGATGCTGACCCGCATTGTACCTGATATTCAGAAAACTGCTGAACTGGTGCAGGAAATCACAGCCTCGTCTGCTGAACAGAATTCCGGGGCAGACCAGATAAACAATGCAATTCAGCAGCTCAATCATGTCATTCAGCAGAATGCATCGGCCAGTGAGGAAATATCCTCGACAGCGGAAGAGCTCTCCAGCCAGTCCGAACAGCTTATGCAGACTATAGCGTTCTTCAAGGTTGACGATAAACCTAATACAGAATATTACAGTAAAAAAACAGGAATAAAACGGAATACAATAAAAAATGATTATTCGAGAAAAATGATAGGAGAAATCGCACAGTCTAAAATATCCAGACTGAATACGGATAAACCGGTTGCTGCGAACAATACCCACGGTGTGTCGATCGATTTGGGGGCGAAAGACAAGTTAGATGGTGAATTCGTAAAATTCTAACATAATCAACTAGTTCTTTTCTTTAGCCCATGGAAACTAAGCCGCCAACATTAGTCAATAAGGCGGCTTAGTTTCCAGTATCCTTACAGGAGGTAAAATATGAAATGGTTCTATGATAAAAAAATAAGCTTCAAGCTTTTATCAGGGTTTGTATTTATTGCGCTTATTTCTGCAATCAGCGGTTATATGGGGATTACCAGAATAAACCAGATTGCAGAAGCCGATACCAGACTGTATCATGAAGTCACTGTACCAATTTCATATCTGGAAAGAATATCAGCTAATTTCCAGCTCGCAAGGATTACCTTCAGGGATATGCTCAGACATAACAATGCAACAGACATACAGAAACAGATACAGATGAGAAAGGATTTTTCCGCTATCATAGTCGAAAATTCGGATCTATTCGCCAGGAATTTGATTTCTGATCAGGACAAGCAGCTGTATTATTCTTTTCTTACTACCAGGAAACAGGTAGTAGAAGATATGAAAACAATTGAAGGAATGGCTACTGACAATCGTGATGCTGAAGGATATAAGTTCCTTGACTTTGGCAGCATTAAGTATTCGGTAGGCACTGAAATGGAAATTATTGCCAAGATGATAGCTGAAAAAAAACGACAGGGAATGGAGATATCACAGAATAATCTAAACATGGCATCAGCCGCCAACCTGTTTATGATATCTCTTACTCTGGCTGGTTTTCTGCTCGCAGTAGGTTTCGGAATTATTATCGCAAGGATAATCAGCCGTCCAATCAAACAGCTTGCACTAAACGCCGATAAACTGGCTCTTGGTGATATTGATATTACGGTTGAGGCAAATACCAGAGATGAAATCGGAGACCTGGAGAGATCTTTTAAACAGATGATTGACAATATCAGAAAACAGGCTGAAGCTGCAGATACCATTTCTGAAGGTGATCTGTATGTTGAATTCAAGGCAACGTCTGAAAAGGATGTACTTGGTAAGAGTCTTGTCAAGATGGTGGAAAACCTTAAGCAACAGGCAACTGTGGCAGACACAATTGCCGAAGGGAATCTCACGGTAAATGTCGTTGTCAGATCCGAAAAAGATATACTGGCAAAGAGTCTTTTTAAGATGCTCGCCAGGCTGCGTGAAGTAGTCGAAAATGTGAAATCAGCGGCAGACTACGTTTCTTCAGGAAGCCAGCAGCTTAGTTCAGCATCCGAACAACTTTCACAAGGCGCAACTGAGCAGGCAGCATCTGCAGAAGAGGCGTCATCATCAATGGAAGAAATGGCTTCAAGTATCAAACAGAACTCGGATAATTCGCAGCAGACAGAAAAAATAGCGCTCAAGGCCGCTGCAGATGCAAAGGAAGGCGGAAAGGCCGTTGCTGAAACAGTAGAGGCTATGAAAGAGATAGCAGGAAAGATATCGATAATAGAGGAGATTGCACGCCAGACTAACTTGCTGGCATTGAATGCAGCGATTGAAGCTGCAAGAGCGGGTGAACATGGGAAAGGCTTTGCAGTAGTGGCAAGTGAAGTACGCAAACTTGCTGAGCGCAGCCAGCTTGCAGCCGGTGAAATAAGCCAGCTGTCCATCAGCAGCGTTCATGTCGCAGAGCAGGCGGGATTAATGCTTGCTAATATAGTACCCGATATTCAAAAGACGGCAGAACTTGTTCAGGAAATATCTGCATCGTCATCTGAACAGAACTCAGGTGCTGAACAGATAAACAATGCAATTCAGCAGCTGAACCACGTAATCCAGCAGAACGCATCAGCCTCTGAAGAAATGGCGTCCACCGCTGAAGAACTTACGAGTCAGGCTGAACAGCTGCAGTCGACGATTTCATTCTTCAAGCTGGATACATCCGGCAGTGCAAGCAATATAGCTTATAGTATTGATGCAGCAAAAAATACTTTCGGACCGTCAAAGAAAAATATGCAGAAACCAAGTTCTGCAAACAATATGCATAATAGACTTGCTGCGCAGAAAAAAGGAGCAATAATCGATCTCGGTAACGGCAAAGACAAATTCGATACCGACTTTGAGAAATTTTAATACAAAATTTAAGGTGCTGTTTTATGTTGGCTACCAGTTATAACACATCATTAACAAATAAGGAATTTGACAGACTCAGTCAGTTCATTTATAGCGAGTGCGGCATAAAAATGCCGCCCGCTAAAAAGGTAATGCTGGAAGCACGTCTCAGGAAGCGTTTGCGTGAACTGAATCTGGACACATTTGCGGATTACTGTGATCTCATTTTCAATAGCAGCGCCAGCAGCGATGAACTTATTCATATGATTGATGTGGTTACCACAAATAAGACCGAATTTTTCCGCGAACCCAAACAGTTCTCATATATGACTGATATAGCAGTCCCTGAGATGATATCCCAATATGGGGCCGGGGTTAAAAGAAAATTACGATTATGGAGTGCCGGCTGTTCAACGGGAGAGGAACCCTACACACTTGCTATGGTACTGCAGAGACTTAGTGAATCAATTCCGGATTTCGATTATTCTATACTGGCCAGCGATATATCCACTCAGGTCCTGGAAAAAGCTCTGATAGGCATATACCCAATGGACAGGCTCGATGGAATGCCTATAGAACTAAAGAAAAAATTCTTTCTTAAGAGCAAGGACAAGACAAAATCACTTGTCCGCGTTGTGCCGGAACTCAGACAGAAAGTTTCTTTTCAAAGAATTAATTTCATGGATGATGACTACAGTATCAGAGAACGACAGGATATGATATACTGCCGTAATGTCATTATTTATTTTGACAAAAAAACTCAGGAACAGTTTATATCCAAATTATGCAACTATTTAATCCCGGGCGGATATTTGTTCCTGGGACACTCGGAAACTTTGTTCAATATGGACCTGCCGCTTGTACAGATAGCAACGAGCACGTATAAGAGAATTTAATGATGGGAAAGGATATCGGATGATTGACAGGTTTTCGGGACTAAATATTATCTATCTGCAGCCTGGTGATTTTCATATAACTGAGAAATCTGAGATTGTAACTACTGTTCTTGGATCCTGTCTTTCTGTGATAATGTTCAGCGAGAAAAATTCCCTCAGTGGTATATGCCATAGTCTGCTTCCCAGATGTACAGGCGACGGCTCACATTGTCTGATGTGTCCAAATGCATTTAAATATGTCAATTGCTCAATTGCCATCATGGTAGAGATATTTGAACGTCACGGCGTAAAACGTGATCAGATTGAAGTAAAGGTATTCGGCGGTGCAGAAATGTTTTCCAGTGACGGTTACGACCGCTCTGTTGGGAAGCAGAATATACAGATTGCAATGGAGATACTTGCTAATGAAAAGTTAAGGGTTACAGCATCAGACACGGGCGGCATATTTGGAAGGAAAATTTATTTCGTTACGCATACAGGAGAAGTATTCATGCAGAAAATAAAAAAGACTCAACAGCACTAATGTATCGGGGAACGGATATATGTTAAAGAATAAAAAAGTAAAGGTACTGATAGTTGATGATTCATCCGTTGTTCGTCAGACGTTATCTGAATTGCTTAAATCCGATGCAAATATAGAAGTAATAGGAACTGCTGCTGATCCATTTATTGCAGCCAGGAAAATCGCTGAGCAAGTGCCGGATGTCATCACTCTCGACGTGGAAATGCCGAATATGGATGGCATAACTTTCCTGCAGAAGATTATGGAACAGCATCCTATTCCGGTGATTATATGTTCCAGCCTTACCGGTAACGGTTCTGATACTGCAATCAAGGCACTTGAAGCCGGTGCAGTAGAGATAATTACAAAGCCAAGGATCGGGACAAAACAGTTCCTTGAGGAATCCAGAATCCATATATGCGACGTAGTAAAGGCTGCATCCGTTGCAAATCTGAAAAGGAGGATATATAAACCAATAAACGTGCAGCCTAAATTAAGTGCCGATGTAATGATAGCAAAAGGGGCACAGTCAGCAATGGTTCAGACTACGGAGAAAGTCATTGTTGTGGGTGCCTCAACCGGAGGGACAGAAGCATTGCGCGTGTTTCTGGAATCAATGCCGATCGACGCCCCTGCTATCGCAATTGTTCAGCACATGCCGGAAAATTTCACAAAGGCTTTCGCAAAAAGACTCGATGGCATATGCAGAATCTCAGTCAAAGAAGCAGAAAACGGAGATTCATTGCTGCGCGGCAGAGCCCTGATAGCACCCGGGAATCACCATATGCTGCTCAAGAGAAGCGGAGCGAAATATTATGTGGAAATAAAGGACGGTCCGCTTGTAAGCAGACACCGTCCGTCTGTCGATGTATTGTTCAGATCCGCGGCAAGATACGCCGGGAAAAATGCTCTCGGAGCACTTATGACCGGCATGGGAGACGACGGGGCAAAGGGATTACTTGAACTGCGCGAGGCCGGAGCTTATACGATCGCCCAGGATGAAAAATCATGTGTGGTCTTTGGTATGCCTCATGAAGCTATAAAACTCGGCGCAGCGCTGAAGGTATTACCGCTCGATATGATTTCCCATGAACTTATCACCAGAAGCATATGACTGACACCCAGTTTTGTGCCTTATTACGGGAGTATTATTATGAATCAATCTGCAAATAAAGAGAACTCAGCGTCATCTCACTTTACGGATTGTTTATCCGGACTGCCCCTGCCTGTTTGGCATTCAGGGATCGATTCCAGATTCATTTATTTTAACGACTACTGGCTGTCATTTACCGGCAGGACTATAGGCATGGAATATGGAATTGGCTGGTTTGAAATAATTCATTCTGATGATATTGAGTCATTTGTCAATATTTATCTGACAAGTTTTCAGAGCAGGGAATTCTTCAAAACACAGGTAAGACTGAAAAACAGGCACGGGAATTACAGAACGGTGGTGTTTGCAGGAAACCCGGTGTATTCCGGAGATGAACCCGAATTTTCCGGCTATACAGGTTACTTCTTCGATATAACAGAAATGCTGCAGGAAAATGCCAGTATAGTAAGACAGCTTAATGATAAGAGAATACTGCTCCGGGAAATGTATCACCGGACGAAGAATAATCTGCAGGTAGTCTCAAGCCTTTTGGCATTACAGTCAGACAGGATTGCAGACGAAAGGGTTACCAGACAGCTGATCGACGGCCAGAACCGTCTCAAGACTATGGCTTACATACACGAATATCTGAGCAAGAGTACTGATCTGCGCCTGATTAGTTTCAGGGATTATGCTCACAGTCTCATAATGAGCATATGCAGTTCTTACAGCGACATTTCGAGACAGGTACTGCTGAATATAAAAATTGACAATATTGATCTTGATGTCGAAATAGCAACTCCCTGCGGGCTGGTCATTACTGAACTGATTTCCAATTCATTCAAGTATGCTTTCTGCAATAATGATACACCTGAACTTAATGTAAATATATCTGTCTCAGACGAAAACGTACTTAATATTATAATTGCGGACAATGGCCCCGGACTTCCTCCTAACATAGAGCTGACAAACACTTCAACTCTCGGCTTCCAGCTTATTTCCGGACTAATTGACCAGCTGCGCGGCACCATTACATACTCATACTCTGCCGGCAGCCGGTTTGAAATAAAATGCAGAATAGAAGAAAATAAAAAAGACAACTGATAATTGACATATCAGATAACAGGGGAGATAAAACACGCATGACGGATTATACACATTGATAAACTGATTTGTTTTATTTAGTTTTAGTTTTGCTAAAATGAATAACTGGTTGTATGAACCTGAAAAATCCAAGAATACTGATCTCAAGACCTGACAGAATAGGAGACGTTGTTTTATCTACCGGAATTCCGCGCGAGATAAAAAAAGAATTCCCCGATGCTTTTATTGTTCTTCTTCTTCGTGAATATACAAAGGATATTTATACCAGCAATCCTTTTGTAGACCAAATACTCCTCTACGATGAAACTAAAAACAGGGAATCAGGACTCATTCGTGAAATCCGTTCGCTTAAAATTGATACTGCTCTTATGCTGCTTCCTTCAAAAAGAATCAATAGAGTACTTTTCCTTTCCGGCGTCAGAAGAAGAATAGGAACCGGGCACAAGTTTTTCCAGTATATTACAAATTGCAAAAATACGCTGCGCAACAAATATATACCGCTCAGGCATGAAGCAGATTACTGCATGGATCTTGCCAGAAAAACCGGAGTGGGAGGAAAGGATATTACACCGGAAATCTATCTGAGCGATGAAGAAAAGAATTTGGTGTCTGATATAAAAACCGGTCTTGCCGGCAGTGCAAAGTTCATTGTAGGCATCCATACTACCAGCGGGAATTCAGCTCCGAATATTCCTGCCGCTGAATACAGGAGACTAATCGAATCGTTATCTGCAGATGCTGAAATCCAGGTAGTCGTGACAGATAATGTACCGCCTGCAGAAATTGCATGTATACCAGATGTAAAATATCCCAACGCAGATTTGTCACTTCGCAGATCAATACTGAATTTTGCGGCTTTGGATCTGCTGATTTCTGCCAGCACAGGACCGATGCACATCGCCTCAGCACTCAGAGTAGCAACTCTGTCAGTGTTTTGCCCGATGACTGCGTGTTCACCCAGACTTTGGGGACCTCTCGGCAACAGTTCAGAGATAATACAACCTTTGGAGAATTACTGTATGACTAAATGCCCGGGTGATCCGAAGAAATGCCGGTTTGAAGGAGAGGGGGGTATAGATGCAATGACAATACTCGCAAAAATAAAAAAACCAAGCAACTGATTGCACAGGCTTCGTACTTACCGCTGCTTCCTTCCGGATCTGACGGGGTTGGGCACTGACCTGTCAACCAGCGCTTGGAAAAATCAGATTTCAAATATACACCCGCCCAGGGCAAATAGTCAAGCCGCGACTGAAAATTATTTTACACTTGCTGATGTTTATTTATATCTTTGTGGAGCTAACCGGGATCGAACCGGTGGCCTCTTCGTTGCGAACGAAGCGCTCTCCCAACTGAGCTATAGCCCCATACTAAGTCAGAATATCACCTATAAAAATACCTTAACCGGTATAAAAAATTCAAGTACACCTCCGGATATACGCGCCTTGCCGTTGAATGATATTTTAGCAATTGCACCTTTCCTGAAATTCACCATTGCACCGGAGGAAGAAATCAGATTTGAAACATGTTCAGAAAAATCAGGCTCGTGTCCGAACATTGCTATGTTTTCCACCTGATACTCATCTGCTATCTCTATTACTTTGTCCGTCCTGCTGCGGCCGGCAGCCAGCCTCTTGTCTATGTAGATTTCTTTTGCTGAGCCATATGCTTTCTTCACTATCTCTGCGGTCTGCACTGCACGTACCAGGGGAGAAGAAACGAATACATCGGGTTCATCTATAAACGAAAGCCAGCCTTTTGAAGCAGCTTCCATTTTTTTACGTCCCTCGTGTGTAAGTTCCCGGTCATAATCGCTTTTGCTGACACTGTAATCCTCAGCTATTGCGTGTCTTATCAGGTAAAGATTCATTTATTTGCTCCTCTTCGCTACTCTCAGGTACTCTATTTGAATTGCAGCAGCTTATTCACAGAATTCTGGTCTGTTATTTCAGGCAGAGTCGACTGAGAAGTATTGAGCCTGATCTGGTTCCGGATGAGTGAATCAAACCTGTTGGCGCTGCTTGAATACTTGTAACCTTTTTTGTCGAAATAGAAAGTATCACCCGGAGCTACACCGGGAAACTGTCCAGTCAGCATTATCTCTGTTATAAGATATTCGTTAGTCAGCGTATCGACTTCCTGCGAAATAAATGCCTCCGGAGTCATCATTGAAATAAATGACCGGTATACCAGCCTGACCGAGGCAGTGTCTGTTTTGTATAATGATAAGCGCTTAAGATTTATAATATCCTTTGACAGGAAACTTTCCACAATTCTTATATAAGAATCATTATTGTGACTGACAAACTCAAAGGCAAGATTTCCATTCAACGATTTGTCAATCAGCAGAGGATTGAGATATTTATCGTAAACGGCGAAACGGCTGTAAACTGGGTTTGCATATTCTAGTAAGACGTACAGATAGGTTTTATTTCCAACACGGATGCTGTCAGTAAGAAGCTTACTGTAGTTCTTATTCCCGGGTAATGAATTATCAACCAGATTGTGAAGCTTTGTGTTGGATTCTTTTTTCCCACTTACTGCTTCATTGACAAGGCCTCTGAGCGCTGAGGCGTTGTACAACGACTCTCCCGCCGGAAGATTCTCCCCCTGACAACCATAGAACAGTATCATCAGTACTGAAACAGAAATGCAAATAAGATTTTTCATATTACGACCGGATAATTCTAAAGGTTTATAAGGCAAATATACTAAATATCTCCATCTGATTTATCTGCATTTATAAAATAATTATGGATTATTTTAGCCTTTGCTTTTCCCAGTATTTCTGCAATGCGTTCCTCTGAGGCTTCACGCACGTTATTCAGGCTTCCCAGCTCACTCAACAGTTTCTTTACAGTATTTTCACCAATGCCCTTGATCTCATTGAGTTCAGAAGTGAATGTCCTTTTCTCTCTTCTCAGTCTGTGAAACGTTATGGCAAAACGGTGTGCTTCATCCCTGACCGCCTGCAGAAGTTTAAGACTGGAAGAAGTTTTGGCAATCGTCTGAGCTTCCGGGTTATCGGGGAAGAATACTTCTTCAAGTCTTTTTGCCAGTCCTATAATATTATAGTCCCTGAATCCCAGATCGTTCAGTATCTGGACGGCACTTGAGAGCTGGCCCTTACCGCCATCGACCATGATAAGGTCCGGCATTTTTTCATTTTCTTCTTTTATTCTACTGTAACGCCTGCTGATGACTTCGCGCATACTTTCGAAGTCATTAGGCCCTTCGACGCTCTTGATAATAAACTTTCTGTAGAGACTCTTCTTTGGTTTTCCGTCCTCAAATACCACCATACTGGCCACTGTATCAGTTCCCTGCAGATTCGAAATATCAAAGCATTCAATTCTTCGAGGCAGCTCTTTCAGTCTCAGGTCCCGCTTCAGTGCCTCCAGTGCATAAGGTACATTCCCGTCTTTTTTCATTCTCTGCAGCTGTATCTCTTTAAGCTGCAGCAGTGCATTTTGCCTGCACATGTTCAGCAGCTGTCTGAGCTCCGTATTATTTTTCGGAATCACAAACTTTACTTTTCTGCCGGATATACTTCTAAGCCAGGTGTTCAGCGTATCCATGTCAGAAGGTTTAGTTTCAATTATTATATCTGCAGGAACTTCTGCAAACTCACTGTAATAAAACCTTATAGCCGATGCATACACGTCAGCTATTTCCTCGCTGCCTTCAAGTGACAGCTTTATCTGCTTTTTACCCACAAGTCTGCCGCTCCGGACAATAAATATTGAGCATGCGGAATCCTTTCCTTCATAAGCAATACTTATTATATCCCGGTCAGTGTTCTCCAGACTAACTATTTTCTGCCTTGCTGAATACACCTTCAGTTGCTCTATTTTATCGCGCATTTCTGCAGCTTTTTCAAACTGAAGCTCTGAGGAAAGCTGATTCATTCTGATTGTAAGATCAGCGATCAGTTCTTCTGTTCTTCCTTTAAGAATTTTTGTAGCCTGGTCTACCATTTCATTGTACTGCAGCTGGCTGATAAGTCCCTGACATGGACCATCGCATTTTTTTATGTGGTATTCAAGACACAGTTTTACCTTGTTCTTAACTATTACGTCCTGATCAATGTAGAATTTGCAGTTCCTTATCCTGAAGATATCATTTATCATCTTGAGCGAATTTTTCATGCTCTTTACATCCGTATATGGACCGAAATACCGTGAGCCGTCACGCACGACATTTCTTGTCGGATATATCCTCGGGTATGGTTCGTTTGTTACCACGATGAAGGGGTATGTTTTATCGTCCTTCAGATTTATATTATACCTGGGCGACAGCTCCTTGATCAGGTTATTTTCGAGCACAAGCGCTTCCACTTCAGAATCAGTAATAATCAGCTGCAGATCCTCAACCTTGCTGACAAGTGCTCTGGTTTTGGCTGAGGGGATATTGTTCTGAAAATAGGATCGTACACGGTTCTTCAGGTTCTTTGCTTTTCCGACATATATCACTTTATCCTTGTCATTGAGGAACTGATACACACCCGGATTTGACGGCAGGTTATTTAATTTTGTTTCAAGCTCAGGATTCATATAGATAGTCTAATGTAATTTTATAAATTCAATTCTAAAAGATTTGTACAAAATAAAAAAGTTCATAAAGAAAGGCACCAGGCAGTGTTATCTCTATGAACTTTTATGAATAATTTACTGTATTACTATTTTTTCAGAACAGCATTTTTGGGTATTACAACTATGCCGGTCTCCGAAACCACAAAACGCTTTTTATCCTCTTCCATATCAAAACCGATTTCATAGCCTTCAGGAATTACCACATTTTTGTCAATTATCGCACGCCTTATCCTGGCGTGACGGCCAATATTGACATTGTTGAAAATTATTGAATCGGTTACGTAAGAATAACTGTTCACTTTTACATTGGG
Organism: Bacteroidota bacterium; assembly: GCA_050258935.1. GTDB lineage: Bacteria > Bacteroidota > Ignavibacteria > Ignavibacteriales > SURF-24 > JBLMZS01. The sequence goes on from JBLMZS010000059.1 coordinate 83,166, forward strand.
TCCGATAATGGATCGTTCAACCAGACCGCCGGAAATAATCGTACCGTCGCATACGAGTGAATTAAGAGTTCTGCCGACGCGCTCTCCTTCATGCGAAACCGTTTTTGCGGGGGGCAGCTGCAGCTGCATAGTCCTAAGAGGCCACTCGGTATCGTACAGGTTGAATTCAGGACTTATTGAAATCAGGTCCATGGATGCAGCAAAATAACTGTCGAGCGTTCCGATATCGCGCCAGTAAAGCTCGCTTTTTTTGTTCTCATCATCAAACTTATATGCATAAATATCATAACCGGCCTGAACCATATACGGCAGTACATTTTTCCCGAAGTCGGAGCTTGGAAGGTTCTTCTCTGCCATTTCCCTGAATATGTCGACCAGCTGCTGGGCATTGAATATGTATATACCCATATTGACAAAGGAATATCCGGGTTTATCGGGAATCTCCGGCGGGTTTTTAACCTTTTCAACAAAACCGGTAATTTTGTAGTTGGGGTTTATTTCCAGAACGCCAAAACGGCTGGCCTGTTCCTTCAGGAAATCATAACTTGCAATTGTGACATCAGCCTTCTTGTCTACATGATACTGCATCATCTTCAGGTAATCCATTTTGTAAATATGATCTCCTGAGAGCACAAGTACCCACTGGCTTTTATTCCCGTGAATTAGATTCAGGTTCTGCTCAATAGCATTGGCTGTACCAAGGTACCAGTCGCCGCTTACCTTGCGCTGAGGAGGAACTGAATATATGAACTCACCAAGTTCAGGGTTAAAAATATTCCATGCTTCATAAAGGTGCTGGTTCAGAGAATCAGATTTATACTGCGTAAGTACATAGATCCTCCTGAGTCCGGAGTTAAGACAATTGGACAGAGTAAAATCGATGATTCTGTATTTACCTCCGAAAGGAACTGATGGTTTGGTCCTGAAGTCAGTAAGCGGAGATAACCTTTCACCCTGACCGCCTGCTAATATCATTGTGACCGTATCTCTTAATAGTGCAGAACCCGCAAATACCATGTTAAATTCCTTATACTTTTTTCAAAAATATATTTATTTTTTTTGTTAGAGGCAATCGGAGAAATTCCTATTTTTAGGCATACTCATTATTCAATTAAGACAATAATTTGAAAATTAAAATACTATTCATAAAGTATAAGCCAGTATCCTTATTCTTCGGCACAATTTTATGTCTGATTACAGGCCTTGCAAATTCCGGCTGCGGAATCGTCCCGGTTTCCCCCGGGGTTATGTCAGCACCGGTATCAGCAATCATTTATTATATCAATACTTCGATTTTCAAAACAGATATCTTTGATGGATATGTGCAAAAGGATCAGTATAAAATCGATATACTGCACTACAGCATCCATATAGACTTGTACCCCGGAGAAAACAAAATCGCCGGTAATGTTATATTGACCGGAGTAAAAAATGATAAAAGTTTAAATCAAATTAACTTAAACTTTTATGACAATCTAAGTATAAAAAGTCTGAAACTCAACCAGAGACCGGCTGAATATGACCGCTCTGAGAGAAATTTAACAATTTATTTAAATGAGGAAGCTCCAGACGATACCTTTCAGGTACAGATAATGTACGAAGGTACCCCAAGAAAAACTGGCATGTCATCCTTTAGTTTTGATAAGTTTTCAGGCCGCTCAGCGGTCTATACGCTTAACGAACCGATATATGCATCCACATGGCTGCCCTGCAATGATATTCCTTCAGACAAGGCTCTGGCTGATATCTATATTACAAATGACTCATCAAAGGTATCTGTGTCCAACGGTCTGCTCGCGGGCATCAGTGCCTCTGCGAACGGAAGGAAGACCTATCACTGGAAAGTCATATATCCTATCTCCACTTATCTGATCTGCCTTTATTCAGCAAATTATTCCGTATTCTCACAGCCGTATATTTCTGCAAGCGGTGATACTATGGATATGGATTATTATGTATTTCCTGAACACCTTGAAATGGCAAAGTACGATATGTCTGTACACGCGGATATAATGAATGTATTCAGCAAACTTTTTGGCGAATATCCGTTTATAAAAGAAAAGTACGGTGTGGCTGAATTTTTATGGCAGCTCGGAGCCATGGAACACCAGACTATCACTGGTATAGGCAGCAATTTTATAAACGGGAAAAGATTTTTCAATGATTTTTACATCCATGAGCTTGCTCATCAGTGGTGGGGAAATGCAGTAGGTCCCGCAACCTGGAAAGATGTCTGGCTGAACGAGGGATTTGCATCTTATTCTGAAGCCCTGTATTATGAAAGTTCTGGCGGAACCGAAGCGCTCAATGCTTCAATGCAGTCGATGTTCCAGGATGATTTTCCGGGGACATTGTATAACCCATCCGGCGATATATTCAACGAAACAGTGTATGACAAGGGCGCCTGGGTGCTTCATATGCTCAGAAATGAGCTGGGAGACGACATTTTCTTCCGTGTGCTCAGGGAATATTACAATACCTACAAATACCGCAGTGCGTCGACAGAGGACTTCAGGAATCTGTGTCAGAAAATCAGCGGCAAAGACCTGAATCAGTTTTTTCAGCAGTGGGTCTATAAGGGCAGCGGGATAGCAGAACTGCAGTATAAATGGACAGCAGTGAAGAATTCCGGGGGATATTCGGTTTCCATTTCGGTCGAACAGGTGCAGGATGGATATGATACTTACATTTTTCCGATGGAAATACAGGTTGTAATGCCGAACAGCAATGAAAATTTCAGTAAAATTGTTTACATTGATAGGCGAAAAAAAAATATTGAATTCACTACCGGCAAACTGCCCATGGAAATTATACTGGATCCGGAAAACAAACTTCTCATGAAGGTCCGGAAATCCTGATCCTATTGATTGTTTCATGTGGCCTATTAGTCAAGAATATATGCATCAATCAGTGAAAGATAAGTACTTTTTCATTTCTGATGTTCACCTTGGACTTCAGTCAAAAGAAGCCGAAAAAAAGAAGGAAAGGCTTCTGGTTGAATTTCTATATTACGCCAGAACGGAGGCAAAAGAACTCTACATACTGGGAGATCTGTTTGACTACTGGTTCGAATATTCCAGAGTATATCAGAAAGGATTTTTCAGGACACTGACGGCGCTGGAAGATCTGGTCGAAAGCGGAACTAAAGTGTACTACCTGATAGGTAACCATGATTTTTCGCACCGGGATTTTTTTGGAACCGATCTGGGTATTACGATGTATGAAAAGCCTGTGAGCCTGGAACTCTCCGGCAGAAAGTTTTATCTTGCACACGGAGACGGGCTGGTAAAAAACGATACCGGGTACAAGATACTTAAGTGTATTCTCAGAAATAAATTTATTCAGAGAGTATATTCGATGATCCATCCGGATCTGGGAATACTACTTGCCAGTTCCACAAGCAAAAAGAGCCGGGACTATACGTCTCAGAAGGACTATGGTCAGGGCGACGGTTTGTTTGATACTGCAAAGATCCTTATTGATAAAGGATACGATTATGTCGTTTTTGGCCACTCTCACAGAAAAGCAGAGGAGAAATACAAAAACGGGACTTATATCAATCTGGGTTCATGGCTCACTGAACCATGTTTCGGTGTCTATGAAAATAGCTGTTTTAAAATTGTTCAATGGAAAGGAAAATGAAAAAACTCAAAGATATTACGAGTAACGCCCAACTGTCAGACGAAGAACGAAAGAAAAGAAAACTATATATTTCTATTGCAGCGGCTGTGGCATTTGTACTGTTTATCGGTTTTATTATCAAGGGGCTCCCGTCGCTCGAAGAACTGGAAAATCCCCAGCCAATTCTGGCCAGCAAAGTTTACAGTGTTGACGGTGAATTACTCGGCCAGTTCTATGTTGAAAACAGGATAGAAACCACTCTCGACAGCATTCCCAAACATCTCATAAACGGACTCATAGCCACTGAAGACAGAAAGTTTTATAAGCACTGGGGAGTTGATGTTGAACGTTTCGGAAAGGCGATGATCAAAAATGTACTGTCGCTATCTATGCGCGAAGGTGCCAGTACAATCACACAACAGCTCGCAAAGAACCTGTACAAACTGAAATCCAAGAATGAAAATGTTCTGGGAACTGTAATAAGAAAAATCAGGGAATGGATAACTGCTATTCAGATTGAGAAGACCTATACCAAGGATGAGATAATTGAGATGTACCTCAATAATTCTTACTTCGGCAGGGGAGCATACGGAATTCAGACTGCGGCAAATGTTTTTTTCAATAAAAATGTGCGCGATCTGAATATCCAGGAATCCGCCGTACTGATCGGGCTTCTTAAATCCAGCGTTAATTATGACCCCATAAAAAGATACGATAATTCGCTTCGCAGAAGAAACCTAGTGATGAACAACATGGTTGAAGCCGGATTTCTCGAAGAGGGTACATACGACCGGCTGAAGAACAAGCCGATACATGTGGACTATCATAGAATTGAAGTCAATAATACAATAGCTCCACATTTCCTCGAATATATACGGCGACAGATGGAAAAGATAGCAGACAAGCACGGTTATGATCTCTACCGCGACGGTCTGAATATATATACTTCTGTAGATTCCAGGATGCAGCTGGCAGCTAACAAAGCCGTGGAATCGCACCTGAAGGAATACCAGGAACTGTTCAACCGAAGCTGGAACTGGTCACAGCACCAGAACACACTGAATGCACTGGTTGAAAAAGCTATTAAAAACTCTACCGAGTATGAGAGCACTACAGATGAGCAGGAGCGCAGAAGCATATTCAACAGACTGAAGAAAAACCAGTCATTCATCGATTCTGTAAAAAAAGCCGAACAGAGGATTCAGGTCGGATTTGTTGCAATGGATCCGTCAACCGGCCAGATACGCGCGATGGTGGGAGGTGCCGATCCCAGTGCAAGATATGGTCTGAATCATGCCACCGGAATCAAACGCCAGCCCGGCAGCGCGTTCAAGCCTGTTGTCTATACTACTGCAATAGATAACGGACTTTATCCGGCTTATCCAATTCTTAACCAGCCTATAAATTACAACGGATGGTCGCCCAAAAACAGTGATTTTTCTACAGGCGGATACACTACACTGCGTGACGGACTAAAACGTTCTCTCAACCTGATTACTGCAAGGCTCATTACCGAAGGCCATGCACCGCTGGATAAGATAGGTGAAGTTGCAAAAAAAATGGGTATCAACTCGAAACTTAACCTTGTACCTTCAATTGCTCTCGGTACAAGCGAAGTATCTCCACTTGAACTTACAAGTGCTTACGCCACACTGGCAAATAAAGGTATATATGTATCTCCGATCTCAATATTGCGAGTCGAGGATAAAGACGGCATTCTTGTCGAACAGTTTTATCCTGAGAAAATAGTAGAAGCTATTAGTGCCGAAACTGCTGCTATTATGACCGACATGCTGAAGACTGTAGTCGATTACGGAACCGGCGCAGGAGTCAGAAGATATTTCCACCGGCCAGCTGCAGGCAAAACAGGCACTACTCAGGATTATGGAGATGCATGGTTCGTGGGCTTCACTCCACAGCTCGTGGCAGGTACCTGGGTGGGATTTGACGACAGACGTGTAAGCTTCACCGGATGGTATGGACAGGGTGGTAAGGCCGCTGCACCAATCTGGGGCAAGTTCATGGAGGCCGCATACCGGGATGTCGACATGCCGCTACAGTATTTTGAACTGCCTTCGAACGTCATCTGGATGGATTACTGTTCCGAATCTATCTATTCAGGACATCCGAAATCGGCATCCAGCGCATGTCCCACTATTATCAGCGACATTACCAGGTCAGGGAACGTTCCGCCTGAGTGCGAAATTCATCAGGGCAGTTCCACTCCTATGTTCTGATATATCTTATCTGAATTTTTTCTCCCAGCATTTATGCCGGCCCCCGCATAGCGGGTACCGGCATTTTGTATCACCAAATTATTTTAGGACATTTCAGTATTATTTTACTGGAATTTGGTGCCGATTTTTTTTAAATATATGCATTACATTTCTCCCGTTTAAACAACAGCCATACTTTATAAAATATCATTCAGACAAAAAATGCTGTATAAATCCCGTACTATTTTTGCTGTTTCTTTACTTATGTTTTTTTCTTTCATTGCCTGCAGCAAACGACAGGAAATAAAAATTGGTTTTTCTGCAAATCTTACCGGCAGGAATTCTGAACTGGGTATTTCTGCCAGAAATGGTGTGAAACTGGCTATAGGTGAATTCAATGAACAGGGAGGACTAAACGGTTCCAGAATTGCTCTTCTTGTAAAAGATGATATGAGCAATCCGGACACGGCACTTCAGTCGGATAAAGAACTGATCTCAAAGGGAGTCATTGCCATTATTGGACATCTGATCAGCAGTACAGCCAGGTTATCGGTCCCTTATGTTAATTCGACAAATACACTGATGATCAGTCCAACTGTCAGTTCGGAAAAATACAGCAGACAAGACGACAATTTTCTTCGTGTTATTCCATCGAACCTGTATCAGGGAGAACTGCTGGCTCAGACTGCACTGAAACGTGGTGTAAAGAACATATATATACTATATGATTCATCGAACGCCGATTATACTAATGAACTTGTAGTTCATTTTTTGAGGGTCTACAGATCCGGCGGTGGTCAGGTAGTAAAAACTTCAGCGTTCAACTCCAGCAGAAAAGTGAATTTTACAAGCATCGCAAAAGACATCGTCAGCAGCAGATCATCTGCAGTGCTATCTATCACTGCGGCTCTCGATAATGCGCTGCTCTGCCAGCAGTTGTCCAAATTAAAATCGAATATTCCGGTTCTGGCCGGGCTTTGGTCCATGACCGACGATCTGATAAGTGCTGGCGGCAGATCTACCGAAAGGATGCTCATTGCAGGGGTTATGGACAGAAATTCTGAACGCTATAAAAAATTCAAGACTAAATATATGAGAATTTTCGGAGCAGACCCGACTTTCAGTTCCATCTATGCGTATGAAACTGCGATGGTCATACTGTCATCGCTTAAGAAAACTGGTATCAATTCCGTTCGGAATCTGAAGAAGGTAATCCTGTCTACTGAAAGATTTGATGGTGTACTGGAATCTTTTGCATTGGACAGCTATGGAGATACTGACAGGAAGTACTATCTTTTTACCATACGTAATAATTCATTTGTGAGGGTATCTGAATGACGAAGCTCAGAAAGCTGCACAATTATATTCTCTTCCGCTACATAGTTATTGCAATTATACCATTGTGTCTGATTGCAGCTGCAGTCATTCTTATATTGCAGAAAAACATCCGGAACAGCTTTCAGCAGAAAAATACAGTGATCGTTCAATCAGTTGCCAGCCGCGTTGATCAGTTCCTGCAGGAACCGTTAAATGCAATGAAGCTCCTTACATTGCTGATAGAACACGATAGAAAAATTGATTTTACTAAGGTGCCTTTTTATTTCGATTCCTTCAGAGCTTCCTACCCTTATTTTACCCAGATACTCATAGTCAATAAGAACAAGCGTGTTGAGAGCATATCTCCAATGGATGAAGATGTTCTTCATAATGATGTATCAAATGAATCGTATGCCCTGGATGTTGAGACAAACACATACCACTGGTCAAAAGTATTTTCATCTTTTAATAACGGAAGGCCGCTGATCGCACTGTCTGCAGGATTAAATGACTACATAATTGTAGGAATAATTGATATCTCCAGAATACAAGCTATCATTAAGAACGTAAAATTTGAGAGACCTCAGAGCTATCTGGCTATACTAAATGAAAACGGTACTTTCATAGCACATTCAAATTCTGAACTGGTCAATCAGCGCGAGTCTGAGGTCTATTTCAGGAAAATATGCGGAACGCCAGATTCCCTTACTAACACTATAATCAACATTGACGGCAAAGATAAACTTGTAAGTGTATCCCGTCTGTCTGCTAACAACTGGAATGTTGTTATTTATAATGACATGGATGAGGTATTGCTGTCAATACGGAATCTGAACAATCTGTTTATACCGGGAATTTTTCTTTCGCTTATCGGTGTAATTATTCTGGCATACTTCAGCACAAAAAAAATCAAGAACCCCTTGTACGGTCTGATAAAGCGAACAGAAATGATAAGCAGGGGAGACTACCGGATTCGCTTCCTTCCCATGGAATTTGCAGAATTTGACGACCTGGCAGCTCATTTCTCAAACATGGCCGATTCAATACAAAAACGAGAGAACGACCTTCAGGAAAAAGAAAGCAAGTTACTAAAATCCAACCGGCTCTACAATGTTCTTAGCCGTGTGAATTCGACAATTACCAAATACATCGATCCTGACACACTCTTTGCTGAAATATGCCGCATTACCGTTGAAACGGGAAAAGTAAAAGGTGCATGTATTGGTTTGCTTGATAACGGACAGATTACTTTTTCTGCTTATTATGGCGTCATATTCCCAGAGAAAAACACAATGAGCATAGACGACGCCAGCATTTGTCCGGCTGTACATGCGGCACTTTCCAACCAGATAAAACACTGCAGTACCTCGTGCAGCGACGGCTGCATACTTAAACTTTTCGGAAAAGCTGACCGCGATGCGATAAAATCATCTGTGGTGTATCCTCTGTTTCTGGACGGTAGAATTATGGGTATCTACTGTGTATTTTCCAGATCCGCAAATTACTTTGACGATGCTGAAAGTTCATTGTTTACTGAAATAGCTAACGATATTTCTTTCGCCATCGGCAATATTCAGCATGAATCCGAAAGAGTAAAGTACGAACACGATCTGATTATCAGCAATAAGAAGTACCGCGTTTTGTTCGATGCATTTCCGCTCGGTATTATCGTTCTGGATCAGAACGGAATTATGAGGGAAATAAATAAAATGGCAGAATCACTCTTCAGATTCAATGCCTCCGAATTTCTCGGAAGACCATACAACAATCTTGGATTTTCTTTCATCGACTGCAACTATAAAACTATACCTGAGACTAAACTTCCTTCTTATATCTCCAGAACCAGAAAGCTTATTGCTATAAACACTGAACTTGGCGTTATCGGATATGACGGTATTCTCAAATGGTTCAGCGTTACTGCTGCTCCAATCCCTCTGGATGATTACAGCACAGCCGTTACATTTAATGATGTAACAAAGAAGGTTGAAGCACAGAAGCAACTGATGATTGAAAAGGAAAAAGCTGAGGAATCCAGCCGGTTAAAATCTTCACTGCTTGCAAACCTGAATCACGAATTCAGAACACCCCTGACTGGTATTCTTGGAATGGCTGACGAACTCAATGAAGAACTCGCTGACACTGAACAGAAGAAAATGGCCGGCAATATTCTCAGATCAGCCCGGCGTCTCCAGAATACACTGACATCAATACTTTATTTGTCCGAGATAGAATCCGGCAGAATCGTGGAACTGTATGATGAGGTGAGTCTCAGTTCTGTAATCAGGAAAATTTTGTCCCGCTATATTCCTGTGGCACAGGAAAAAAATCTGGAAATCCAGACCTGCATTGACGAGGACGTATTGATTTATTCCGATGGCAAACTAATTGAGCTGATTTTGCTGAATGTAATAGATAATGCAGTCAAATACACACTTGAAGGATTCGTCAGGGTGGAGCTCGGGCTGGATAAGGAATTTGCCTGTATCAGAGTTAAAGACACCGGGATAGGTATAGACAAGGAAAACAGAAAACTTGTTTTCCAGCCTTTCAGACAGGTGAGTGAAGGGTTTGGCCGGAGTTTTGAAGGAGCCGGACTGGGTCTGACACTTGCGAAAAAAATGATCGAACTAATGAAAGGCACTATTACATTTAACAGCAGCGTTGGAGCTGGCACTGAGTTTATACTGCATATACCTCAGAACAGGCGCATGTCGGATAATAAATACGACGCGCAGTCAGTTACTGATCCGGCAGAGAAAGTCGCTGCTGTCGCAGAGAGAAAAATTCTGCTTGTTGAGGATAATGCAATAAATGCGCTTGTTACAAGCCTGTCGCTGAAAAATATTTATACACTTGACCATGCTAAAAATGCCGAACAGGCACTTGAACTGATAAAGTCAGCTCAGTATTCTGCGATTCTGATGGATATAAACCTCGGTGCGGGAATGAACGGTGTTGAACTGCTCACAAAAATTCGCGAACATGAATTATATAAAAATATTCCAGTCATTGCTATAACCGGTTATTCTACCGCGAGTGAAATAGACGCACTCCAGAAAGCCGGATTCACAGGCTATCTCGCCAAACCCTTTGAGAAGCAGGAGATACTGGAAATTTTGCAAAAATGTTTTGCCTATTAGTAATTTTTTCTTTTGATTTTAATTCATTTTGTGTATATTTCTAAATCTAATTTTTGCCCGGGTGGTGAAATTGGTAGACACGCTAGGTTCAGGGTCTAGTCCATGTACGTGGGTAGGGGTTCGAGTCCCCTCTCGGGCACGCAAAAATTAAAGCCGTCCTTTTTAAGGGCGGCTTTTTTCGTTTATTCACTCAGGTTTTTACCCTTCGATATCTGATTTCCTAATTATTATGTTGATCAAATCTGTATTTATCATATATATTAAATTATAATCTATTCTATGATTTCAGGTCCTTTTAATTATGTTTTACAGGAGGATACGATGAACAGACTAAAGATATTTATGGTTATAATAATTGCGATGTGCACAAACTATCAGCTGCAGGCAGCAGATAATCTGACAGGTGTGCAGAACCGATTCAAACAGTATTTTGCGAAAACCTCTGCTGATGTAAAGAATGCGGGAAATCCATCTGCCAAAAGAGAAATATTGAACAATTCCTTTGATAATGTCAGATCTGTTCTGGGAAAAGTATCATTACTGCCCGGTATTTCTGATCAAGACAAGTCTGCGGTAAATTCAATCAGCAAGTCGGTAGAGGAGAAGCAGTATGAGCTTAACGGACTTAACGGGTATGAAAGAGTCGACGACAGCAAACTGAATGACTTTGCCGATTATGTCCGGCAGGATATGGAACAAGCCGAAACGTGGGTAACTGTCAGTATTACGACGCTTCTACTTGCCGCAATACTATTATTGCTGATTGTAAAGTAAGTTATTGGTTCTGAAATGACTTCCGGCATATGCAGTTCATTGATACCATTGTACCTCGGTGTTCTATGCATTGCATTTTTCACCGGATGCAGCAGCTCAATAAATCTGTCAGCACTAAATACTGTTGATAGGCAGCCTGTAAAAAACAGCATTATATACCTCATTCACGGAGACGGGAGTTATCTCTACTATGATACCAATAACAGAGCTGTTACAGCTGATGAAAGAATTCTAAAGCAGGCGCAGTCGGTTGCTGAATACCTGTATTCTTCTGAAGTGTTTATTTTTCACATAAAAATACAGCGCAGATTCCTGGGACTTATCCAGCGCAATGACCGGGATTTTTATTACTACAGACATGGAAAACTAATAAAACAGATCTCTTATCGGGCAGGCTCGTCAGATAGTATTTTTCAGACTGAAACAGCTGTTTATGGCAGATTGTCTGCAGCGTCTGCCCCTAATGACACCGCAAAATTGTTATTCTTTTTTTATGGTCATCATATTCCTGAACAGACCATATCGAATTACTATTCGTCTCATACAGGAATTAGTTTCGGCATTGAAATTTTCAGACAGGCACTGACTGGATTTCTTCCTCATGGGCGATCAGAATTTGACCTTATAGTCCTTTCTACATGCAGCAATGGGACGCCGGGCACCATTTCCGCATTATCAGAATTGTCACGGTATATAATTGCCTCACCCGAAAATCTTCATCTTTCATATATAGACAGCAGTTTTCTAACTGTGCTCGAAGAATCCGAGCCAACAGACATCAAGCGCTTCGCTGAAAATTTTACGGCTTCGGCATTCGATATACTGAAGAGAAATACCAATACTGCAATCACTTTGAGTCTATACGATACTGAAGCGACAGCATCTTTTCTCAGGAGGTCAGCAGGCAGCTACAGCAGAGTAGTATCATCAGCCAATGAAAATCTGATGAGAGCTGATTATTCCGACTGCAATTACAGCAGCAGAATGGACATGGACAGTTCGGGAACAGGCGTGACTGTTTATTTCAGGCCGTCGTTGTTTGGAAAGACAAAAAACAGGACATCCCATTCCGGGTGGGGATGTCCTGTAATGGAGTATCAGATAGTAAAATAAATTTATCTGAGTTTTGAATACAGAAAGCAGTCTATCAGCTGGCAGTCCTTGTAAATGCTTTTCCGGAGTCTGGCATCAAGAGAGAAGCCCGCTTTTTCAAGAACGCGTGCAGAAGCGGGGTTCCATTCGAACACAAAGGACTGAATTCTTTCAAAGTTGAAATTCTGAAAAACATATTTCACAAATTCTGCAGCAGCGGCACTCATAATGCCCCGCCCCCAGAATTCCTCTCCGAGCCAGTACCCAAATTCTGCCTGAAGCCGGTTCACATCAGCTCCCGGATGCACACCAACAGCACCGGCAGCCTGTCCGTTTATTTCTATGACCGCCTCAGTACCCAGTCCTGAACCGATAATTCCGTCAATCCACTCCCGGGCATTGTCTATGGTGTAAGGATGCGGAAAAGCATCCCTGAGATTTCGCCACACATTTCTGTTGTTTGCGTGGTGTGCGATCGATTCAGCATCTTCCGGCCTGAAAGGGCGCAGTATAAAGTTTTCTGTTATTAGTTCCATTTCTTTCCCGATAACTGTAATTCCTGAATGAGAAAAATAATAAATTCCTGCTACTTGAGCAGCAGGATTTTTTTTGTATCGATAAATTTTCCGGAAACCATCTGGTAGAAATAAGGCCCGCTGGGCAGATTACCTGCATCAAATGTCAGAAAATGACGGCCCTGCGCCTTCTTTTCATTCTGTACCAGGGTTGCAATTTCTTTGCCCTGAATATTATAAATCCGAATGGTTACATTAGCTTCCTGGGGCATGTAATAACTGATAGTGGTCACAGGATTAAAGGGATTCGGATAGTTCTGTTCCAGGACAAACAGTTCAGGTGTCTGCACATCCCTGGGTTTTGCAAAGAGTCCGGTTATATCCTGTTTCATTTTCTGCATGCCAACATTATGAAATACAGGTTCATCAACTACGGTCAGAATCGGACTCACATAGTCCAGATAACCCGGAGCAGCAGCCTGTACTTTATACTGTCCAGAGGGCACATAGAAAGCAAAATAACCTTTTATTTTTATCCTGTCTTCCGTTGATTCATCGGTAACCTGAGGATTTACCTGAGCGGTCTCGGCGGCATCCCAGATATTCCAGCTGTCGTCACCGGTTCTGACAAGTGTGGTAACTGTTGCATTGGAGATCAGTGATTTCTCCGGCGGAATCTCTGGCCATTCGTAGTCAGATCCGGCGATCTCTTTATCGTATACATAACCTGCAGGATCTATAAGAATTTCGTGGCACTTTACCCAGACAAGCGCTGAAATGGGAGTCCCGTCAGGGCCATAATACATCGGCAGGCACCAGACTTCAATTTTTGAACCGGGTCCGAATCCTTTATGCACGTATATGAAATCCTTCGCGTCATAATCAGTTTTCTGAGAATGCGACGGGGGAGTAACAGGCAGGATCTGGCTGACCGGCCATATCTCTTCTGTATAATTATCAGAACCGTCATAAACTCTGAGTTTCATCTGATGGTGTACCCACATTGTAGTGTCTGTCAGTATCTGATCAGGGGCCTTGAACCGTTTATTAATCGTGAGAGTTTCATCAGGAGTAGCACCGGAACGTCCTCCCAGCCCCCCAGGTTTGACAGTCTGCCCGCCCGACTGAATGGTATAATGATCCAAATCAAATCCAGCCAGATCGAGCACCGGCTCTACCCTGAGTGTAGTAGGCTGCCAGAAATTCATGAAAGGATTGCTGTACTGGCCATCATATTCGGCACGGAAATACAGGTAGTATTTTCTGGCCTGTGTCATATTTGCTGGCTTAATTGTCCATCGCCTGTCGGCTCCGGCAACCGCACTGCCTATTTCGACAGGATGAAGAGCATCAAACGAACCGAAGCTGCCCAGACTGTCACCTTCAAAAATTCTTACAGTTGAACCGGCCTTTGCAAATCCTTCAAACTGTGGATTGCTGCCGACCATAATTTCATTGTCTGAATCCTGGCGAACTGGTTTAATCAGCCGGGGCTGCATGATGGCAACAGTTTCAAAAGTAAACTGAGAAGTATTATTGGAATAATTGTCTTCCTGAGAATCCGAATACATCCTGATGTAATTTGTTAGGCTGCCGTCTTTAACCGGTTTGACTTTCAGTGTAACCTGACCGTAGCTGAAGCCGCTAAGTTTACCCAGGTTCCACTCTATAATATTACCGGAAACACGTTCAGGTGCAGGTACTGCTGAAACATATTCAAGTCCTTCCATAAGACTGTCTCTGAGCACCACATTATCCGCACTTGCATTTGCAAAATTCATGTACTGAATTTCAATATCCACCGGAACATTCCTTTCTGCAGTGAGAAAGTTTCCCGATTCTATTGACTCCAGCAGTCCCCAGCTCAGTGCCCACAGATCAGGTGAAGTAGTTTTAACTAGAAGTTCACTTACCGCCGTATTGTCCGTCGGATCGGTATCACTTGCATCCCCGGAGATAGTCACGACGCTTCTGAGCATAGTCCCCAGCGGAACCGTTGAGCGGACTATGCCCGCAACAACCACCATATTAAGGCTGTTTTTACTGAGAGTTGCTATATCCCACCTCAGCTCACCGGAGTTCTGCTGAGCAGCAGGAGGATATACGGTAATAATATCCACATCCTGAGGAAGCTGCTGCGTAACATGAACATTGTTCACGGGAGTATCATTATCCCATGCATATGATATAATATAACTGATAGTATCTCCGGGCATGACTCCAAGCAATGAAGAAGGGGAGAATATCCCGATACTGAGATTGCCGGTTACCTGAGCGAAGTTGCTGGCTGATAGAGCCAGGAGAAGAAAAATAATTGTAGCTGTTTTTTTCATACGGCCCCTAATTTGTTTTAATTCAAACTATTAAATATTATACTATTATTCAAGTTTTCATCGAATGAGCAGGACAAATTGTGATTCACAGCTCATGACTTTATGATTCCTGTCACTAATACTTGTCAAGGGGAGTTATTTTTTTTCAAAGCCCTGTTTTTACTCTTGATTCTATCTTTGCAAATACATATGTTCGGTTCAGAATTTATGTATTTATGTAAAGGTTTTTGATGATTATTTCGCTTGCAATCATACTTTTGACATTTTTGGCTCTGCAGTTAACACGTCTTTCAAAGGAAGAATCAGTTTTTTCCGACTCACATCCGGAAGTCATTGAAGATAAGCATATTGAGAAACAGGACCTGTAATATTTCAGTTCTGCTCATTGAAATCTTTGCTTATATCTCTCTAAATTTTAAGTCTCCCGGGCTTAATTCATTAGCGATTTTGTCTAAAAATGAATACATTTAAAACTTTGAAATTATAAATTTTCTATACCTGCAGACAGAATAATTACGTAAAATATAAATTATTTAAGTTGAAAAGATGAGCCACAAGAAAAAAGTCAAGTATATATTTGTAACCGGCGGAGTTGTTTCTTCTCTTGGGAAGGGAATAACCGCTTCTGCACTTGGCCTGCTGCTTAAACAGAGGGGTTATAATGTAACTATACAGAAATTTGATCCTTATATCAATGTCGACCCGGGAACCATGAGTCCGTATCAGCACGGAGAGGTTTATGTCACCGATGACGGTGCTGAAACAGATCTCGATCTGGGTCACTACGAAAGATTCCTGGATGTCAGTATGAGCCGGGCTAATAATACTACTACCGGACAGGTCTATTTTGACGTAATTACAAAGGAAAGGCGCGGTGACTTTCTGGGCGCAACCGTTCAGGTTATTCCGCATATTACAGACGAAATAAAAGAGAGAATGAAAAAGCTGGGTGATTCCGGCGAATACGATATTATAATTACTGAAATCGGCGGTACGGTAGGCGATATTGAGAGCCTTCCGTTCCTCGAGGCAATGCGGCAGCTGATGATGGAAGTTGGGAGGAAAAATGCAATTAACATTCACGTTACTCTGGTGCCTTATCTTCCTGCCGCGGGTGAAGTGAAGACAAAACCGACTCAGCACAGTGTAAAGAATCTGCTGGAGCTGGGTATTCAGCCGAATATTCTTGTGTGCCGGTCTGAAAAATTGCTGCCGGCGGATCTAAGAAAGAAAATTGCACTTTTCTGCAATGTCGACGAGACCTCGGTGTTTTCAGCCTTCGACTGCTCAACTATATACGAAATTCCTCTGACACTCCATAAACAAAAATTTGACCGCATAGTACTTAACCGCCTCAAACTCCCGGATATAAAAATAAAACTCGAATCCTGGGAGAATTTTGTAGGTAAGGTTAAAAATCCGTCCAAGACCGTTGAAATTGCTGTTTGCGGTAAATATGTCGAATATAAAGATGCTTATAAGAGCATCATAGAAGCGTTCGTACACGCAGGAGCTGAAAACGATGTGCGCGTAAAGCTGAAGTATATCAATGCAGAGGAAGTAGATGACGCTTCAGCAGCAAAGGTGCTTGCAGGTATAAGCGGACTTTTGGTGCCGGGCGGTTTCGGTGAAAGGGGAATTGAAGGCAAAATTAGTGCTATCAGGTATGTAAGGGAAAACAATATTCCGTTCTTCGGTATTTGTCTTGGTATGCAGCTCGCAGTAGTTGAGTTTGCGCGCAATGTATGCGGCCTTAAAAAAGCCAATAGTGTGGAATTTGAAAAAACGAAGTACAGTGTGATAGACCTGATGCCGGAGCAGAAGAAAGTAAAGAACATGGGCGGGTCAATGCGTCTTGGAGCATATCCGTGTCAGCTGAAAAAGGGTTCAAAAGCCCTGGAAGCCTACAGGACTGATACTATTTCTGAAAGACACCGCCACCGTTACGAAGTAAACAATACATACAGACCTGCACTTGAAAAATGCGGCATGGAACTCAGCGGACTGTCACCTGACGGAAAACTGGTGGAAATAATTGAGTTGCCCGACAAGCCATGGTTCCTGGGCTGTCAATTCCATCCCGAACTGAAGAGCAGGGCGACAAATGCTCACCCGTTATTCAGGGAATTTGTCAGGGCTGCACTGCTTTACTCGGAGAAAGTAACTGTTTAGTTCGAGATACTCTGCTGAAGACTTGATTTGGATTGATTATTTTTATTCATTTAACTAATTTTCACAGTAAATTATTAGGTCTATGCTAGGCGTTGCTGTATTTGTCTCAGGCCGGGGTTCGAATTTCGTTTCGCTGCTCGGTTCAATAGAAAAAAAAGAAATAAGTGCCGTTATAAAGTGCCTTATTACAGATAACAGCAGCTGTGCGGCAGTTGACGTTGCTGTTCAACGCGGAATTCCGGTATATTTTCTGTCTCGTACTGAGCGCGAGGGATATTACACTTACGACCAGCTGAACGCACTGCTTTCAGATCTCGGTATCGGCCTTATCGTGCTTGCCGGCTTTCTGAAAAAAATACCTGATGAGGTTGTCGATAGTTTTTCTGACAGAATAATAAATATTCATCCGGCTCTGCTTCCTTCTTTCGGAGGCTGCGGTATGTACGGAATGAATGTGCACCGGGCAGTTTATAATTCGACCGCAAAAGTATCCGGCGCTACAGTGCATTTTGTCGATAAAATTTATGATAACGGGAAAATAATTGCTCAAAGCGTTGTGGATATTTCCGATGTAAAGTCTCCCGAAGAAATTGCCGGGCGCGTTTTATTGGCCGAACATAAACTCCTGCCTTACGTAGTAAAGAAGTATTCTGAGGACAAAATAGTTATCAGAGACGGCAGGGTAATAATTCTCGAATGAGATTTTTTGTATGTGTGAGATGATTGTTCAACATTTTATGGTATATATACATTGAAAAAACTAGCTCTCATAAGCGTTTCAGATAAAACAAATATTAAAGAATTTGCAGGTGAACTCGTTTCTCTTGGTTATGAAATTCTTGCCACAGGTAATACTGCCAAACTGCTCAACGAATCCGGAACCGGGTGCACCGAAATAAGTTCTTTCGCTTCATTTCCGGAAATTTTTGAAGGCAGGGTAAAGACACTTCAGCCCAGAGTATTCGGTGGCATACTAATGCGCCGCGATATAGAACAGGATATCCGGGAAGCCGAAGAAAACAACATACTTCCAATAGATATTGTCTGTGTGAATCTTTATCCCTTCCCTCAGGTCGTCAAAAGAGAAGATCTGGACCTGGCAACAAAGATTGAAAATATTGATATCGGCGGCCCAAGTCTTATTAGAGCTTCGGCAAAGAATTATAAATTTGTTTCCGTACTGACTGACCCGTCGCAGTATGAAGGCTTTCTATCTGAACTGAAATCATCAGGACAGGTAAGCATTGAAACACGCCAGAGACTCGCAAAAGATGCATTTTCATACACATCATATTATGACACTCTTATAGCCAACTTTCTTGAAAAAGAATTCAGCTGCCCTGCAGACTCCATCCGCATTAATCAGAAACTCGTACAGAGCCTCAGATACGGAGAGAATCCTCATCAGGCAGCCGGAGTATATGGTGATTTCTTCGATTATTTTCAAATACTGCACGGGAAAGAGATATCTTACAATAACATTGTAGATCTCGTAGCTGCAGTGGAACTGATAAATGATCTGGGTAAAAATTCATGTGCTATTATTAAGCATACTAATGCCTGTGGTGCAGCTGCGGGGACCAGTGCACTGGATGCCTACAGCAAAGCACTTTCGTGTGATCCGGTTTCTGCATTTGGCGGTATTGTGGCATTCAATTCTGTTGTGGATGCTGAAACTGCAGAAAAGCTGAATGAGATTTTCCTTGAGATAGTATATGCTCCCGATTTCACGGCGGAAGCACTGCAGATACTGGAAAAGAAGAAAAACAGGCGTCTTGTAAAGGGTATAAAAGAACTGCCGCGCAATTATGTGACGGTAAAAACAATTCCTGGCGGTTTAATAGCACAGGAAAGAGATAATTCCGTATTGACTGATGATCTACTTAAAACGGTTACCAAACGCAGTGTTACTCCCGCAGAGCTCGATGACTTAAGGTTTGCATGGGTAATATCAAAACACACTAAATCGAATGCGATAGTATTTGCAAAAAATCAAATGATACTGGGAGTAGGAGCCGGTCAGACTTCCAGGGTCGACTCTGTCAGAATCGCAATACAAAAGGCCAAGGAACACGGCCACGATCTTCAGGGTTCCGTTGCAGCATCCGATGCATACTTCCCGTTCCCGGACGGAGTGCAGGAAATAGCCGCTGCAGGATCTGCTGCCATTATTCAGCCGGGAGGATCGGTGCGTGACGAGGAATCCATCAGCGCAGCAAATGAAAATAATGTCGCAATGATTTTTACCAGTATCAGAAATTTTAAGCACTAAAAGGATTTTTTTTATTATGGGATTATTTGACTTTTTTTCGACAGACATAGCCGTTGACCTGGGTACTGCTAATACTCTCATACACGTTAAAGGCAAAGGCATTGTACTGAATGAACCCTCGATCGTCGCCTATGACCGCAATACCAAAAGGATAATAGCGTTGGGCAACAAGGCAAAGGAAATGCAGGGCAGGGAACACAAGGAGATACGTGTTACCCGGCCTATGCGCGACGGCGTGATCGCAGATTTCGAAATAGCCGAGGGAATGATCAAGGCCTTCATTAAGCGAGTGAGCACCGGACCGGTTTCCAGCCGCAGAATTGTCATTGCAGTTCCCAGCGGCGTTACCGAAGTGGAAAAACGTGCGGTACGCGATGCAGCTGAACACGCCGGAGCAAAGGAAGTTCATCTGATAGCCGAACCAATGGCAGCTGCTATCGGTATCGGAATCGACGTCGAAGCCCCCGTAGGAAGCATGATCATTGATATTGGCGGCGGAACTACTGAAATTGCTGTCATCGCATTATCTGGTATCGTCAATGAAGAATCGATCAGGATAGCAGGTGATGAAATGAACAATGCCATAATGCAGTTTTTTAAGAAGAATCATAACCTTCTGATTGGTGAAAGAACTGCTGAGGCCATTAAATGTGAAGTCGGAAGCGCCGTGCCTCTGAAAGAAGAAATAACTGTGCAGGTAAAAGGCAGGGACCTGGTAGGCGGCGTTCCGAAAACCGCTGAAGTCAGTTCAGTGGAAATACGCGACGCGCTTAACGAAAATATATCCCAGATAGTTGATGCCGTAAAGCAATCGCTCGAAAGAACACCTCCTGAACTCTCTGCCGATATTCTGGACCGTGGCGTGATGGTTACCGGCGGCGGGGCACTGCTTAAGGGAATCGATGAACGCATCAGAATGGAAACAAATCTGCCGGTACACGTTGCAGAAGATCCGCTTACTGCAGTTGTCAGGGGTGCTGGTAAATCCATAGACAACATGAACAAGTATTCCAAAGTATTTATTCGGAATAGAAGATATTGATACGCGGTTTTCTTTTAAGAATCTGGAACGGCTATAAGGAATATATTGTACTGGTTGTGATGCTTCTGATCAGTCTGACACTTATATCGGTCAGCAATAAGCCGCCATTGAAAAAAGTTAAAACGGCTGCATTCGGAACATTTGCCGTCCTGACTTCCGGATTTTCGAAAATTCTAGAGCCATTTACTGCCGGTTTTGAAGTCGAACAGCTGCGCGAAACCAATGCAAACCTGATGCTTCAGGTCAACCGGCTGCGTGAATACGGAATTCAGAATGAAGAACTGCGCCGGATGCTGGCACTGAAAGATACTTCCGACTATCCGCTGATCTCCGCATCCATTGTTTCCAAGCATGTGGCAGCTTCTCAGGGAATATTCATTATCAATGCCGGCCGTGAACTGAACCTGCGCGAAGGCATGCCGGTAATTACCGATCAGGGACTCGTGGGAATTATTCACTCAGTCGGTGACGGTTTTTCTGTAGTCAGAACTATCATGAACCGCGATCTGAAAGTAGCAGTAAAAAACCAGCGCAGCCGCTATGACGGCATTCTCGAATGGGACGGCAATGAACTGATCATAAAAAATGTCCCCAAGACCTTCGATATGGAAATTGGAGACAGGATTGTTACCAGTGACTTCAGCACAAAATTTCCTCCGGCTATTCCGGTTGGTATAGTAAGCGGCGGCAACAGGAATAAAGCTGGGATATTCAATGATATTACCATTAAGCCGTTTTCCGATCTGGTAAGAATTGATAATGTGTTTATTATTGCAATTGTACCGAGCAAACAGATCAATGACCTGGAATTAAACCTGATAAAATAATGCGCACTGATTACATATACGCTATACTGATTTTTATTCCGCTGACCGTTCTTCAGCTTACTATCATTCCGCTGATTTCTTTCAATCAGATCGCTCCGGACCTGATTCTGATTGTTCTGGTTTATTATACCCTTAAGCTGGGGCAGATTCACGGAACCATACTGGGATTTATCATGGGATTGATATTCGACATGGTTTCAGGAGGAGTGATTGGAAGCGCTATGTTTGCCAAGACAATGAGCGGCTTTCTGACCGGCTATTTCTATAATGAAAACAAAATGGAATTTAACCTCAACTCCTTCATGCTCCTGCTTATCATATTCGGTGTCGGTTCTATAGATTCGGTGATATATACTTTTTTTTCAACGACAGAAATTAATACCAGTCTGTTTATGCTGATATTCATGCAGGGACTGCTGCCAGGACTTTATTCTGCGGTCGTATCTTTGCCGCTGATAATATTTTATCCCAGAAAACTCTTCTCATGAATGGAATGTCTTTCTTTGAGGGAACTTTATTTGAATCTGATTTTTATTATGATGATACACGATTGTGATTATATAGGAAGTTTAACAGCGTGACAAAAGGGAATATATTCAGCGGCGATTATAAGAGGATGATCCTTTTTTATATAATCGTAGGATTTTTTGCGGTGCTTGTTTTTCAGCTGTTCCAGATGCAGATAATCAATCACAAGTATTATGACGAAAAATCTGCCGAGAACAGTATTAAGGGAATAGTCCAGACTCCGCTCAGGGGAGTTTTCTACGACAGGAACCTGGAAATAGTTGTAAATAACAAATCCGCCTATACTATTCTTATACTGCCTTCCTTATATGACAGAAAGCTTGACCACATACTTGAAACTGTACTGGGCACCGATACCGGCTATGTTGACAAGATACTGAAAAGTAACTCCCAGTTTTCCAAATACCTCCCTGTCAGGATTCAGCGTGACGTGAGTTTCAATGTCATCGCCTGGCTTGAGGAAAATAAGGAAAGCCTCCCCGGTGTAAGCTATATCGTGGAAATGGAGCGTGAATACCCTGACAGCATTAAGGGGTCGCACATGTTCGGTTACACCAAGGAAATCTCGCGTTATCAGCTGGAGAACGACAAGGAAGAATATTATACTATGGGAGATTTCATAGGTAATAACGGTATAGAAAAGACCTATGAAAAATTTCTGCGCGGAAAGAAAGGCGTCAATTATATACTAGTTGATTCGAGACGCCGCGAGACCGGACGTTTCAAGAACGGGACAAATGACAGAGTGTCTATAAAAGGTGAAGACCTGGTTCTTACTATTGACGCCGATGCTCAGCGCGTTGCTGAAAAAGCTTTTGAAGGGAAGAAGGGTGCCCTGGTTGCAATTGAACCCCAGTCAGGAGAGATACTTGCGCTCGTTAGTGCTCCAGAGTATGACCTTAATAACTTTACCACTGTTACTTCAAGAGACGTATGGACAAAGCTGAACACTGATCCGGATAAGCCGCTTTTCAACCGTGCCACTCTGTCTGCAAATCCTCCGGGTTCGACGTTCAAGGTACTGGGTGCTATTGCCGGTCTCGAAGAAGGTGTAATAACCCCGCAATCGATAATCAACTGTCCCGGCGGTTTTTATTTCGGCAGATTTTTCAAGTGTCACGGCGGAGCACACGGTGCGCTCAATGTTGAGCGGGCAATAGAAAAGTCGTGCAATACTTTCTTTTATTCTCTTATACTGCGTGTTGGGCTCGACAAGTGGTCAGACTATGCAAGCAGGTTTGGTTTCGGTAAAAAGACAGGTATAGATATTGGCGAAGAACGCGCAGGGATATTGCCTTCTACTAAATACTACAACAAGCGTTATGGCCCAAACGGCTGGACGAAGGGATATATAGTCAGTCTTGGTATCGGCCAGGGCGAACTGAGTGTTACACCGCTGCAGCTTGCACAATACACGGCACTTATCGCAAACAACGGTAAATCAAAGAAGCCGCATCTGGTCAAGGGATATCTGAATTCAGATACAAAAAAAATAGTCCCGTTCCGGTTTGACGACATAGATACCAGGGTAAGCCAGAAGACCTTCGATGTAGTCAAACACGGTATGTTCCTGGTTGTAAACGGATCCGGTACCGCTTCCGGAGCCAAAATTCCCGGAGTCACCGTCGCGGGTAAAACCGGTACTGCGCAGAATCCGCACGGTAAAGATCACGCCTGGTTTATCGGGTTTGCACCGTATGACAATCCCAAAATCGCAGTAGCTGTTCTGGTAGAGAATGCAGGATTCGGCGCTACCTGGGCGATGCCAATTGCAAGGGATGTTATGAAGAAGTATCTGACAAAGATCGGATATGTACCGAATGATTCAAACAAGAAAATTGAGGATGAAATTGCTGTCGCAGCGTTCTAGAATAAATTACCAGTTAGAGGATAAGTTTGATATCACGGCATTCCTGTGTATGCTGCTGCTGTTTACCATAGGGCTGATGGCTATATATAGTTCCACCATACATCATCCGACTGCGGGCGGTAACTTTCAGAAGCAGCTGCTCTGGGGTATTGCCTCACTGATCGTATTTTTTGTAACCTGTTTTCTGCACCCCCGCACGTTCAGTTTTCTCGCTTTGCCTTCCTATATTTTGAGTATTCTACTGCTTGTGGCTGTGTTTGCTGTCGGTAAAAAGGTTTATGGCGCCCGCAGCTGGCTCGACCTTGGTTTCGTCGGGTTTCAGCCCTCGGAATTTGCCAAGATAGCCACCATTCTTCTTCTGTCGAAATATTTGAGTATGGAAAAGACAGACATCAATTCTGTAAAAGACCTGATCATCGCCCTGGCAATAGGATTTTTTCCGGTGGCGCTTATACTGCTGGAGCCCGATATGGGGACTTCTATAGTATTTGCCGCAATCATACTTGCACTTTTGTACTGGAAAGGTATAGATCTCTTCTATCTGTTTGTGGTGCTATCACCAGGTATTTCAATATTTGCATCTATGTTCGGCTATTATGTTCTCGGGGCAGTGTTGCTGCTCATTATAGCAGGTCTTTTCTTTTTCAAAAAGAATCTGTTCTTCAGTGCCTCCATATTTGTTACTAATCTTGCCTCAGGATTTTTCTTTGATGCACTCTACAGGGCACTGAGCCCTCACCAGCAGAAGAGACTTACCACGTTTATAGATCCAAATGCTGATCCTCTCGGATCAGGTTATAATGCTATACAGGCTAAGGTTGCTATCGGGTCAGGCGGATTATTCGGGAAAGGTTTTCTTGCCGGCAACCAGACACAGCTCAGATTTATTCCGGAACAATGGACCGATTTTATATACTGTGTGATCGGAGAGGAATTCGGTTTTATTGGCAGCGTGTTTACTATTACTCTCTTCCTCGTGCTGTTTCTGCGCATTCTGAAAACAGCTTCTATGGTGAGGGAAAAAAGCGAATTTAACAGCCTGGTTGTTATCGGTGTATTGTGCCTGCTGTTTGTGCATTTCGCAATTAATATCGGTATGGATCTGGGTGTCATGCCAGTTATAGGTCTTCCGCTGCCTTTCCTCAGCTACGGTGGAAGCTCACTTATGGTAAATATGTTCCTGATGGGGATTGTTGCCAATATTTACCGCAACCGGAAACAATACGCCTGAGTATGTTTGTAATTTTTTTATTTCCGGGTTCTATTTGACAGATTTTTTATTTATATTGCAAAAAATAATAATAACAGAATTATATGACTGCACAGGAAAAATTAGACATACAGCTTTCAGCCGGCAGACACATCGCAGTTGGCCTGGATACAGACATTTCGAAAATCCCATTGTTCCTGCATTCTTCTGAAAAAGATCCTGTATTTGAATTCAATAAGATTATCATAGACAACACCTGTGAACACGCGGCTTCCTATAAGATCAATTTCGCATTTTATGAGAAAGACGGCCAGGCTGGATGTGAGACACTTCAGAAAACTATCGATTATATACCGAAGGATAAATTTATTATAGGTGATGCAAAACGCGGCGATATCGGGAATACCAGCCGTATGTATGCATATTCGCTCTACAGCCATTTTGACCTGGATTCGGCTACACTGCACCCATATATGGGGTTCGATTCTGTGGAACCTTTCCTCGAATACCGCGATAAAATCAGTTTCATACTTGCCCTGACTTCCAACGGCAGCTCTTCGGATTTTGAAAAACTCAGGCTGGAGGGCGGAGAATTCCTTTTTCAGCGTGTAATTAAAAAAGCCCATGAATGGAATGCTGCGCAGAATTGCGGTATTGTATTCGGCGCAACCAACAAGGATGAACTGGAAATGAATATCGGTTCTTTCGGCAATATGTATGTTCTTCTGCCGGGTGTTGGAGCGCAGGGCGGAAGCCTCGAAGATGTAACAAGGATATTTAAGTCTAATAACAACAATAAATTTCTGGTAAATGTAAGCAGATCACTTCTCTATGGTGATCATAGCGAAAACTTTGGACAATTTGCGAAAAAAGAAATTGTTTCGCTGAACAATACTGTTCAGAATATATTGCAGTAATTCAATTATTAGATTTCGAATAGACGTTTTTTGTTATTTATCAAATATTTCCGGGGTTTTACCAAATGGAAACAGAACCGAAGATCTACGAAAAACAGTTATATGAAATCTGGAAGACCAAAAACTTCGAAAAGGAACTTTCCACAGCTGACGGAGAAGCCATAACTGTTATGGATACTGGTGTGGAGAATACCGACACTTCGGGTCCCGACTTTAAGAATGCACGCATACGTATAGGCAACCTCGTATATGTCGGTGATGTGGAAATAGACAGCGATTACACCGACTGGAAAACACACGGCCATAACATCAACAAAAGGTACAATAAAGTAATACTGCACCTGTCGCTCTTCAATTCATCACGTCTGGCATATGTCTATAACAAGGAAGGCCGGAAAATCCATTCTGTATGCCTGAACGGTTATATAAAAAAGGAACTGATCGGCCTGCCCAAAACTAATCCCGCAGCAGGCAACAGCAGCAGCAGCGACCAGGAATACAACCGCACTCAGCTCAGATGCATCGAATCAAATCAGGGAGTAAGTGAACAAATAAAAATCGATTTTATATACTCTCTGGGTGTCGAACGCTTCAACAAGAAGTGTGAAAAAATGTACCACAGACTGAAGGAAATTGCGTACATAAAAAGACTGGGGCTGAAGGAGCCTGTTGTCCGTTATGAAGCAGGGGTAGACTTTCTCGAAAAGGATTTTAACTATTCCGATTTCGAAGCAAAGGAACTTTGGCAGCAGCTTTTATATGAATATATCTTTGAGGCCCTTGGTTATTCAAAGAACAAAGGCATTATGCTTAACCTGGCTCAGTTTCTGAATACTGACTATATCAGGACACTCCTCGGTGAACATTTCGATATTGATAGTCTGCACAGCGTACTTTTTCACGTTGCCGGACTTATACCTGAGAAGAATGATTTCGGTATCCAGGACAGCAATGATTATGTCAGACACCTGAAGGAAATATGGAATTCTAAAAAGCACCTTTATGACGGACACTATTTTGACGAAACGCAGTGGCATTTTTTTAAGCTGCGGCCGCAGAACTTTCCCACAATTCGTCTAGCCGGAGGAGCAGTATTGCTCAGGAAAATACTCGCAGAGGACTTCATAAGAATTCTGATAAAAAAATTTGACGAGATTCGTAACGCAGACACTCTAATCCGTTCGGTAAAATCACTTTTCATAGTGAAATCTGACGGATTCTGGAAAACCCACTATGTATTCGATCACAAATGCCAGGAAGAGATAAATTATTTTGTCGGCGGAGCAAGGGCAGATGAAATGGTGATAAATGTTGTGCTGCCGTTTATTTCGATCTACGGAGAAGTGTTCGGGAAGAAAGAACTATCGCAGAGAGCTTTGACAGTATATTCAACATATACGCAGCTGGATGACAACAATATAGTAAAATTTGTCGCCGGAACACTGAATATTGGTGATGCATGGAAGAGGAGCATTCTTTCGCAGGGTATGATAGAACTGTTCAGGAATTACTGTTCAAAGGGACGATGCCTGGAATGCATCATCGGGAAAGCCTCTTTCGAATAACCGCGCCGTCAGAAAAAAGATCTGCTCACAACAGCATCAATTCTGTCCGGATATCTTTTTAATTTCATCCCTGATCCTGGCCGCCCTTTCATAGTCCTCATTTTCCAGGGATTCTCTCAGCTGGTTTTGCAACGCTGCAAGCTTGGATTCCTTTGACGGTGATATTGCGGGTTTTTCCTCCTTCTCCTGATCCTCATCGAGTGCCGCCGACATCTCGTCGGTTTCCTCCTCGCTTATTTCCTCTTCGTTTGGTATAAAACCAGCCTGGACCATTACTTCCTCGCTTACATATATTGGGGCCTGAGTCCTGACAGCAAGTGCTATTGCATCACTTGGCCTGGAATCTATGTCGTTCGTAAGAGAAGACACATCCAGTATTATCTTTGCATAGAAGGTATTTTCCCTGAGCTCATCAATAAATATCTCCTGTACCGACGCGCCGAGATTGTCTATTATGTTTTTAAGCAAATCATGTGTAAGCGGGCGGGGAGGTTTTATCCCTTCAATCTCAAGAGCAATTGCCTGTGCTTCAAAAGCTCCTATAATTATGGGTAACCTCCTCTGACCATATATTTCCTTCAGCAGAATAGCATAGGCCCCGCCTGCCGAAGGAGTCGATGACAGTCCTAATATTTCCACCTGGACTTTATTCAAGTTCACCCCGCTTTTTTTTCATTTAGATCTGACACCCTTAAAATAACCGGATATTATCACTCTAATAATCCGCAAATGCGTTTACTGTTTGATTTTTCTGATTTCTTCTGTCATTGCAGGTATAATTTCAAACAGATCACCGGCAATGCCATAGTCTGCAACAGAAAATATCGGTGCGTCTTTATCCTTGTTTATAGCTACAATATACTTAGAAGAAGACATACCTGCAAGATGTTGAATTGCCCCCGATATTCCTGCAGCAATGTACAGGTTGGGAGATACCGTTTTACCCGTCTGTCCCACCTGTTCGGCATGAGGACGCCACCCGGCATCAACAACAGCTCTAGAAGCACCTACAGCACCACCGAGAACTTCTGCCAGTTCTTCGAGCATCGGGAAATTCTCGGGTCCCTTCAGTCCGCGTCCTCCGGAAACAATTATCTCTGCTTCAGCAACATCCATCTTTCCGGAAGCTTTTTTGATTTCGACAACGCGGCAGCTCAGATCTATATCCGACGGTGTGACAGTCTTTATCTGCATCTCGGTTTTCCTGTCTGCAGACAAATGGAATATGTTGGGCCTCAGAGTAAGTATCTTCTTTTCAGTTTTAATTTTTTCACCAATAATGGCTTTTCCCGCATAGACCGGTTTTTCAGCAGTTATATCCCCGGATGCATCTGTATCAATTGATATGCAGTCGGTAATGAGTCCTGCCTTCAGTTTTGCAGCGCAATAGGGAGCAATTTCCTTGCCCATAGCTGTATTTGAAAGTACAATGACTCTCACGTCTTCAGCTGAAGCGTGTGCTGCAAATATTTTGCAGTAAGCTGAAGAAGAATAATTCTCAAGTGAAGCGTCCTTGTAAATCACAACATTTGCGGCACCATAGTCACCGAGTATTTCCGGATTATTTATTTCGTTTCCGATAATGACTGCTTCTGTTTCCATACCTGATTTAGCAGCTATGTCAACTGCTGCGGACAGGGCTTCAAGTGAACTCTTTTTCACTTCTCCGCCTCTTTGCTCTATAAAAACCAAAACTTTATTCGACATGGCAATATTCCTTATTCTTAGATTACTTTTGCTTCTTCTCTTAATAACCGTACCAGTTCTGCTACTGCCGATTTATCGGTACCAAGGATCCGGCCGGCCTGTTTAAGTACAGGTTTTTTCATACCGGTTACTTCAACGAATTTCTCGCCGGTATCAACCGGTTTTTCTTCAATTGTTTTCTTTTTAGCCGCCATAATGCCTTTAAGAGAAGCATACCGGGGTTCATTCAGACCTTTCTGAGCAGTAATAACGCAGGGGAGTGAAGTCTCTACAACTTCGCGCCCGCCTTCAATCTCCCTTTCGGCAGAAATTTTTTCGCCATCAATAGAGAATCCTACGGTAACAGAAATGCAGTTATAGTCCAGCAGAGCAGCAGTAAGCTGTCCGGTAACTGAATTGTCATAGTCTACAGATTGTTTTCCAAAGAATACCAGCTTTGCATCTTCGAGTTTTATCTGGTCTGCCAGAAGATGAGCCAGTTCGAGCGAATCAAACGGATTATCAGTCTTCAGATGTACTGCGCGGTCAGCACCCATTGCAAGTGCTTTTCTCAGTGTTTCCTTGCTGGATTCTTTTCCGGCAGAGATTACTACGACTTCGCCGGTTCCGAGCGATTCCTTCAGCTTTAAGGCTTCCTCAACTGCATATTCATCATACGGATTAATAACATATGCAATTCCGCCGGTATCTATAGATTTTCCGTCTGCAGCGACAGAAATTTTGCTTGCAGTATCAGGTACGTGACTGACGCAGACTGCAATTTTCATCATGCCTCCATCTGTTAAAGTTTTTTTTCAAAAAAATAAAGATAATTAAAATATAATAAATTTGAATGATGATATGCTCCAAAAACCCGCCTCATACAAGTTTTTTTTATGATTTGCTTTGAAAACCCCTGATAGTTATCTTTATTATTAAAAAAATACAAAACACGCGGAGACCAATAAATGAATATAAGCGACAAGGAGATACTCGATATCTTTATAAAAACCGGAGCCCTTCTCGAGGGACATTTCCTCCTTACTTCAGGAAGACACAGCAATCAGTATTTTCAGTGCGCAAAAGTGCTGCAGTATATGAACTATACGGAAATTGTCTGTTCAAGAATTGCCGATTATTTCTCATCATTTCAGATAGATACGGTAATATCGCCCGCTATCGGCGGCATAGTTGTCGGCCAGGAAACTGCCAGACAACTGGGAAAGAAATCAATTTTTGCTGAGAGGGAGGATAAGTCGCTTACACTCAGACGCGGTTTCTCGCTGTCTGAAGGAGAGCGTGTCCTGGTATGCGAGGATGTGGTAACAACCGGCGGTTCAGTGTTTGAGGTCATGGATATTGTAAGACAGGCCAAAGCCGAGGTTGTCGGTGTTGGAATGATAGTCGACCGTTCAAACGGCAAAGTGGACTTCGGAGTACCCCAGATCAGCACTCTGAAACTCGATGTCGTTTCGTACTCTCCTGATGACTGCCCGTTATGCAGTCACGGGATACCAGCAGTGAAGCCGGGTTCACGCAAAATATAGAAATATTTTACTTAATTTCTAAGAAAGTCTATATATGAAATTTACATTCTGCGGATTCTTACTTTTCAGCGCGTGGCTGAATATATTTGCACTGGGGAATCCTGACTTTGATACTTACTTCCTGGATAAGACTCTCAGGTTTGATTACTATCATTCAGGAAATTCAGTTAGTGAATCCATAACATCTGATCGCGAAAAAGAGGAACCTTACTGGGCCGGTTCAAAGAAAAATCTCATCGACCCTTTCCGGTACGGGAAATATATGGTAATGATATATGACTCGGCTTCTGGAAGGCTCATATATTCAAAAGGTTATTCTACACTTTTCAGCGAGTGGCAGACAACCGATGAGGCCAAACATATAGACCGCACGTTCAGTGAAACTGTGACGTTCCCGTTCCCCAAGGCCACGGTACGGCTTGAAATTCTAAGCCGGAATAAGAAAGGTGAATTTGTTTCCAGATTCAGCAGATTTATTTTTCCGTCTGATTATTTTATCGAAAACGGGAGTAACACCACCTATCATGTCAACAAAATTCTTGAGTCAGGTAAACCTGACGAAAAAGTTGACATTGTAATCATTCCTGACGGATACACGAAAGAACAAATGGGTAAATTCAACGACGACTGCAAAAAATTTGCCGCATACCTTTTCAAGGCTTCTCCGTTCAGGGAAAACAAGGGCAAATTCAATATTACTGCAGTCGAAGCGTATTCTGAAGAAAGCGGTACCGATATTCCTGCTGAGCATATCTGGCGGAACACTGCTGTGAATACAACTTTCTATACTTTCAATGAAGACCGCTATCTGATGACAAATGATAACAGAACACTGCGCGATATCGCATCGTGTACACCGTATGATCAGATATATATACTGGTCAATACCGGTAAATACGGAGGCGGTTCTATATATAATCACTATTCTGTCTGCGTTTCAGATAACAAGTATGAAGAATATATTTTTACGCACGAATTCGGACACGGTTTCGCGGGACTTGGTGACGAGTACTATACCTCGTCTGTGGCGTATGTCGATTTTTATCCGCATGACGTTGAACCCTGGGAGGCAAACCTCACAACACTGGTTGACTTCGGGAAAAAATGGAAATCGATGCTGAAGAAAGATACTCCTGTACCAACTCCTCCTGGCAGCAATTACACCGTTGGAGTCTATGAAGGCGGCGGTTATTCAGAGAAAGGAGTATACAGGGCTGCGGAGGATTGCACTATGAAATCAATTTCCATAGATAATTTCTGTCCCGTCTGCCGCAAAGCAATTATTGATATGATAAACTATTACACTGAATAAATGCAGCACAAAAAACTCTACAGAACAATTGATACTGTTGCTTCGCGCAAATTCGATACGGAAGAGGAACTGCTAATAACAGTACTTGATCAGGTGATAATGAGCGAAGACGCCGGCATTACCGGTGGAAGGATATGGCGGCTGGATATTGAGAATAAATCGTACCACCTGATTTATCAGACCGGAGCTGTTGAAAAGATCAATCCGAATTTTCAGATTTATCTGAACGAGTACCCCGTATGTGCAGAGATTTCCACGTCCAGGACTGTACTGGCTGATGAAACCAATCCGCTTCTGATCAAAAAAGGTATATTCAAATACTCGGCTTCCGGTGTCGGTTCAAAAATAAAGGTCAATGGTATTGCCTATTATGAATATATGATCGCACTTAACAGCAATAATATTGACGATGAGCTGAAATATACGCTCAGCATAGTTGCTACAGTACTGACATCGCAGCTCAAGCAGCGCCGCATCTCTGAGCGCGAACAGACACTGAAGGCTGATATAAACCGGGCTATGGAACTGCAGAGAAGTATACTGCCCGAACACGAGTATACATTTCACAACTTTGAGATGTTCGGACTTACGATGCCTGCCCAGATTGTTGGTGGTGATTTTTTTGATTATCTCAGAATTGGTGATGAGGAGGAGCGTCTCGGTATTGCAGTCGGAGATGCCGCAAGCAAGGGAGTCAGCGCCGCAGCTGAAGCATTCTACATATCCGGGGCCATAAGGATGGCCAGTACATTTCAGATTAAAATTTCTCCGCTGTTCAAGCGCCTGAATGAACTGGTCAATAAAATCTTCAGCGATTCAAAATTTACGACTCTGTTTTATGGCGAGATAGCAACCGATAAAAACGGACTGTTTCTCTATGCAAATGCCGGACATAATCCGCCGATATTTATCAGACATAAGACTAATGAAATAACTTACCTTATGCCCACCGGCCCTTTGCTCGGTCCGGCTCCTCATGCAAAATATGAGACCGAAAACATAAACTTTGCCGTAGGAGACGTGCTCGTAATCTACACAGACGGTATAACAGAAGCCACTAATACGACGGGTGACTGCTATGAAGAACACCGCCTCGAAAAGGTAATCAGAAAAAGCAAGGATCTCTCGCCAAAGGAAATAACCTATACTATACTGAACGACGTTATACATTTTTCCAAGGATGGCGAATATAACGATGATAAAACACTGGTCGTAATAAAGAGAACAAAATAACATCAAATGAAACTCTCTGAAACAATCCGGAATTCCGGTGTGGTCGGGGCAGGCGGGGCAGGATTCCCGACACATATCAAAGCAGTGTCGAATGTGGACTATCTGCTTGCCAATGGAGCCGAATGTGAACCGCTGCTTCACAAGGACCTGGAACTAATGGTTCATTTTGCACCCCGGATACTGCATGGAATGGAACTTATGCTCTCCAGTGTATCGGCACACTGCGGCATAATAGGCATTAAGTCAAAAAACCAAAGGGCAATCGATGCTTTCCGGCCGCTGTTAAGCAATCCTGCATTGAGTATTTGTGAACTGGGGGATTTCTATCCCTCTGGTGATGAATATGAGCTGGTTCATAATGCAACCGGCAGGCTCATACCTCCCGGCGGAATTCCGCTGAATGTCGGCTGCGTAGTAAATAACGTCGAAACACTGTTTAATATATCGCGGGCGGCTGATGGAATTCCTGTAACAGATAAAATACTCACTGTAACAGGAGCTGTTAAAACCCCATGTACATTTTTTGCCCCTATCGGTACTTCATTTAAAGAACTGATCGATTTTGCCGGCGGTACAACAACAGGCGACTATATGATATTTGTCAGTGGTGTAATGATGGGCAGTCTGACTAATGACCTTGAGCAGACAGTCACTAAAACCACTTCAGGAATAATTGTGCTGCCTGCAGATCATCTGCTGGTACGCAGAAGGAATAGCAGTGAAGCTTCAAAGCGCAGGATAGGAAAATCTGCCTGTGACCAGTGCAGTTACTGCACTGAACTCTGTCCGCGCTACCTGCTTGGTTATGATGTTCAGCCTCATAAGGTTATGCGATCGCTGGTATTTACCGCCTCCGGTTCAGAGCTCTGGAATCAGTATGCGGAGCTGTGCTGTTCGTGTGGTTTGTGCAGCTATTACTCATGTCCGGAAGACCTGTTTCCAAAAGAAGCCTGTGATATCGCCAGGCGCGATATGAAGGCTGCCGGATTCAAATACAAACAGACCAGGGAAGTGAAGGTGCATCCAATGAAGAAAGGACGTATGGTTCCTCTGAAGCAGCTTATACGCCGTCTTGACCTGCAGAACTACGATTTACCGGCACCTTTTATCCCTAAAGGACCTGAACCAGATAGTGTTTCCATACTGTTAAAACAGCATGCGGGGCAACCAGCTACTGCTGTTGTTTCTACAGGAAGTACAGTCAGGAAAGGTGATCTCATCGCCACAGTTCCGGAAGACAGGCTTGGGGCAAATATCCACGCCACTATAAACGGTGTAGTAAATGAAATCACTGAACAGCATATAATGCTGAATTCAGGAGGGAATAAATGACTGATAAAAATTCTATAGGACTATTGGAATTGTCCAGCATAGCAGCAGGTATGCTTGCCGCAGATACTATGCTCAAGACCAGCAATGTAGAGCTTCTGTTATCACGCAGCATCTGCTCGGGTAAATACATGGTGCTCATAGGTGGTGACGTGGCGGCTGTAAAAAGCGCAGTCGATACTGCTGCAGGTGTTTCGGGGTTTTCAGTAATAGACTCGTTTATTATTCCCAACATCGATGAACAGATATTTCCTGCAATATCAGGACATACACCGGTCATGCAGCTCGAATCACTTGGAATTGTAGAAACATTTTCGGTAGCTGCTTGCATTGAAGCAGCCGATGCTGCGGTAAAAGCTGCCAACATACAGCTTATTGAACTCAGGCTTGCAATGGCCCTTGGCGGAAAGGCTTTCTTTACGTGTACAGGAGAAGTGGCAGCCGTTAATGCTGCAGTAGAAGCCGGGGCGGCAATCGCATCTCAGAAAGGACTTCTTGTTAATAAAGTGATCATTGCAGCACCTCGCCAGGAACTGCTCGGTGAGATGATCTGAACGTCAGTGATCAGTATAAATTATAATTTAAATATTTTAGGGTGCTATGAAAAAGTTATTTGTATTTCTGTTTTTTTCGGTATTTATGATACAGGGTTGTATCAGGCACTATGATGAACGCCTTGACAGAAAGACCAGGACCACTTCGAAAAATGTAAAGTCCGATATAAGAAAGATCACTATTGATATCATGGTTTCAAATGTTCGGGAATCTATGAAATTCTACAAAGAAATTGCAGGATTTGAAACCATTGCTACTATCCCTGATACAGGCACATACGATTTTGCCATTATCGGAAAGGGGAATAGCGAAATCATGTTGCATAAAAGCGAAAGCCTGGCACAGGAAATACCCGAGTTTGCAGGCAGAACTCCCGGCGGATCAATCATTCTGTATATCGAAGTAGATGATGTACTGAAGATTTATGAAAAAGCTGCCGGAGTTGTACAGATATTAAAAGATCTTCATCAGACAAGCTTCGGGACGAAAGAATTTGCAATGAAGGATAAGGACGGATATGTACTGATATTCGCCGAGCCGCTCAGTAAATAATGATTCACTCATATATGGAATGGAAAACTGCTCCGGGATTGTTAAATTGTAGTTATGCTACGAACCGGGAAGCAGTTTTCCTACATCTTCGATAGTAATTGTCATCAGTTCTTCATCGCTGCAGTTAAACAGTCCGCTTATTCGTTCTTCCTGATTGCTGATGGCTTCATAGAGTATTTTCTTTGCAGTTCTGGCATTACCGAAGTTCCTGTCGCGGTCATTATACAGTTTGGTAAATATCTCAAGCATAAACTGCAGAGCACCTTCATCGAACTTATATCCGTTAGTCTGGTTAATCTGGTCTGCAATTTCCAGAAGCTGTCTCGGTGTGTAATCTTCAAATTCAAAATAGTTTGTGATCCTGGACTGCAGACCCGGATTAGATGAAAGGAACATCTGCATTTCGGCCGGATAGCCTGCGGCAATTACTGCAAAGCTTCCTCTGTAGTCTTCCATTCTTTTCAGCAGAGTGTCGATAGCCTCCTGACCAAAATCGTTTCCGCCCCGCCAGAGTGTATAAGCTTCGTCTATAAACAGTGTGCCTCCGAGCGCCTGCTTAATAATATTGTCGGTTTTTATTGCTGTCTGTCCCTGATAGCCCGCTACAAGTGCCGCCCGGTCTACTTCCACCAGGTGCCCTTTTTCCAGTAATCCCATTTCCTTATATATTCTGCTGAGCAATCTGGCAACTGTAGTCTTGCCCGTGCCCGGATTCCCCAGAAATACAGAATGCAGATTTTTCTCGATGACCGACAAGCCGCGCTGTTCTCTCATTTTTGCGACTTTCAGTCCGTTGACCAGTTTCTCCACACCTTTCTTCACACTATCCAGTCCGGTCATGCTGTTCAGCTCCAACATATACTTGTCCAGCAGATGCTGATTGATCTCTATTCGGACCTGCTTTTTCTTTTTATCCGAGATTACCGATAATACATCTTCGGTTGTAAGAATCTCCTTATCGGCAGCCGTATCATCTTTTGCATTCATTGTCCTGAGCATCTGATTTTTTGAAGCAGCTTCCACAAGATTGCGGACTATCCTGGCGTTGCCGAAATTCTTATCGCGCTGGCGGTATATTTCCATATAATGGTTTTTTATAAGAACACCTGCATCATCGCTCAGCATAAGGTTTTTTTCCCTCAGAAGACTCAGTGTAATGTCGAAGAGTTCATCGGGGGAGTAGTCGTCAAATGTAATAATCCTGTTGAAACGGGAACGAAGTCCCGGATTACTCTCGAGGAAACGGTTCATCTCTTCAGTATAACCTGCAGCAACAACAATAAATTCTCCGCGCAGGTCTTCCATTTTTTTCAGGAGAGTATCGACAGCTTCCTGGCCGAAATCGCCGGGACTGTCTTTTTTCACAAGGCTGTAGGCCTCGTCAATAAAGAGAGTCCCGCCAAGGGCTTTATCGATCAGTTCGGTAGTCTGTCTGGCTGTCTGTCCGACATAACTGGAAACAAGCATCTGTCTGTCAGCTTCCACCAGGTGTCCCTTGCTCAGTATGCCAAGCGCCGAATATATTTGCGCGAGCAGTCTGGCAACGGTAGTTTTGCCGGTACCGGGATTTCCGAGAAAGAGAAAGTGGCTGGTAAACTTATCTCCGAGGTCTTCACCTTTTTCTGCATAGTACCGGACAAGCCTTATTATTTCATCCACTTCCTTTTTAACGGTTTCAATACCAACCAGTTCACTGAGTTTGCCGGTAAGTTCAGACAGTGTCTTTTCATCAATAGGTATCTTTACGTTCTCTGCTTTCTCTTTTTTAAGCAGTTGTTCTATATCACTGACGCGTATAGTTGTCAGGTTATCCTTTGTTTTTTCCTCCTGAGCCAGTCCGAGATATCTTTTTCCAAGCGACATCTTAGAAGCATTGAACATATTTTTTACTATTCTTGCATTGCCGAAGGACTTATCGCGCTGACGGTAGATATTTGTAAAATGATCTCTGAGCATTTCAACTGCCGCGTCTTCCACTTTGTATTCGTCGGCTGCAGCAGTGGCGATAAATATCTCTGTCAGTTCATCCGGGTTGAAATCCTCAAAGTCAAAGAAGTGCGAAAAGCGGGATTTAAGTCCCGGATTGGATTCAATAAACGAATTCATCTCATCCGGATAACCTGCAGCAATCACCACAAAGCTGCCCGATCCGTCTTCCATTTTTTTCAGCAGTGTGTCGATAGCCTCCTGACCGAAATCCTGAGAACCGGCACCCTTTTTAAAAAGAGTGTAGGCTTCATCTATGAATAAGACGCCGCCGGTTGCCTCGGAAATTTTCTTTTCGGTTTTAAGTGCAGTTTCACCGATATACTGACCTACTAGAGCACCTCTGTCTGTTTCCACTACGTGGCCGCTTTCAAGTATCCCCATTGCCCTGAAGATATTTCCCAGCAGCCTGGCAACAGTAGTCTTACCGGTACCAGGATTTCCGCGAAACACGCAGTGTACAGCCAATGAACTCTCTGCTTTCAAACCCATCTTTTTGCGCTCATTCAGGAAGTTAAGATAGCCGACAAAATCGCGCACTGTTTTCTTCAGAGAATGAAGCCCTGTAAGCTTATCCAGTTCTGCAAGCAGTTCAGGCAGATCACAGCTGACGGGCATTCTGACGGAAGATCTGTCGGCTGGTCTTATCTCTTCAGCACTGTTAAAAGACATTTCCTCCTGTGTCCCTGTTTTTTCATAGGGTGGGAATTCATCATAAACAGGTGAATCATCGACTGCCTGACTGATTTCTGTTTCACCTATAAGAAAATATTTCACGCAGGCCAGCTCTTTATCTATATGAATTTCGAAGCGGCCCTGACCTCTGTGCCAGAATCCGTATGTTTCATCTCCGTAAGACTGTATAAAAGACACTCTGGGCCAGGATTTATCAATTTTTATTTTAAAACCTTCTGTAGTAATCAGTTCATCATCCAGAAACCACAGACTTTTTCCTGTAAGCGTAATATTCCGCATAGAATATGCCGGATTCTCAAAAATTATCTCAGCGCCGGCAATTCTGAGCTTATCTTCCTCAAACTGATTGATATATCTGCGTCTTCCGCCCGGAATATCGCTGCTCATGTCGAACATTTTTATATCCAGGAACCTTGCGAAACGGTTGGGATAGCTCCGGAATTCAATTCTCTTGTTAATGCTGATAATATGAGGCATTGGGACAGGATCAACTGGATTTTCCTCGGACTTGTCATCAATAAAAGTAGGGAGAGGGGAAATATCATTTGCAGAAATAGTGCTATTGGCTTCGTCTTCTCCTTTAACATCATATGCTCTAATAATCAAAGGATATAGGTTGCCGAATTTTGGGTTGCCGGTCAGAATTTTTTCATACCTGAGGGCTTTCTCATATACCGGGCGGTATTGAAACATGCTGTACATGGACTCGAGTTCGAGCAGCAGTGCTTCCTGGTAGATCTGGTCCGGCTGGCATGCAGCATATTCACTAGATTCTGTACCATCTGACTTCTCGTTCTCACATCGCTTTATTACTATCCGTGCAGCCAGCAGTGAGAACCAGTATTCCTTGACTCTGCAGGCTTCATCGGCCAGTGAGAGTATCACTTCAGAGGCATATTTATACTGACTGTTATCTGAATTCTTCTGATCATTCAAAAGGTGGGGGGCTGTCTGATAATATTTCAGCAGATCATTTATCTCAGAATGAGCAGGATCCTCTTCAAGCACCAGTGCCTTTCCAAGAATTTCTGCAGCTTCCTGATATCTGTTCATTCCAGCGAGAGTCCTGGCTTTATTATACAAAGAAAACACCAGAAGTGACTGCAATTTTTTTATTGAAGCATCCAGATCAGAGCTGGCTCCTTCAAAAATGCTCATGCGCGAAAGGAAAAACCCCCTGAACAGGCGGGTCTCCAGAGAGTCGCCGCCCACTTCAACCGCATAATTGGCAAGTTCCAGTGCGCGGGCCGGATTGCCGTTCTCAAGCAATGCCCATGCATAGCAGACAGCAGCATTGTAGTCTTCGGGTCTGTTCTCATATGCCTTGGATGCGGCATTCATAGCCAGTCTGTAGCGCCCCTGCCACAGATGATCATACGCTTCAGTTATCAGCTGTATTGATTCTTCAGAATTCAGCATATTCTCGGAGTTCAGCTTTTATAATGAAAATAATTATTTACATTTTGAATATAACAGAAGTATCGAAAATATTCTAATTTATTTTATAATGCCGAATCAGCCTGATACTTTAATTATTTCCGGAACTTTGAGCCATCCGCTTCCGTCTAAAATATTGTAACCAGAAATTGACAATACATTTATTATAATCAGACATAGACACGAATATGAAATCAATTTTATTTCTTGCAATATGTGCACTGCTAAGTCTTAATGGCTGCAATGGATACTCCGTCCGCGGCAGCGGTATCACAAAGGATGAAACCAGAGATCTGGGAACATTCAACTCTGTTGATGTCAGCGGAGCTTATATGGTAAAGATTGCGGGCAGCGGGCGGCAGAAAGTGCAGATCATAGGTGATGACAACATAATTCCTCTTGTCAGCACCCGTGTTGAAAATGGCACACTGAAAATTTTCACTCAAAATAATGTCAAGCTCAACAGTAAAGTTGAAGTCCGAATTTCAACGCCTGAGCTGCAATATATCGTAACATCAGGAGCCAACGATATATGGCTGAAAAATTTCACTGGTGAAAGACTCGACGTTGAAGCCAGTGGTGCGGGAAACATTAAACTGGAGGGAAATACACGCTGGCTGAATCTGGATCTCTCAGGTGCCGTTAAGGTCTATGCCAGTAATCTTAATGCAGAGAATGTGCGCGTTGATATAAGCGGTGCTTCTGTAGCCGACGTTTACTCATCCGAAATACTGGATGCCAGCATATCCGGTGTAGGCAGTATTACATACAGCGGCGCACCAAAAGAAATTAAAAAAGATATCTCCGGAATCGGAACTATCAGACAGAAATAAAAATAGCCGGCCTCTCAATCGTCATTCCGGGTTGAATATTTTCCCTGCATAGTATATCTTTGAATTGGAATATTTCTAATCATGAAACAAACCCAGGGAGATATATGGAAACAGGGAAACCCGTTGTCGGCATTATTATGGGGAGCGATTCTGATCTGCCTATAATGAATGATGCTGCACAGATACTTGCACAGTTCGGTGTTGAATACGAAATGAAGATAATTTCTGCTCACCGGACACCTCAGTTACTGGAAGAGTTTGCTTCTTCTGCCAGAGAAAAAGGAATGAAAGTGATTATAGCCGGAGCCGGCGGAGCTGCACATCTGCCCGGTGTTACTGCTGCATTTACAACACTGCCGGTCATAGGAGTTCCGATTCTGGGAAAATCAACTAACGGAATGGATTCACTGCTCTCTATAGTACAGATGCCTCCCGGAGTTCCTGTGGCAACCGTTGCCATTAACGGTGCAAAGAACAGCGGAATTCTGGCGCTTCAGATACTGGCTTTATCTGATGAGACCATTGACATGAAAATGTTGGAATACAAAAACCGGATAGCCGAAGAATCACAGAAGAAAAACGATAAGCTCAGGGATTTAACGGCTTAAAGCCGCTGATTCATATATACTGGAGTACCGATAAGTTTTCCGGTACTCCAGTCGTTTATTTTTGTTTTTGTTTCTGAACGCTTGTCGCACATCCTGTAATCACACCACTTGCACAGGTCGGAAATGCAATAATCGAAATGTATCTTTGTCTGAACATTAGGCAATACCTTTTTCAGATAAGTTGTAATTTCCTGTTCTTCCATGTGTGAGTTCTTTATGTTAAAGTAATAGGGCAGTATAAGGTGAAAATCAATAAACACTCTGTCTCCTGACTTCCAGAACCTCAGTTCGTGTATATCAATCCAGTAGGATTTTCTGAAGCTCACCAGCACTCCGGCTATCTCGTTCAGCAGCTTCTCATCGGTCTCTTTCATCAGTCCGCCCACCGATTCACGCATAAGTTTATAGCCGGTAAAAAGAATATTAAGTGCAACTGCAATGGCAAATACCGGATCGAATGCCTTTATCCCTGTTATTATGACAAGTATAATACCTGCCAGTACGCCAATGCTTGTATACGAATCGGTCAGGACGTGCTTTCCGTCGGCAATAAGAGTTATTGAACTAGTGCTCCGGCCCTTTTTTATCAGATACAAACCCAGTACCATGTTCACACCGCCGGCAGCTGCAACCACTATGGCTCCGGTATCCAGTCTGCTCAGTTCATGCCCCATCAGCAGGTCTTTTGATGCAGTGAATATAATCATCAGGGCCGCCAATATAATGAGCAGACCTTCAACTCCCGCGGAAAAAAATTCCACATTACCGTGTCCGTAAAGATGACTGTCATCAGCAGGCCTGGAACTGAGAATAATGCTGTACAGAGCCATGGATGTAGCTGCGACATGAACTACTGACTCAAGTGCATCTGAAAAAATGGCAGCAGAACCTGTTATCAGATAGGCCGACATTTTTGAGACAAACATACCAATTCCAATATAGAGAGAAATAAGTGCGGCTTTTCTTTTGATATAATTTACTTCAGGCATTACGATACTTGGCCCGTAATTTTTCACAAAAGTTATACTAAGGATAATTTAGATTATTTTCAGGATTATAACAAAATATTTCATTAACTTCAGTGTGAATGAGAAGAACTGTTAAGAATTTTTTTCTTATTGTTAGGAAATTTTATTCAGAAGATGATTCCAGTTTGTCACAGAAACGGAAAAATCCCGAAAATTTTGCGCTGTTCCACTGGCATATAAATTGTTTTAAGGATTTTGTATTAGAATACCTAAACTCAAAAGGGGTACAAAATGCATTCACACATCTTTTCCAACTATTCTCCCGGAGACAAAAGCAATCTTATTGCGTTGCTGCAGGACATCCAGAACATTTACGGGTTTCTTCCTGAAAATGCGCTGCAGGATATTTCTGATTTCCTGGAGATGCCCATCAGCAGGATCTATGGTGTCGCTACTTTCTACAATCAGTTCAGACTAAAACCACTGGGCAAGAATATTGTCCGTGTCTGCAGGGGTACCGCCTGCCACGTGAAAGGGTCGGCAAACATTCTTTTCGCACTGGAAACGGCACTGAATATTAAGGCAGGTGAAACCACGCGTGACAAAAACTTCACGCTGGAAACTGTAGCCTGCATAGGAGCATGTTCCATCGCACCTGTAATTAATATCAACAACGACTACTACGGCAGGGCTACGGTCAAGGAAATTCCAAGAATACTGAAGAAGTATTCGCCATTGACAGATGCTGATTCACAGGAAGAGAAACCAGAAGAAATAAAGGCAGGTGATTTATGAAAACATTCATGGATAAATGCTGTAATGAATGCTGGCACAGTGCAGAAACACCATGCAATCAGTTTATAACCTGCTGTACTGAAGGACCTTTGTGTCATCATCATAGTGAATGCAGCGAAGAATTCAGGTCATTTAACAGGAAGCTAACCTACAAAGAACACGATATACCGGTGATTTTCATAGGAATGGGAACCTGCGGCCTTGCTTCGGGTGCGCGCAAAGTAGAAGAAGCGATAAAAGAAGAGCTTGAAAAGCTCGGCATTCAGGCACATATCGAACCTACCGGATGCATCGGCATCTGCGCAAAAGAAGTAATCGTTGATATCAAACTGCCTGGGGAAGACCGCGTATCATACTGTGAAATCACACCTAAGATAGTACCCAAACTCATTCAGAGGGCTATTATCGAGAAAGGCATACTCCAGGAAAAATTGCTTGGGACTCACGGGAAGGGCAGCGATAACGTTCCGAATCTGAACGATGATCCTTTCTTCAAGCATCAGATGAAATTCGTACTGGAAAACTGCGGCATTGTGAATCCTGATTCGATAGATGCATACATAGCATATGGTGGTTTCAAGGCGTTAGATAAGGTGCTGCGACTTATGAAACCAGAGGCTGTAATACGCGAAGTGCTGAGCAGCGGACTCCGGGGACGCGGCGGGGCGGGATTCCCGACAGGAAGGAAATGGGAACTTGCACTGAAAAACAAGAGCAGCGATAAATATATAATCTGTAATGCCGACGAAGGAGATCCGGGAGCATTTATGGACCGCTCAGTGCTCGAAAGCGATCCGTTCAGAGTCATTGAAGGCATGCTGATAGCTGCCTATGCTATTGAGGCCAACCATGGATATATTTACTGCCGTGCCGAATATCCTCTGGCTATCGAACGCCTTGAGAACTCTATTGCGGCTATGAAAGCCTACGGACTGCTGGGTAAAAATATTCTCGGCTCAGGATTCAGTTTCGACCTGAAAGTAAAGAAGGGAGCAGGGGCATTTGTATGCGGCGAGGAAACCGCACTGATTGCATCAATAGAAGGTAAGCGCGGTATGCCCAAACCACGGCCTCCGTTCCCGGCCCAGTCAGGACTTTTCGGCAAGCCTACTATTATAAATAACGTAGAAACGCTGGCAAACATATACAACATCATTGCCCGCGGTGCTGAATGGTTCTCTTCGATCGGTACTGCCAGCAGCAAGGGTACCAAAGTTTTTGCTCTCAGCGGCAAGATCAAGAACTCCGGACTTGTGGAAGTACCAATGGGAGTTACTCTTGAAGAGGTGGTGTTTAAAATCGGCGGAGGCATACCCGATAACAAGCTCTTTAAGGCGGTTCAGATCGGTGGTCCATCAGGCGGATGCCTGCCCGACAGCGTTATCAAAACCGAGGTCGACTATGAATCTCTCAAATCAGTCGGGGCAATGATGGGCAGCGGCGGTTTTGTGGTAATGGATGAAGATACCTGTATGGTAGATGTAGCACGGTTTTTCCTTACGTTCATTCAGAATGAATCGTGCGGCAAATGCGTACCTTGCCGCGAAGGTACAAAACGTATGCTCGAAATTATAGAAAGAATTCCTGTTAGCTATAAAAATA
Source organism: Bacteroidota bacterium (assembly GCA_050258935.1). Lineage (GTDB taxonomy): Bacteria > Bacteroidota > Ignavibacteria > Ignavibacteriales > SURF-24 > JBLMZS01. Next base: position 127,716 of record JBLMZS010000059.1, read on the forward strand.
CAAAGAACAAACTCGATCAGCTGCAGCGCTTTAAGGGAGTCGTTCACCTGCAGCGTCTAGCTGATGTAATACGCGATACTTCACTGTGCGGACTGGGCCAGTCGGCACCAAACCCGGTACTCTCTGGTCTGCGCTATTTTAAGGATGAATACGAGGCACATCTGTTCGACCGGAAATGTCCGGCCGGCGTATGCAAGGAACTGCTGACATATACGATTGATAACAATATATGCAGCGGATGCGGACTATGTCTGCGTAAATGTCCTAATGAAGCAATCATCGGTGAAAAAGGTCAGGCCCACTATATCGTCGAGGATAAATGTATCAAATGCGGTATGTGTATAGAGACCTGCCGTTTCAAGGCTATCGCGATCAATTAAATTAACAGGTTTTCCAATGTAACCCCAGGAGTTTCAAATGGTTCAGTTAACCATAAACAATATAAAAGTCAATGCTGAAGAGGGAATGACCATATTGGATGCCGCCAAATCTGTCGGCATCCATATCCCTACACTTTGCCATCTGAAAGACCTTACTCCCACAGGAGCCTGCAGAATGTGTGTGGTAGAGGTCGAAGGCCAGAGAGGTCTCATTCCCAGCTGCGCATTCCCGGTGTTTGAAGGTATGAACGTAGAAACCAATTCTTCGCGTGTCCGCAAAGCCAGAAAAACTATCGTGGAACTGCTCGTTGAAAATCATCCGCAGGACTGCCTTATATGCGTGAGAAACAAGAACTGCGAACTTCAGAATCTCTCCGAACAGTACGGCATCAGAGAGCACCGCTATAAGGGTGAGTCAAAGAGCCATGCCATAGACGTTTCAAGCGCATCAATGGAAAGAGATCCCGCAAAGTGCATACTGTGCGGAAGATGTGTGAGGGTATGCAATGAAGTACAGAAGGTTGGAGCTATAGACTTTACTAACCGCGGCTTTAACAGTATCGTCACCACTCCGTATAACAAGGGGCTGAATGTTAGCGACTGCATTCTCTGCGGCCAATGCATACTCGTATGCCCGACGGCTGCACTGCGCGAAAAAAGTTCGCTCAAGGATGTAGCTTATGCAATAAACAGAAAGGGAATATTTACAATTGCCCAGGTTGCTCCTGCAGTCAGAGCCAGTATTGGTGAAGAATACAATCTTCCGCTGGGTACAAATGTAACCGGCCAGCTTGTAACAGGTCTGCGCAGACTCGGATTCGACCGTGTTTTCGATACGAATTTTGCTGCTGACCTTACTATAATGGAGGAAGGTACCGAGCTGATAGATAGGATACAAAATAAAAAGAAAATGCCCATGTTTACAAGCTGCTGCCCGGGCTGGATCAAATATATTGAGCAGAACCGTCCTCAGCTGCTCGAACATATCTCAACGTGCAAGTCACCTCATGAAATGATGGGTGCAGTTACAAAGACATATTATGCAAAGAAGATGGGTCTCAACCCGAAAGACATTTTTGTAGTCTCTATTATGCCGTGCACAGTAAAGAAGTTTGAAGCTGTACGGCCGGAACTTTCTGAAACTCATACTGCCGATGTGGATGCCGTGCTTACCACAAGGGAGCTGGTGCGATACTTCAAAATGTCTGGTATTGATTTTAATGACCTGCCGGAAGATAAGTTCGATAACCCGCTGGGTGAATCGACTGGTGCGGCAGCAATATTCGGTACATCCGGCGGTGTGATGGAAGCTGCTCTCAGGACTGCATATCACGCGCTTACAGGAAACGAGCTGAATAAACTGGAGTTCGAGGATATACGCGGCCTGAGCGGTATAAAGGAAACTTCCGTATCAATAGGAGATCTTACGCTGAATATTGCCGTAGTTAACGGAATCGGTAATGTCGGGCCTGTACTGAACGAAATCGAAAAGGGTGAATGCAGATATGACTTCATCGAGGTAATGGCATGTCCCGGCGGCTGCATAAACGGCGGCGGTCAGCCGATCCACAGCAAACCGGAAAAAGTCCAGAAACGAATAAAGACACTCTACGAAATTGACACCAATATGTCAAACCGTACATCGCATTCGAACGAAGGAGTAAAAACACTTTATAAGGAATTCTTCGTGGAACCATGCAGCCATGTATCGCACGAAATACTGCATACATCATATATGGACAGAAAAAAAATACTCAAGGAAAAGGTCGGCTGACCCCGGATAAATTTTCATGAATACTTCCACCCCGTGCCACAGGCACGGGGTTTTCTTTGTGCAGTGGTGCATTTTTGCTCCATTTATTCTTAAATACATTTTTTTTTCTTACATTTGAAAAATAAATTTTACCTGCATCACCAAAATATGATTTCTTCGAGGAACATTATAATAATAGGAGGTAATGCAGCCGGTCCTGCGGCTGCTGCAAAGGCTAAAAGGATCAATCCTGCGGCTAATGTAATTATGTTTGAACAAGCCCCCTACATCTCAACCGGTACATGTGAATTGCCATATGTACTATCGGGTACGATTTCTTCGTACAAGAATATCGTATTTTTTGATGATTCCTCCTTTCTATCCTCAAAGGGTGTCGTTTCCCGTACGCTTCACCGGGTTGAAGAAATAGACAGGCTCAGAAAAAAAATTGTAGTTACTGACACAGAGAACCTTAACACACAACAGTACAGTTATGATGACCTCATAATTGCTACAGGTTCAGTTCCTGTCAGACCCGCAGGAATCGATTACAACTGCAGGAATGTTTTCTTTCTTAAATCCGTCACCGACCTTATTTCGATAGAATCATATATCGGCAGCAATAATGTATCTTCAGCAGTAGTTGTAGGTTCGGGTTTCACAGGACTTGAAACAGCTGAAGCGCTGACGATGAAAGGAATAAGTGTCACACTGCTTGAATCAGCATCGCGAATTCTGCCATCGGCAGAACCCGAAATAAGTTCTCTTATACAGGAAGTGCTGAACAGAAACAGTATAAAATTCTTTACCAGCTGCAGCAAAATTGAAACTATAGTCAAAGAGGGAGTTATTACCTCAGTAAAGTCCGGGGACAGGGAAATTGCAGCAGATGTAATTATAGTCGCAGCCGGTGTAAGAGCAGAGACCACTCTGGCCGCAAACTGCGGATTGAGTATAGGCGAACTTGGCGGCATTGCAGTTGACAGCAGACAGAGAGCTCTGAATGATAAAAGTGTATATGCCTGCGGCGATTGCTCTGAGATAATGAATTTTATCACCCGAAAACCGGACTATCTGCCTCTGGCCTCGCTCGCATACAGACAGGCGCAAATTGCTGGCATCAATGCGGCCGGAGGATATAAAAACAACCCGCCTGTAGTAAAAAATTATACGGTTAAACTGTTCGGATATGTATATGCTGCTGCGGGACTTTCACTCATGCAGGCAGAAACTTCCGGACTGAATCCTTCAGCGGTATGCGATCAGGCTCCGGAAATAATACGTGTGATGCCGGGCAGCAGGGATATTTTCGGTAAGCTGGTTTTTCAGAAGAATTCAAAAGTTATTCTTGGCGCATCATTTTTCGGAACCGCACATGCAGCATCTCTTTCGGATATAATATCTGCACTGATAAGACAAAAAAGCAGAACTGATATACTTACGGAGATAGATTATAATTATTCACCTCCTGTCTCGCCGTTTAACAACATACTTACATATCTCGGCAATAAGACACTAAAATAAACCAGGCGTTAAGCCATATTCATAAATTTTAATAATGAGTAAAAATACTATGGAAAACTTTAACCTTGTCAATCATCCGCTGCTGAAACGCGATCTGACTATTCTCAGAGATAAAGTGTCAGACCATCATACATTCCGCACAGCACTGAACAGAATTGCTTCGCTGCTCGCATATGAAATGAGCAAGGAGCTGTCGCTCAGCTGCTTTGAAGTAGAGACCCCGCTCGAAAAAACCGAAGGCTACAGGCTTTCTCAGGAAGTAGTCCTGGTACCTGTTCTGCGCGCAGGACTCAGTATGGTATCATCTTTTCTGGAGATCATACCTGAAGCCAAAGTAGGACACATCGGAATTCAGAGAAATGAAATAACACTGGAGCCGGTAGATTATTATTACAAAACCCCAAAGGGACTTGATGAAGCCAAGGTCATTCTTCTTGACCCGATGCTGGCAACCGGCGGCAGCAGCAGCGCTGCACTGAATTTTCTGAAAAAAAGAGGAGCACAGAAACTTGTATTCGTCTGCCTCGTTGCTTCACCTCAGGGAGTAGAAAGAATAGCAAAAGATCATCCGGATGTGAAGATCTACTGCGCTTCGCTCGACAGGGAGCTGAATGAAAAAGGTTACATTTTGCCCGGATTGGGGGATGCAGGAGACAGGACTTTTGGAACACTCTAAACTATTACGACTGCTGCTGTTTCTTACGATCTGTATGTGTATTTTTAATAATCCTATCAGTGCCCAGAATTATCCTGATCCGAAAGTTAATTCTATGATATGGTCGGGTATTGGGTCACTGCTGCAGCAGGATTACGATTCTTCATTTGAAACATTCAGAACCCTTACATCGAGATACCCCGGGCTGCCGCTGGGCTACATTTATATGTCAGCCGTCAGGATAGCAGAGGCTGCTGATTATGAAGAACCATTTGACGAACAGTTCATAGAAAGCAACCTTGAGAAGTCCGAACAGCTGAGCAGAAAACTGATTAATCAGGATAAAAACAACGCCTGGAATTATTACTATCTGGCAATTTCAAAGGGCTACCTGGCATACTTCAAGGCCCTGAAGGAGAGCTATGTATCGGCTTTTTCTGAAGGTCTAAGTTCTATATCTTCATTTGAGAAGTGTCTTGCAATTGATTCGAGTTTCTATGACGCATATATTGCACTTGGAGCATACAAATACTGGAAAAGCGAAAAAACCGAATACCTGCACTGGCTGCCATTTGTCAGCGACGAAAGAGACTATGGTATAAAGCTGCTCAATCATGCTGTCAGACACAAGACCTATAACCATTATCTGGCTCTGAATTCACTGCTGTGGATATATGTAAACAAAAAACAGCCGTCGCGTGCTGTCAGTATTGCACGGCGCGGACTGAAGGATTATCCCGGAAGCCGCTTTTTCAGGTGGGGACTGGCCAGGGCACTGCAGGATATAGACAAGCGGAAAGCAATCAGCGAATACTACGTGCTTCTGCAATCGGTAAATTCGCTGCCGCGGAATAACCATTACAATCAGATAGTAATCATGCATAAGATCGCGCAGCTTTACCGTGATCTGGGGCAGCGTGATGAGGCTCTCGATTTGTGCAACCAGATTATACAGACAAAAAATCTCAAACCGTATGTAGTAAAAAAACTTAAAGACCGTATGGATAGGGTGTATAAACTGAGAAAAGAACTTTCGGGCAGGTAGTATTGTTAAAAAGGTGTATGGTTTGACAACCTCAGTGCTTATATTATGTTTATAAAACGGAATAACAATGAACGTAACCGGGACGACAAAAAATCAGAGAATGCTGGAGGATCTTCTGGAAAACTGCAGAAAGAATCTGCCTGCAGTCAATGAAGATCTGGTCAGAAAAGCATTTGAGCTAAGCTACGAAGCACATAAGAACGACTTCCGTGCCTCTGGCGAACCATATTTCCATCATCCCTACGAAGTTGCCATGATAATTGTCAGGGAAATCCCCCTGGATGATATTTCAGTGGTTAGTGCTCTGCTGCACGATGTAGTGGAAGATACTGATTTTGACCTGCAGTTTATACAGAAAGAATTCAGCAAGGAAATTGCAGAAATAGTCGACGGTGTCACTAAAATCGGCGGTGTGTTTAAGGGTCAGGATATAACCCAGGCCGAGAACTACAGGAAACTGCTGCTCTCGATGGTAAAGGATATACGCGTAATACTCGTGAAATTTGCCGACCGGCTTCACAATATGCGTACACTGGAATTCGTAAATCCTGAAAAGCAGAGAAGAATTGCGCGCGAAACTCTCGAAATTTATGCTCCCTTTGCTCACCGTTTCGGCCTTGCCAAGGTCAAGTGGGAACTCGAAGACCTGTCTTTCAAATACCTGAATAAAGAAGCTTACGACGATCTGGCACGCAAAATAAAGAATAAAAGACGCGAAAGGGAAGGATACATCAACAAGTTTTCGACTCCAATCATTGAAAAACTCAAGGAGCACGAAATAAAGTTCGATATCAACGGTCGCCCGAAGCATCTTTACAGCATATACCGCAAGATGATCAAACGCAATAAACCGTTTGAGGAGATCTACGACCTTTTTGCTGTCAGAATAATACTTGACAGTAATGATTCCAACGAATGCTACTACGTACTTGGTATAATAAATCAGATATATATCCCCGTTCCGGACAGGTTCAAGGACTATGTTTCCATACCTAAAACAAATAATTATCAGTCCATACATACTACCGTTATCGGTCCTGAAGGAAAGCTGGTTGAAGTCCAGATAAGAACGCGCAAGATGCACGATGTTGCTGAGAACGGCGTGGCAGCCCACTGGAAATACAAGGAGAATAAATTTACATCAGACGTTGAACTGGAAAACTGGGTTAACTGGATCAGGGATGTATTTGAGAATGCTTCAAAGGATGAGGCCAGTAAAGAGATACTTGCAAGTTTCAAGCTAAATCTTTACCAGGACGAGATTTACGTTTTTACACCTAAAGGTGATTTGAGGCGTCTGCCTGTAAATTCCACACCGGTGGATTTTGCATTTGATATACACAGCAAAGTGGGTTATCACTGCATAGGGGCAAAAGTTAACGGGAAAATTGTTCCTCTGGATACCGTGCTGCACAGCGGCGATCAGGTGGATATTATCACCTCCAAAAACCAGCATCCAAACCGCAGCTGGGGTATGTTTGTTACCACGCACAAGGCCAAAACTGCCATCAGGAAATGGATAAACAAGGAAGAGGATTCGCTGATACAGGAAGGCCGCGAAACTTTTGAGAAAAAGCTGAAAAAACTGAAGCTATCTTTCAACCCTGACGATATTATCAAGTTTGCAAAGACAGTCAAGTTTGACAATCCCAACCAGTTGTTCAAATCGATTGCTCAGGATAAAGTCGATATTGAAGAACTGCTGCTCCCGAGAAAAGATGCCCCGGCAGAGAACAACAGCGCCGGTGCAGAGATTGGCTTCGACAGTTTTGCTACCATTGCCAGAACAGATATCGGCGGTGTACTTGTGGACGGCAAAAGTGACAACGTTATGTACAGCTTTGCCAAATGCTGTAACCCGATTCCGGGCGACCCCATAGTTGGTTACATCACAATTGGCGAAGGCATAAAAATCCACCGTAAAACATGTCTTGACCTGATAAATCTTGTAAAAAAGGGAGAAAACAGACTGATCCCCGTCGAATGGCCGGGCAGCAATGAATCTTTCTTTGTCGCTGGCATCACTATCATCGGCGAGGATGTACCAGGCATTTTAAAGGATATATCTCACAGTATTACTTCATACCAGAATACAAATATTAAATCAGTCAACATTGCAGCCAACAACTCAATGTTTAAAGGAACTATTGCGGTTTATGTACGCGACCTGGAGCATTTATCGAGGATTATCGAGCGACTGAAGAAGAATAAGGGAATCTATTCGGTCGAACGTTTCGACAGCAGCAACCTATGATCAAGATTAAATGATATGATAAACTATACAAACGGAAATGAAGAAAGGATACTGGCGATCGACTATGGACTAAAAAGGGTAGGGCTGGCCCTGACAGACCCTCTTCAGATACTTGCATATCCGTTTAAGACCATACCCAATGACGCCGGTTTCTGGAATAATCTGAAATCGATTGTAGCGGAAAACAATGTAAAGACAATAGTGCTTGGTTATCCGCTCAACAGTGACGGGAGCAGATCAGAAATGACTGCAGTTGTTGAGGAATTCAGGATCAGCCTCGAAAAAAATCTAAATTTGCCGGTAATACTTCATGACGAACGCTACACTTCCGAATTGGCAAAGGAGAACGTAATAAGAAGTGTTACGAGCAAAAAGAAAAGGCGTGACAAGGGACTAATCGATCAGAATGCTGCCGCCATCATGCTCCGGGAGTATCTTGACGAATCAAAATAGCGTTTTTGAGCAGTTTTAGCGGCATTTTATTATTAATAATAATTGACATTTAAGTCTTTATAAATTATTTTCCTAGTACAATATTAGAAATTTAGGAGATTATTCTATGACACTTGACGCACTTGGAATGATTGAAACCAAAGGCCTCGTAGGCGCTATTGAAGCAGCCGACGCGATGGTAAAGGCTGCCAAAGTTGAGCTGATAGGAAAAGAAACTATCGGCGGCGGATATGTTACAGTTATGGTAAGAGGTGATGTAGGAGCAGTTAAAGCTGCCACCGATGCAGGCGCTGCCGCTGCACAAAGAGTAGGTGAACTGGTTTCAGTACATGTAATCCCGCGTCCTCATAGTGACGTAGAACTCATTCTGCCTAAAAGAAATAAATAATACTAATTATACAAATCCGGAACAATCTTATGCAGTATGCACTGGGACTTATAGAAACAAAAGGACTGGTGGCGGCAATTGAGGCAGCTGATGCAATGGTCAAGGCAGCAGATGTCAGAATTATCAGCAAGGAAAAAATTACTGCCGCATTGGTCACTATAAAAATCACCGGGGATGTGGCAGCTGTGCGCGCTGCACTCGATGCCGGAGCAGCTGCGGCACAGAGGGTTGGGCAACTTGTATCAGTTCATATTATTCCCAGGCCTGACGACCAGCTGGATGAAATTCTGGAACCTGTTGATAACGAAACAAATGAAGGCCGTAACTCCCGGGGCAGAAAAAAGAAAACATACTCGACCGAGGGGACTCTTTTTGAGAATATTCTCTTCCAGGAGGAGCAGGAACGTCTGAGCATGAATGACTTTGATGAACCGAATGATGTTTACGCTCCGGTAGAAGCTGAAGAATCTGATCTTGAGGAATTCCCTGAAGCTGAAGAATCTGATCTTGAGGAATTCCCTGAAGCTGAAGAAATTGTACCGGATACCACTGATGAAGCCAGTCCCGCCGAACTCGCAGCTGAAGAAATAGACACTGCTGAACCGGAAATGGCCGAAGTAATACCTGATTCCGCGGAGCAGATCGATGAAATCCCGGCAGAAAACTTCCCGGAAATGGTTGAAGTGCCCGATGCAGTTGTTTACGACGAGTCTAATATACCTGTTGAAACCGTAGTGCCGGATTCTTTGCCTGAGAATGAACCTGACATAACATCTGAAGTTATAGAAGAGAATCAATCCGCAGAGGATGAGCCGGTTAAACCTGCAGCCATACCGGCAGAGGAAGATGTATTGCCCGAACCGGTATTATCCGGAATTCAGACGAATATTCCTGATGTTGCTGTTTTGGAAAGCTACAACGTTCAGCAGCTCAGACACCTGGCCAGAAGCCTTTCTGCTTTTCCTATAAAGGGCCGTGAAATTTCCAACGCTAACAAGAAAACCCTGCTGGAATATTTCAGAAAAATCTGAGCTATATTTTCATAGCTCCTGATGTTATTTCGATTTTTTGACTCCACTTTTGGTGGAGTTTTTTTTTATATTTTAGGTATGTTTTAATATATTTTACTAATGAACAGAAAGTCCATACAAATAATCTCAGCCCTGATAATCTCATTCTTACTGTGGGGATCCATATCTCTGTCGAGTTATTATTTTACTTCTGTCAAAGTACCAGTAAAACTCACTAATCTGCCCGCCGGCTATGCAATGGCTCCGACAGGCGGTAAACTCGTATCGATAAGTCTCAAGGGCGAAGGCTGGAGACTGCTTGTTCTTTCGATGAATAAAACCGATGAATATTTCGTATCTGCAAATTACGACAGCGGATATAAGCACCTGAACCTCAACCAGTCACTCAGTGACAATAACTGGCTGTCTAACGGACTGCAGGTAATGGATATTTCCCCTGACACTATGACATTCAGGATTGAAGAGATCGCTCATAAAATGGTCAGAATAAAACCGGTACTGAACCTTTCGTTCAAACCACATTTCGGTATCGTCTCTGCCATTCGTATTATACCTGACTCAGTAATGATATCCGGCCCGAAGAGCCTGCTGAGAAGAATTCCTTATGTAAGTACTGTACCTGAACAGATATCTGACCTGGAAAGCCGTACAACTGAGACTCTCAAACTGGAAGATATCGATAATCTGAATTACTCCAGCCGCGAATGCAAGGTCATACTGAACGTTCAGAAAATAGTCGATAAGGTTTTCAGCGGTATTGAGGTAAAAGTTCTAAACAGCCCTTCATCAGGAGAAGCCACATTGTTTCCGAACAGAATGGATTTTGTCCTCAGAGGCGGCATCGATATACTGGGCCGTCTGAAACCGGAAGATTTTCACCCGTATATCGATTATCAGCAGATGATTTCGGATACTCTGGGAAGTATTGACCCGGTACTGAAGGTCCCGGACTATACGACAATAATTAAAAAGGATCCGGAAAGGATCAAATACATCATAAAAAAATTCTGACATATCATGTTCATAAGTTTTGAAGGACTCGATTTCTGCGGTAAGTCCACGCAGGTGGCTTTGCTCGTAAAATATCTCGAGGGAGTAAATAAAAAAATAATGCTGTTGAGAGAACCCGGCGGTACGGTGATTTCTGAAAAAGTGAGGGAAATACTGCTGGATAAAAAGCACGACAGGATGTTCATAGAAAGTGAAATACTGCTGTTCTCAGCCAGCCGCGCCCAGCTGGTTCGCGAAGTAATAAGACCGGCTCTTCTCGACGGCTGCTTCGTAATATCTGACAGATTTTTTGACTCAACAACTGCATATCAGGGATTCGGGCGCAATATCCCGGTGGACTTTGTGAAGACGATAAACAGCTTCGCAGTTGGCGAAACAATTCCTGACATAACCTTCTTCATCGATATACCGGTCGATGAGATACACAAGAGAAAAGGCCTCAGAAACAGCGGCAGCCTTGACAGGATCGAATCTTCCGATGACAGTTTTTATGAGAATGTCAGAAAAGGATACATTTCTTTGTCTGAATCGGAAGATAGATTCATCAGACTCGATGGGCTCAGAGAAATAGATGAAATACACAATGAGATTGTTGAGAGAGTAAAATATTACGTTTAGAAAGGAATCAGACCATGAAGAAGTATATTAGAATTATCTCGGCCTTTTCGGTGATAGCTTTGTTATCCGGCTTTGTTATGAGCCAGAGCGATACATACCTGAAAATAGCCAAGAGCATTGACATTTTCGGAAAAGTATACAAGGAAGTTACATTCAATTATGTCGATGCAATTAATCCCGAAGAGTTCATGATCTCGGGTATAAATGGTATGCTGGCCGCACTTGACCCTTATACAGTGTTTATAGACGAGAAAAGAAAGGACGATCTGGATCTGATAACCGACGGGAAATACGGCGGTGTGGGAGTATCCATCGGCATAAGGAACGATAGAATCACCATTGTGGATCTTATCGATGGCTATTCGGCACAGAGACAGGGGATCAGGATTGGCGATGTAATTGAAAGCGTCAACGGTATAGAAATAAATAAGGATAACTTCGACGATATCTCATCACTGGTCAAAGGTGAGCCTGGTACACAGGTGGTCATGACCATACTCAGAGACGGCGGGAATGAAAAACTGACGTTCAATCTTGTACGCGAAGAGATCAGGATAAGAAATCTTACTTTCAGCGGATTTGTTCCTGAAAACAGCAATAATGTCTACATGAAACTAACCGGGTTTTCCAGAACCGCGGGTGAAGAGATGAAAAAAGCTCTGATAGAACTGAGCCTTAAGAAAGATATAAAATCAATAGTACTCGACCTCAGGGGGAACCCCGGCGGTTTGCTCGATGCGGCTGTGGATGTTTGCGAGAAATTTCTGAATAAGGGCCAGCTTGTTGTAAGCGTTATGGGCAGAGACACTGCTACGTACAAGAAATACTACTCACAGGAAGAACCGCTGGCCGGTCAGGCCAGACTTGCAGTACTGGTCGATAATTCATCGGCATCGGCAAGCGAAATAGTTGCCGGCGCCATACAGGATCATGACCGCGGCATCATTCTCGGTACCAATACATTCGGCAAGGGACTTGTACAGACTATTATACCGCTGTCATACAACACATCGCTGAAAATTACTACGGCAAAATACTATACACCCAGCGGCAGGTGCATACAGAAAATTGACTACTCAAAGTCAAATAAAGTGATCGGCAAAAAGTCCTCATATACCGATACTGCGTTCACAACTGACCGTATGCGGCATGTTTACTCAGCAGGCGGAATTAAACCTGATACTATTGTAAGTGACAGGACAGAATCATCCGTTGTCAGAAGCATGCTTGCCGGCGGAGTATTCTTCAGGTTTGCCAACACGTTTTCCAATCATACATCTACAGCAGATTTCCGCAAAATTACGGACGATGAATTATTCGGAAGTTTTCAGCAGTTTCTGAAAAAAGAAAAATTCGACTATACAAGTGAGGGTGAAAAACGTATAGGAGACCTTCTGGCGTTGACAGAAAGTGAAAAATACAACCAGCGACTTGTTGAAGAACTTACTGCATTGAAAAAACACTTCCGTGATTTCAGAGAAAATGCGGTCGCTGAACACAGAAGCGATATCATACTTATGCTGAAGAGCGAATTATCATCGCGGTATGAAGGACTTACCGGCAGGATAAGGGAATCCCTGAACTATGACAAACAGTTTCTGAAAGCCCTGGATATACTTAATAATCAGAAAGTATATAATCACTTGCTGCTGATAAAATAATTTGAATTCAGGCCGTACACACTTTCTGTGCGGCCGGTTCGCTTGTATTTAGCAAAATATGTTTGAATGTAGCAGAGTCTTTTTATATATTTGCTGTAGTTCTGACGGGGTAAATACCAATGTTGTTCTTTCAGTCACAAATTTCTTTTGACAAAACCAAATAAAATGAAACAGCTTAAAGTAATCATTAACAAAAATCCGCTTTTTGAAAAATGTCCAGAATGCGGCAAGTATGGCACGCTGCACAGAAGCCGAACAAGAAATTTGTGGGAGAACATACTGAAAGCAACTACAATTATAAGGACCTACAGGTGTAAACAGTGCGGCTGGCGCGGTTACCGTTCTTTGATTACCGTTACAACGCGTTCTTTCAGAGTTTTGCTTATTTACTTCTTTGTGATACTCATAGTGGCCTACATAGTAAAAAATGTAGTAGCAAGAATGATAGGCTGATATTTCTTGGAGAGAAACGGGGAAGTGATTATTAAATGAAAGCAATCAGACCGCAGCCCGGTCTCCGCCGACAGATCTTCTTCTGAATTTTCCTTTGCCAGAACACAATGTCAGAAACTGCTGCTTGCTCGAAAAATCCTTCAGATAATAAATAGAAACACTGTTGCGGTTTCTCGACAACCAGCTTAGAAGTATTTTAATTTTCTCCAGATCCTTCTTATCGACTTCTGAAATAATAGAAACAGCCCCGTCGAAATAATCATCGAGGGCAGAATCGAAAAGATAATTGCCCTGAACCACATAATCCTTTATAAATACCTTCCCTGAAACCATAAGTATATAATCTTTTTTGTCTGCGCAGTTCACTTCGATGAGTACATTGGCCTTATTTACCGGTTCAGCAATTATTGATGACTTGTGTATCTGTGAAAGTACGAGCTGTATCATGTCACGGGTTTCAGCGGCTTCCTCAAACTTCTGTTTTTCAGAAAGCAGTTTCATTCTCTCTATCAGGCGGTTTACCGCCAGCTGGTTCTTTCCGGAAAGGAAATCATACACTTTTTCCAGTTCTTTCTGGTATTCATCCATCAGACTGTCACTGTATGAGCTGAAAAGCGTACATGGAGCCAGGCACCTTTCGATTTCTGCAAGATAACAGATACGGCCTTTCTTAAATACCTTTTCACTGCATTCCCTCAGCTGAAAAGCACTTTCAACCAGTTTCAGCAGTGACTGTACCACTTGTCTGTTTGTATAGGGTCCGAAATAGTCGTTTCCGTCCAGATCAAACTTAGAACTTGATTCAGCCAGAGGGTATTCATGCTGGTTTAATATGCGTATAAAATAATTCTGGCCGAAGCGTTTGAGCATAGAATTGAACTGCGGGTTGTATATCTTAATAAACTCGGCCTCTGCAAGAAGTGCGGTCAGCTCGGAATTAGTAACTTCAAAATCCAGACGTGCTGCCTGTCTGACAATCTTTTTGCTCTTGGCCGGCGCTGAAGCCAGGAAATGATCCCTGACACGCTTTTTCAGCGACTTTGCCTTTCCAACATATATTACCTGGTCTTTTGCATTCCTGAAGAAGTACACTCCCGGCTTGTCGGGAAGTCTGGCATAATCCTCTGCGAGTTTCTTTTTTATCAGTATATAATCCGGCTGAAGCGAAACAGATAATGACTGATAATCAATAATGGATGAAACAGTAGTTATGCCCTTTGTATCTTCCAGTTTTTTTATCATCTTGAGCAGCGCCTTGGCTGTAACAGTTGCATCACCGAGCGCTCTGTGTACATTTTTGTGCGAAATATTCAGATGCTTTGTGATAGATGCCAGTGATTTGCTCTGAAGGTCAGGAAACAGCCTGCGCGCAAGTTTGAGTGTACAGAGTGTTTTATTTTCAGGTACGTCATAATATGCATCACTCATAGCCCGGCGCAGAAACGACATGTCAAACTGGAGATTATGACCGACAATTATAGCATCTCCTATAAAGTCTATTACTGTTCTTGCTATTTCATCAAAAAAAGGAGCTTCACGTACATCGGCATTGGAAATACCTGTCAATGTCGTGATAAAATATGGAATCTCCGTACCTGGATTAACAAAAGAACGGTATGATTCGATGATTTTCATGTCCTTTATTCTGACCATACCAATCTCTATAATGCGTGCATACGAGGCACTCATACCGGTAGTTTCCACATCAACCACACAGAATTCGGCATCTTTAATTTTATCGGTCAGTATTACTTCGGAATCCATATACAGAATAATTTGTTGAAAAACGTACTAATATACGGGATTTTGCCGAATAAAATTATACAATTATTTTTATGCATAAAAAAAGCGGAACCGTATAAATTGCAATAAATACGATTCCGCCGCTAATAATGAGTTAACTGCTGACATTCAAATTACATGGGTTTCGTAATATCCCAATATGGTTTGTAACCATAGTAATTATAAATATTTGTCACGAACTCCTCGTCGGGACGTGTCGGCCAGTTATCCCTGTCGAATCCCGGGGCATTTTCCAGCTTATCTTTTGGAACATCGAGCACATATACATCATCCTCTTCCATGGAGTGTTTTAATGATTCCCACGGGATGGCGAAATATTTGTCTCCTATTCCCAGAAAACCGCCAAATGAAAGGACGGCATAGGCAATACGGCCGTTATTGACGTCTATCATTATATCTTCTATTTTTCCCAGATCCTCACCGAGCGGGTTCCTTACGTCTGTGCCCGTGACGTTAGAAGCCGATACAAGGTTAATTGATGTTTTCATCTTTCCTCCTTTAATTATATTATTCAGACCCTAATCATACCGTCATATTTTCAGAATGATTTTTCAGCGAGTAACTATTTACGTAGAATGACGTCTTCCTCTTATAAGCCGCACAACCAGAACAACTGCAGCTACAATTAAGAGGAGATGCAATAGTCCGCCTGCAGTAAACTTAAGAATTACTCCGAGCAGCCAAAGCATTGTCAAAATTCCAATTATCGCCCAAAGCATATTTTATCCTCTAATTCTATAATATTTATAATGTAGTTTAAATTAAAGATAAATATTTACGTATATTTGTCAATTGAAAAAACACTCGAACAGATTTAGATAACTTATAATAAATAAAGATATGATTGACTATTCAAAAGTAAACAGGCTGCTTGTCAGCTGTCCGGCCAGAATTACACCAATACTAAGAACTGAATTGCAGGAACTGGGTTATAATATACATCAGGAGTCAGATACATTTGTGGAGACTTCAGGAACGATGAACGATGTTATGATACTGAATCTTTATCTAAGAACAGCTCACAGGGTTTTATACCACCTTCACGATTTTTCTGCTTCTAATCCTAAAGAACTATATGACGGCTTTTCGGCTATCGGCTGGGAAGATTACTTCAGTGTGGATGAGTATATCAGCATTTCTTCGCACGTGGAACACCCTGATGTAAATGACTCCCGCTTCCCGAATATGAAGGCAAAAGATGCAATAGTAGACAGGTTCCGGAATATTTTCGGACGCAGACCTGATTCGGGTTCCGAAAGGAAAGGAGTGATGATATATTTTTACTGGGTCAATCAGAAATGTTCCGTATTCTTCGATATGAGCGGCACCACACTTACTAAAAGGAATTACAGAAAGATTCCGTATAAGGCACCTATGCAGGAGGCACTCGCTGCAGCAGTTCTGCTTGCTGCAGAGTGGAATGGAAAGGGTAACTTTATCAATCCGATGTGCGGCAGCGGCACACTCGCAATTGAAGCTGCAATGATTGCGCTGAATAAAGTTCCCGGGCTACACCGGAGCAATTTCGCTTTTATGCATCTGAAAGGTTATGACGAAGATGTTTGGAAGACTATAAGAAATGATGCCCGAAGAAAGTCCAATAGAAAAATAGACGGCAAAATAATAGCTTCTGATATCAGTTCAGATGCTGTATCTGCCGCACTGCAGAACGCCAGGACTGCAGGTGTAGACCATCTTATCGATTTCAGAGTCTGCGATTTCAGGGAGACTGAAGTACCGCAGGATTCGGACGGAATGGTAATGCTGAACCCTGAATACGGCGAACGCCTGGGTGAGATCAGGCAGCTGGAGGAAATTTACAGTGCGATCGGAGATTTCTTCAAGCAGAAATGCCTCGGATATACCGGTTATGTTTTTACAGGAAATCTCGATCTGGCAAAAAAGATAGGTCTGAAAGCACAGAGAAGAATACCGTTTTATAACGGGAAAATAGACTGCAGGCTGCTTAAATATGAACTGTACCTGGGCAGCCGAAAAGCCAAATATCAGAACAATGATCAGTAATCTGGTCCATGATCAGTAATCTGGTCCATGATCAGTAATCTGCTTCTTCTCCGCCATTCTGATCATCATCTTTCTCATCTTCCCAGTCATAGCGCTTAGGCGGATCCAGTTTTCTGAAAAGCACTGCACACAGTAAACCCGATAGCGCTCCTGAGATGTGTGATTCATAAGAAATGGTCAGGTCATAAGGCAGAAGACCCCAGACCATACTGCCATAAATAAATACTATTAGGAGCACCAATCCTGCAGACCGTGCATCCCTTCTGATAACTCCACTGATAAACAGAAACGATCCAAGTCCGTAAACCAATCCGCTGGCGCCGATATGCCATGCCTGAGGCCTGCCGAATATCCAGACCAGACAGCCGCTCATCAGATATATTATCAGCAGTGTCCTTATAGAAGACTGACTGTAGAAATATATCACGGCTGCCCCCATCAACAGCAGGGGAACAGTATTGGATAAAAGGTGTGCATATCCTGAATGTATGAAAGGGGAGAAGAGTATTCCGGGAAGACCACTGACACTATGGGGCAGTATACCAAACCGGACGATACACTGCGTTCCGGCCGGAGTCATCAGCTGAATAACCCAAGCCAATAAGATCAGAAGAGTATAGATAAAATAAATCCTGGTTTTCCGGTCGCTGAATATTTTCATCTGCGGTTCTTCATTCTTACTTATTGTCCTCAGATACAAAAACTCCTGTAAATCCGGCAAATAGCAACCACACTCCGCTTCATCAGAAAGAAACGGAGTGTAGTGTAAACAAATCTGCGAGCTTATCTTGTATAAGTGTAATTCAATATAAAAGGATCAGAGTGCATATCCAAAAGAAAATTTCATGAGTATATCAGGAAATCCCATCACGGCCACTCCGATATTCATTTTATCAAACACGGTGTATTTTCTCGACAATGTAAATGACGTAGGGATCGGAATTCCCAGGGCATCTTTCATAGAATCCTTGTCATCATCAGAAAATCCCTCTACAATGGCGTCTCCCAGCATCACTCCGCCGGCAACCCTGTAGTGGGAATCCTTGTAGTGACTGTACCTGCTGAGCGCCTGGAATATCAGGCCGTCAAAGTCCAGATAAAGCAGCCTTAGCGGAAGATACGCCCAGTTCCATCCGCTCAGTTCGTCCGGCATGCGGAAATCCGCCCCGAACCTGATGCCTGTATTTGGTGTCTTACCAAGCTTATATTTATCAAACTTATATGAGAACTCTTTGAAGTAGTTCACATAGTTCAGGACAAGTGTATGTTCACCAAGTTTGAAATCGAATCCCAGTGTAAATGAAGAGGGAAGTGAGAGCAGTACTTTGTCTGTAAATACATTTTTAGTCTGCTTAGTAAGGTTTGGTTTTGCCAGATCGAGTGAATCGATAATGATATCAAGCTCTTCTTCATCCTTCCCATTGAATTTTCCTGTAAGAAACTTCGGCTGCAGACTTTCAAGTTTTGCTTTCTTATCCTCGAGTGAAAATTCAGGAACAATATCCAGCGCCATTGATATGTTCATAAAAGAAAGCCCGTCAACAATACCTGATGGATCGAAGAACGCTCCCAAAGTAAAGCCCCATTTTGTGCTCTTGAAATCACCTCTGGCCTTCATGAACAGTTTGTTCGATTCACCCTTTGAAGCATCAATATTCTGATCACCAGGATCGTTAAAATAATATTCAGGGCCATTATTCAACACTATCATACCGTCAATATTGATATTCAGGTCGATATAGTTTCTTACCTGGTACCTGTTGAAAGTGATACCGGCTGAAAGTGCACCTTTATCACCAGGCATGAAGTTATATCCAAGGGCAAATGACGTCTTGTTCATTTTAAGCGAAGTATTCAGGCCTATGGTCGGATGCAGTATCATATCTATTGCAGTCTGGGTGTTGCCGACCTCTTTAGTGGTTTTCAGATTGGTTGAAATGCTGTTGACAAACAGATCAGCAGCAATATCAATCACCGGGTTGTATGAAGCTCCAAATACCAGGTTGCGCATGATCGGAAATGCTACGGCAACAGACGTTACACCGCCGCTGGCTTTCATGTCCAGGTTACCGACCTCAGTATCTTTTCTGAAGTTGGTAGACGGAAATATGAATGTTGCAGTATCTTTCAGGAAATCGTCAGAATTTTCTGCTATGTCTTGCGGGGATAGAATATCGGAAGAGGACATGCCCAGTGTATTTGTTCCGAAACCCGGTTTGACTTCAAAAAAGAAGAAAGCTGTTTTCTGCATTGGCATAACTGCCGGGTTGAGACTGATACTTTCTACCGCGTTGCTCATTATACCCGATAGCAGACCGCTGCTGGTACCGATATTATAATTGATCAGCGCATTAAAGTTCAGATCCATCTTGCCGCCCCTCCAATACTGCATAACCGGAGTATCGTCATCTTTGGCTGTCAGTGTAACCTGAAACAAACAAATGGAAAAAATTAAAAGTAGTATTTTATTTTTCATTATGATCCTCACGGTTAAAATTCCAAGCCCAGACCGAAGCGGTGGGAATTGGCAAGTTCTTCAATTTGTATTGTATAATCAACAATTACTCTGAGATTTTTCATTATTTCCCTGTCGAGCCCTATACCGACGGTATATTTTTCATCTTTTTCATGATTGATGAAATTCTGATAACCACCGCGCAGCGAAAGGACATCGAGTAGTCTGGCTTCAACGCCCATGCGGAACTTATCATTCATCTCATTGATTGCTCCCGGGGCATAATCTGAGGTCAGCATAAGGTTTTCTGATACCAGAAAAGAAGTTCCAACAACGGGTTCGAAGGGAATCAATTCCGTATATTTTCCTTTTGTTTTTGCTTCCGGATTATCGACATGCGAATTCCAGAAAACAGGAGAATAAATATCTTTCAGCATAAGTCCTACGTGTATCCGGCTGTTCAGTTTGTAGAGCACTCCAAGATCCAGACCGAATCCCGGAGCATTACCCTTTACCTGGTTTTTTATTCCGGTTTCAATCTCGTCAGGTTCAAATACTCCCGAATAATCTGATGAGTTCAGACTGTTATTGCCGAAAGAAGCATACCTGAACTTAACAGTGACACCCACCAGCAGATTTTCTGTCAGTATGCTTCTTGCGTATGCACCCTGAAGAGTAAATTCACGCATCATCTCGTCACCCGATGATATCACTGCAAGTCCTGCATTCTGATTATTGCCTAAAGGCATGGATGCGGCCAGATAATGATAATTTACAAGGCCGAGCTGACTTGTAAAAGTAAATGCTGCCTGAGGCCTGTCAAGCTGGGCAAGTCCTGCCGGATTCCACATTATGCTGTGAACGTCATTGGCTGCTGCTGTAAAAGCACCTCCAAGCGCAGCAGGACGGGCTCCGAAACCTATATCTGCAAATGCACCTGCAACACCGGAGAGGTCCTGGGCAGTAATGATGCCGCTGAGAAGAACTATTATGGTTAATATTTTCTTTATCATGACTAAATCCTCAAATGACCTTTTTATTTAATTACTACTACCTGAGTTAATTCGGACTTTTCACCAGTGTTGTCCTTTGCAATAGTCTGAATTACATAACGTCCGTTCCTGACAATACTTCCATCGTCGGTTTTACCATCCCACAGTATTTCTTTAGGACTGGTTCTGCTGCCGTATTTTGACGGATACTGAAGATCATCCTCAAGAAGTGTCCTGACAAGTTCACCGCGAATATTGAATATCCTGATGGTAACCTTTGCCGGCGGTGCATCTGTTGTAAGTATGTATCCGATTTTCAGAGGTGAGACCTCCGGCGAAAACGGACTTGGCAGTACACACACATTATGAAGACCGAGAGGCTGGTTTTCAGTTACCAGTGCAAACTCTCCGAAACTGTATACTCTGTTGGAATATATACTCTGAGCTCCGCTCTGGGAAGAATTATATATGCGCCATATTTTTCCGTTAGGATCGTAAAGTCCTATCATCAGACTGCCGCCATTGAAACCGAGTGAATTATCCACCGGTAATTCCACCATTGCAGGTTTCAGGAGACTGTCTCCGGGAAGTGCAATGCTCGAAATGTATTTCAGATTGTAGAGCCTGTCAGAAACGGTATAACTTACTGCACTCTGTGCTGCGGTATAGTATTTCTTTGCCGGTCCGAACTGCGATTTTGTCAGATATATTTCGATCGGTCTGTTGACTGAACCTTTGCTCAGACTGAAAGAGAGTCCTTTTTTATCCGTAAGATTGTATTCACCGCCGGGCTGGATTTCAGCATATACCGAAAACTCCAGACTGCCGGATTTGCCGCTGACTTTATCCTGCAGTATTACTCTGGTATAACCAATATATGTGGAATCTGCCGGTATGAACAGACCCTTTGATGATACTGTGCCTGCCTCAGCGGGTTCTATTGTCCATTGCAGATTATTTCCAAGAAGCAGGGGATTTGATGAAGAGTCCGTGCAGGTGTAAGATAACTGCAGTCCGGTTGATTTATTGCTTATTCTGCTGACCGGAGCAGCTACGCTGATATCGCTCACCGCCATTTCAGAAACAGTAAAGCTGATGGTTTTAGTTATCGATACTCCCTTAAGGGAAGCCTGAATTTTCAGCTTTACATTGCCGGTTTTCACAGGTTTCACAGAAATGACCGTACTGTCTGAAGGATTAGGAACAGACAGCTCAACAGTCATGGCATCTTCCGGTATCCATTTTACGGAACCTTCCTTTGTACTGCCTGTGAATTTATGGTTTATTGACTCGTTCAGACCGTTTTTCAGGTTAATAGAAAACGAATATGAGTCATTTTTCCTGAGTGTAAGTCCGGATGGTTCCGGAGTAACTACAGCCGATGAAAGCATGTTAATTCCGATAGAAGAAACGGTTATTTCTTTTGTAGTATATACCGCTTCACTGGCAGGATCACTGACACTGATATAATAGACTAAATCCTCCTGTGAGAACTGAGCCGGAATAGAAGCCTCAAATGTCGAATCAGTACTCTGCATAATCAGTTCGTTATATGCAGCTGATGACTTTTTTCTGTAATACAGCTTAGCTGCTGCATTTGGGATGCGGCTCAGACAGTTTAGTCTGATAAGCTGTGCTAAATCGGCATATACCATGCTCAAAGCCTTGTGATAGTAGGGAAGTGTAATATTTCTTGAAACCATTGAAGTATCCTGAGCTAAGTCTATTCTCAGAAGTTTTTCGTTTGGATTCAGATAATTTTCCTTCGAAACACTGATCCTGTATGTACCTTGTTTAAGATTCTTGTCTGTCATAAAACTGCCGCTGGCTGCAGTAACAGAAGAAATTGTCTGTCCCTCTGGCTTGGTAAGATATATCTTTGCACCTTCAATAGCATTAAGGCCATCGGTGACTTTCAGAATTATCTGTCCGCTCGGCATCACAAAATCCGGTACTGATATATTTGATCCCAGTTTATCTGCAGCAATCTTCACCGTCTGATTCATAACGGATACATCCGCCTGGGCAGCGGTGATTTTGTAGAATGTTGTATCACCTGCATTAGTTTTAATTGACAGGTTAGGGAAGGAATAACGGCCATTCTGGTCAGTTATTGCGGTAACTGTGTTGGAAGAAACTGCAGTAACAGTAACCCCCGGAACGCCGCTGCCGTCATAGACAACTTTTCCGGAAAGTGATACACTCGACGGTGTAAGACTGAGGTTCACTCCGCTCCGCAACTCTCCTGAAGCCAGGACAAAGGAAGTGCTAATATCCAGAAATCCGCTTTTTCCAGCAGATATCGTATATGATCCGGCAGAGATGTTCGAAAATGAATAATATCCCTGCTGATTTGAATAAGTACTGATGGAGTTGCCGGTTGCGGCCTCAGTGAGTCTTAAAGATGCATTGATGATCTTAGCCCCTGACTTGGCATCAACCA
The DNA here is from genome assembly GCA_050258935.1 of Bacteroidota bacterium. GTDB lineage: Bacteria > Bacteroidota > Ignavibacteria > Ignavibacteriales > SURF-24 > JBLMZS01. The sequence goes on from JBLMZS010000059.1 coordinate 150,660, forward strand.
CGAAGCCGTTAATGCCTGAACCGTTCTTCACCATATTGAATGATACTGTAACGGTTTCACCCTTGTTCAGTGTACAGCTGACAGAATCAGGGGACGAAGTATAACCATCTGCGGAAACCCTGACAACATAGTTTTTTCCGGAAGGCAGAGACTCAAACAGGTATTCACCGGCAGCATTGGTATTGCCTGAGACGAAACTCAGATCGGTTCTGTTATATACACTGACAGTTGCAGCCTCTAAAGACTTTCCTGTCTGCATATCCTTCACGGTAGCTTTAATACTACCGACACTTGAACTTGAATTAAAGTTGATCAGCATACTGTCTGAAATACCGACAGCTGCATCAAAACTTGCCGGAGTGAACACGTGGCCTGGTTTTTCAGGTTTGATAGAATAATTGCCATTAGGCAAATATCCAAGTTCATAGTTGCCATTCAGCAATGAATAAACAGGATATACCTGATTGGTGGATTTATTTGTGATCTTCACTGTTGCTGAACCGGTTCCTACATTTCCGGATATCTGCGCATTGTTAATCTCGACTGTAAGACTTACAGGGAATGTCTTTCCCATTGATGTAGAAAGCTGGACAGTGACTGTATCATTGACATAACCCGGCTTTCTGAAGTCAGACAAAATCTGGAGCTTTTTATTGTATGGCACATTGTCGAAATAAAATGTTCCAGTCTGATCAGTATATGTTGTCAGCATCTCCTCGCCGCTGTTGCCTTCGGCAACGAGGTTAATCTGAGCTATTGATGTAATCAGATGACCGGACTGATTTTTTACTATACCAGCTATTTTGGCGTCGTTCTTTGCCATTTTTACGTTGAGCGAGATCGATGAATCAATTTTAACACTTACCGGAACAGATGTGTATCCGCCCAGTTGTGTCTTCAATTCATAAGTACCCGGTATAAAGTTTGCGATCTCATAATGACCGGTATTGTCAGATTCTGTGCTGCCGGATCCCAAATTTCCGTTCAGCTGAACCTGAACTCCTGGCAATGCGGCTCCGTCATCGTCCAGAACTACGCCTGATAATTTTCCTGAATTTTCCAGCATATCGGTAATATTCTTTATTACAGCAGGCATATCGCCTGATATTATAACACTGGCCGGTGCATTCATCCGGAAGCCGGCTTTCTCCACAGTAATTTCATATGTACCGAAAACCAGATTTTCAAATTTGTAGTTGCCGTTTTTATCGCTGGTCGAGTACAGCGACTGTCCGCTGGCTGCAGTCAGAACAACAGTCGCCTCCGGAATTACTTTGTTGCCCTGAGCCATTATACTTCCCGAAAGGGTACCGGCTGCTTTTGACATGGTAATATTGATTTCTTTGGAGGCTCCTTCAGAAATTATAACCGCCGGAATATTTATTTCATCGTAACCATTCTTTTTTGCGGTCAGATTATAATTCCCGGCTGCAAGCATTTGCAGCATATAGGTTCCATCACCAGTACTGACTGCAGTTGCGGATTTTGTACCGGAAACTGCAATAGTTACATCAGGGACTGCGTTGCCTGAAGCATCAGTAACTTTACCCATAATAACCGAAAAACTTTCACGCAGAGTGAAGTTGATATCAGTCAGAGTCTCGCCAGCCTTGACAGTAACCGTACTTGCATCATCCAGATGGCCATCGGTATGCGCAATTATACTATATATACCAGCTCCGATACTAAGCGTGTATTCTCCCATCGCATTGGAAATGACGCTGTCAACCAGTGTACTTCCTGAATAAAGCATCACTCTGGCACCAGCTTCAGACTGGTTATGATCATCCAGAACACGGCCGCTGACTATACTTGATGCACCGGTAAGTGTTATTTCTTTGTTGATTTTGCTGCCGGCTGTGAGTGCAGGGATATTCACCTTATTGGAGAGATATCCGTTCTTAGCCAGTGCTATAATATATTCTTTGCCAGCTTCTGCGGTGATGGAAAACTTTCCGTTTATATCACTTACGGAAGAACATACTGTAATATTCTGCAAACTTAATAGTGTCACCTGAACATTATTGAGCGGCAGCCCGGCACTGTATACGCTACCTTCAATCATTGCATTATTAACCTGAAGATTGAAGTTGTTGCTGCTGCTTTGCTGACCGGCACCGATTGTAACGCTTACCGGCTGGACGGCAGAGAATCCTGTTTTCGAAGCAGTTAACGAATAAGTGCCAGCTTTAAGATTCAATTCATAGTTTCCTGATGAGTTCGTATTAGCAGACACACTGTATGTTCCTGATACTGCTGTTACAACTGCATCAACTACTGCCTGTTGATTGCTCAGTACTTTTCCGGAAATCACTCCGGCATTAGGAGCCAGCTGAAAATCAATTCCGCTGATATTCTGTCCCGACGAAAGTGAAATCTGCACGGGTGTGGGACTGACATATCCGTTTTTCTGTACTGATATGTTCACTGTCTGAGCTGGCAGAGTAAGTGAATAATATCCGTTTGACAGTGTCACTTGTGAAACCGAAGAAGAGGCCGTAGAGGCAGTAATTGTTGCATCACCAATTCCGGAGCCATCTGGAAGTGTGACAAACCCCGATATACGGCATTCATTTGGAATCAATATCATATCTATTCCAGCCTGCGTCTGAGGAGCATCCTGACTGAATGAGAGCTGACTGAATTTATCCACTGAATACCCGGTTTCATTTACCGAAATAGTCCATGTCCCGGCACTGAGACTGAATGAATATTCTCCATTACTGTTTGTTACTGCAGTTATACTGCTGCCGGTAAGCGGAACAGCTGTAACAGTAACACCTGCAAAAGCAGTTTTCCCGATCTGTCCCGTACTATTCATAAATTTCTTATATACGGTTCCGGAAACCTGATTGGCTTTTGGAGTAAGAATGAAATTTCTGTTCTGAAGGTTCTCACCTGCGACAAATGTATATTTGAAGGGCTGGGGGGCGATAAAACCGTTTTTAGATACACTGATCACACACTGACCCGATGACAGTGAGAATGAATAATTGCCGCTGGCATCGGTATTCACAGTCTGAGTTACACCACCCTGTACAGCAGCAACAGTAGCAAGCTGCACGGGTTTTGACTGATCATTCAGTACCCGTCCTGAAACTGATGAATTATCCTGCGTGAGCACCAGTGCGGAAGAAAGACTTGCCTGTATCTGATCTACCGTTATGGTTATCTGCGGAGATGCAAGATATCCGGGTTTATCGGCCTGAATGGAATAGCTGCCTTTAGGAACAGAAACAGAAAACGAGCCGTCAGAGAGAGTTGCGGCCTTGTATGAGGTGCCATTCAGCAGATTTTTCAGTACAACATTTGCCGCACCAACAGCAGCTCCGGCTTTATCAGTAACTTTACCGCTCAATGTTGAATTATACGGTCTAAGGTACAGGGTTATGTTTGTGAATGATTTCGGTGCTATTGTATATACGAACGATGAATCGTAGTAGTTAGGCTTTGAGACGACAAATTGGTATGTGCCGGCAACCAGGCTGTCCGTGTATGTCGCTGAATTATTCACTATAAAAGGATTGGGCGTGCTGACGCCGCCCTGAATAGCATTGGCGCGCAGTTCAAAACCGATTATGCTGTTCTTATCAGCAGCTGATTTTGCGTTTGCTACAAACGTTCCCATCACCTGACTGTAGTCGAAAGTATATGAAGCACTTTTGTTGCCTGCATCAGAATTATCTTTTGCGACCACATACCATACATACTTGCCCTTGGCAAGTTTTTCCTTTGCTGCAAACTCAATAGAAGTATTACTGGTAGTGGAATTCCAGACAGGTATGTCAATCTGCTGTTTATTACCCGCAAATGATTCAACCCGCTGGAAAAGATAGATAGTATAATTGTTTACATTCTTAACGGCATTCCACTGAAAAACTATCTTATCACTGCCATATATCTGGGCTCCGTCTTTAGGTGCTAGTATTACTGGTGGTGAAATTGTGGTGTTGTTCTGATATGTAAAGTTGACAACTCCGCCAAATGCAGCACTGGCAAACGAAACATCCTTTTCATCATATACATTCAGAACCGTATAGCTGTACTGTGTTCCCGGAACCAAGGGGGGTGCCGGCAGGTTGTAGGGAGAAGAATAGTTGGGATCTCCATACTGAACCGATGTTCCGGTGGTCAGATAGTTCCACAATATATTTGCCCCCTGAACACTGACATCTCCATTTGGAAGTGTAACGACAGTAAACGGGGTACTTGAAATCAGAAGCCAGTATGCCTTGACTCCCGATATGGGTGTCCATGAAAAACGCGGTGTACTGCTTGTAATTGCTCCCTTAGGTTCAACCACATAAGCAGCAGAAGGAGATTCGACCACGAACTGGATTTCATTGGAATATGATTTCCCGGCATCCTTCTGTATCTCTGAAATGCTGCTCCTGGCGGAATTAGTAATTATTCCATAGTACCTTCCGGTAGAAACCGGCACGTTTTTAGGGATAACAGTAACTGTCTTGCCCGAAACGGGTACTTCGGCAAAGCTGTAATTACCGGGGGTTACACCGAGTTTGAGTTTATATCCCGAAACATCAGTGTTCCAGTTGAGTATTATCTTATCGGATGATCCGAAAAACAGTTTCGAGGAAAGCGAACTACCGCTGCTGTTGTAACCTTTCGGCGGCTCCAGTATTATTGACTGCGCCTTCAGGCCATTCTGGCAGGAAAACAGAAGGGCAAGTAACAGTACACTAAAATAAACCGATTGTTTTTTCATAGGACGACTTTTGTTATTTTGTAATATGATGTGCCGATAATTATAATTGACATGTTAAGCTGAGTCATTATCGAAAAGATTTTTTTTTTTTTAACAAGGAATATAAATAATTCAAATTTAAACTATGACATATAATTTTTTTTATTTTTTTAAATGTTCTATATTTATATTGTCGATATAGAGATATAAGCTATTAAATATTTATTTCGGGAATAATATTTTGGTAATTACTAATGCCGTTGTGTCACAGAGCTACGCACTTGAGAACTCTGTCATAATGATGAAACTCCACGCACCGGAAATCGCACGCTCAGCACGTCCGGGACAATTTTGCAACATACGCATATCCAGCTCATCCTCGCCGCTTCTGCGCAGGCCATTCAGTATTTGTGAAGCGGAAGGAGAGTATATATCGTTTTTATTCAACATTTTTGGTGAAGGCACAAAACTGCTCTCCGCAAAAAAACCCGGAGAGACAGTGGATATTCTGGGTCCGCTGGGTAACGGATTTGATCTGGAAGGGGATTTTGAAACCGCAGTCATCGTTGCTGGCGGAATAGGAGCTGCTCCGTTTCCGTTCTTACTGTCAAAGCTTGATCCTGAGAAAATGGTATATACATTCCTTGGAGCACGCAGCAGCAGATATATAATAAAATACGGCCTGAAAAATGAACTAATTGCAACTGATGACGGAACCGTGGGATTCAAAGGTAACGTCATTGAACTGCTCAATGCGAATATGCAGATTCTCAGTTCATCGCGCATAAAAATATTCGGATGCGGTCCAACACCCATGCTAAGAGCTCTCCAGGATTTTTCCTTAAAGAACAATTTTCATTGTGAGTTATCTACCGAAACCGCCATGGCATGCGGATTCGGCATCTGTCAGGGCTGTCCAATAGAGGCAGCAGATAAAGACGGATATTATCTTGTATGCAAGGACGGACCTGTATTTGATGCCAGGAGGGTAAAGATTTGAATATCAATAATATTGATGGAAATAATGGACTGAATGCTGCTTTGGCAAAAGACAGAAAGATAGATCTCTCTGTTACCATCGGCAGCCTGAAGCTGAAAAATCCCGTTATGCTTGCAAGCGGTACAGTTGGCTACGGAAATGAAATATCCCACCTGACAGATTTGAGCAGACTTGGTGCAATAGTCACTAAATCGCTGAGCCTTAAGCCGAGGAAAGGCAATCCGCCGCAGAGAATTGTCGAAACTGCATCAGGAATGCTCAATGCTATAGGACTCGCCAATGTAGGGGTTGAGTGTTTTCTGAAAGAGAAAGTTCCTTTCCTCAGGCAGCTGGATACGAGTATCATATGCAATGTCGCAGCCAGTACATACGAGGAATACGTTGAATGCGTAAGAATACTCACGACAGAGGAGACTATCAGCGCATTTGAAATCAATATATCATGTCCTAACGTAAAAGAAGGCGGACTGGTTTTCGGCAATGATATTTCTGCAATCGGACGCATTACTTCTGCGGTCAGGGCTGTCACGGCCAAACCACTGATAATCAAGCTGTCACCTAATGTTCACAATATCGCCTCATTCGCTCAGGTAGCAAAACAGGAGGGCGCCGATGCAGTCAGTGCCATCAATACTCTTGTAGGCACTGCCTTCAATATATACACCAGAAAGCCTAAGCTGTTTAACATAACCGGAGGACTCTCCGGACCTGCAATCAAGCCGGTTGCTCTTGCAAAGGTACTGGAGATTAAGCGCAACGTGGACATTCCGGTAATAGGACTAGGCGGTATTATGTGCTGGCAGGATGCAGTGGAATTTATGATTGCAGGAGCAAGCGCTGTTCAGCTCGGCACCGTCAATTTTGTCAATCCTGACTGCGGTGTGCAAATTGCAGATTCTCTCAGCGATTACTGCCGGAAGATGAACATCAGCGCAGTTTCCGAACTGACCGGCTCATATATTATCTGATAAACCAGCAGCTGATAGCCGGTTCTTTTACTTGTTCGGCAAAAAGGTACCCGATAATTTTGGATACCTCTAATATTGTATTATAATATTGGTTATTATGAATATTTCTTCGGCTTTGGACAGACTTTATTCCTTACAGAAATTTGGTGTCAAGCTTGGTCTGGATAATATTTACAGACTTCTGGAAATGCTGGGTAATCCCCAGCAGCACCTGAAATTCCTCCACGTAGCTGGCTCGAACGGAAAAGGCAGCACATCTTCATTTATGGCGAGCATACTTATGGAACATGGCTTTAGGACAGGCCTGTATACATCGCCTCATTTTATTAGATTTAATGAACGCATACGCATTAACGGACAGGAAATTCCGGATGATTATATTTCCGGGTTTATGGAAACAATTGAAGATCTGCCTGCTGACCTAATGCCTACTTTTTTCGAAGTTACCACTGCACTGGCATTCAAGTACTTCTTCGATAACAATGTTGATTATGCCGTTATAGAAACAGGTCTTGGCGGCAGACTTGATGCGACTAACACGGTGATGCCTCTTTCGGCAACAATCACCTCCATAAGCCTGGAGCATACTGAACTGCTGGGTAATTCATACAGGGAGATCGCACTCGAGAAAGCAGGCATCATAAAAGATAATATAAATGTGATTACCGGTATTATGCCTGAGGAGGCAGAAGAGGCTATCAGTGCGGTTGCAAAGGACAAAAACTGCAGACATTATATGCTGAAGAATTTTGTGATGCGAAATACTGAGAAAAATAATGATGAAGGTATTGATTTTTTCTCGGATAATTTCATAATTAGAGATATACATACGGGGCTGACCGGCGAGTTCCAGAAATATAACGCTTCAATGGCTATCCTTACATTACTAAAAACTTTGGGACTAACTGATACAGATAAGATACAGAAGGGACTGCTAAACGTAAAAACAAACAGCGGAATACAGGGCCGTTATGAATTGTATAATTCGGCTCCGGACATAATTTTTGATTCTGCTCACAACCCGGAAGGTATAGGCGTTTTCCTTTCAGCCTTTAAACGGAACATGTCATCGTATTCCAGAAAATCCGTTCTTTTCGGGGTTATGAAAGATAAGAAAATCGATGAAATGCTCTCACTGATCGCTTCCAATTTTGATGATATTTATATTACTACTATAGATTATCAGAGAGCCGCCGAAACTGATGAAATTATGAAAGTTGCGGCAAAATTGAAACTAATGAATATTTCAATTGTCAAAGATCATGCAGCATTTATTGATGACTTCAGAAAAAGGGAAAAAGACGAATGTCTCGTGGTGCTTGGAAGCATGTATGTACTGGGTAAAATCAAGGAAGAATTGGCCGGCACGGGAAAAAAATAATGCTTGACATTCAGATCAGATTGAACTAATTTTGATTAGTTCCTCTTGTTCCTTTCGAAAATTCAAATAAACAGAGTGATCTAATAACCCCGATTTACAAATCTGGTTATAAAAAAGTATGCTAGAATAGTCAGTATTTTCGAATTAAACTTTCCTTTGTTAGTTTAATTGACTTTAGATGCTTTTATTTCTGCCGTAGGGCGCCAATAATTTCAATTACAATATTTTAATTTTAAGTAATTTATTTAACAATAGTAACAGCAGGACTAGAAATATGCCAATGGATATTTCCGAACTTCAGTCGAAGAAAATTGTAGACCTAAATAAGATTGCAAAGGAACTGGGCATTACCGGTTACAGCGATCTGAGAAAACAGGAGCTGATTTTCAAGATACTCGAAGCTCAGACGACAAAAGACGGACTTACATTTTCAAAAGGGGTGCTGGAGGTTTTAGCTGACGGTTACGGCTTCCTCAGATCCTCGGATTATAATTACCTCCCATCACCCGATGATATATATGTTTCACCATCTCAGATAAAAAGATTTAGTTTAAGAACAGGCGATCATGTAAGCGGACAAGTCAGACCGCCCAAGGAAGGGGAGAGATTCTTCGCCCTGCTGAGGGTTGAAGCTGTTAACGGTCAGAATCCTGATACTATCAGGGAGCGGACACTGTTTGATAACCTTACTCCGCTTTATCCCACGAAAAAACTCACTCTCGAATCTGCTCCCGGCGAATACTCAATGCGTATAATGGATATGCTGGCGCCAATCGGTAAAGGTCAGAGAGGACTGATAGTTTCGCCTCCCAAAAGCGGTAAAACTATTCTTCTTCAGAAACTTGCAAACTCGATCTCAAGAAACCATCCGGAAGTTAAACTCATAATGCTCCTTATAGATGAACGCCCCGAAGAGGTTACCGATATGCAGAGATCCGTACAGGCAGAGGTCATCAGTTCCACATTTGACGAACCCGCAGAAAGACACGTGCAGGTAGCCAATATGGTAATTGAAAAAGCCAAAAGGATGGTCGAAGCTAAAAATGATGTCGTCATCCTTCTCGATAGTATAACAAGACTTGCCAGAGCTCACAATACTGTTGCACCGCACAGCGGCAAAATCCTTTCTGGTGGTGTTGATGCAAATGCGCTCCACAAACCCAAGAGATTCTTCGGTTCTGCCAGAAATACAGAAGACGGCGGCAGCCTTACAATTATAGCTACGGCGCTCATTGAAACTGGCAGCAGGATGGATGAAGTTATCTTTGAAGAGTTTAAGGGTACCGGAAATATGGAACTTGTCCTCAGCCGTGAACTCAGCGATAGAAGAATATTCCCGGCTATCGATATCAATAAATCGGGTACGAGAAAAGAAGAACTTCTGCTCAAGGAAGATGAACTCAATAAAATATGGATCATCAGAAAGATACTCAGCGACTTCGATACTATTGAAGCAATGGAATTCATTCTTGACAAGGCCAGAGCCACAAGAAATAATAAAGAGTTCCTGAATAATATGAATAGTTGATCCTTAAGCAGGCCTTCCGGTAAATTCTTCACTTTAGTGTGATCCTTAACCCGGGAGGCTTCAGTTTAATTTATACATTTACAGTCTCAGTATGAACAGCATTGCATTTACCTGCGGAGATATAAACGGCATTGGTCCGGAGATAATAATAAGAACTCTGAACAAACTGGCAGCCGGTACTTCTGAACACCACTACTTTGTATTTTGTCCGCACCGTGTCTTTTCTCATTTATGCAGTATAATTCCGCCCTCATTCAGATATTGTTTCAGCAACAGCCCGGACACAGCTGAACGGTCTGAGTGTGAAGTAATTGTGGTAGATGTGATGCCGGAGGCTGATCTGAGTTCATATCCTTCAGGAATGGGTACACCTTCGGCTCTTTCTGGAAAAATTGCCTACTCTGCACTCCAGGCTGCATATTCATTCATTTCATCCGGACACAACGGCATAATGGTCACAGCTCCTATTTCAAAGTATGCACTGGCTCTTGCAGGTATTGCATATCCCGGCCATACGGAAATGCTGGCGGACTGGACAAAGACAGAAGACTACCTGATGGTATTTTTATCGCACGATTTTAACTGCACACTGATGACGATACACGAACCCATTTTGAAGGTGCCGTCACTGATTACGGAGGAACGTGTTTTACGCACTCTGAAAACTGCATTGAGGACTCTCAGATCCGACCTGCTTGTAAAAATACCCAGAATAGCCGTACTCGGCCTTAACCCTCATGCAGGAGAAAACGGAGCCATCGGTACTGAGGAAAAAACTATTACGCGCTCGCTTCAGTCATTCAAAAGTGATATGTTAATGACCGATACCGGAGGCATTATTGAAGGCCCGTTTCCGGCAGACGCGTTCTTTGCGCGCGGTCTATTCAGACAATTCGATATTACTATTGGGGCGTATCACGATCAGATACTCATCCCGTTTAAAATGCTGGACCAGGGCAGGGGAGTAAACTATACGGCCGGATTGCCGATAATCAGGACATCTCCGGATCACGGAACTGCCTTCGATATCGCTGCATCTTACTGCGCTGATGAATCCAGCATGATCTCTGCTTTCGAATATGCAGTCCGGATACGCTCAAACCGGAGTCTGGAAACAATATAGAATTATCATGAAACAGGATTTCAGTAAACCATACAGCAGCATTGCCGATATATATGCCCACCTGATGCGTTACATCGATTATGAAGACTGGGCAGATTACTATATACAGATCGGACGCAAATATCTGCCACGGAACAGGGGCGGCAGATACAAAATACTTGAACTTGCCTCCGGGATGGGCAATATGGCTGCTTATCTGAAAAAAGAATACCCGGATTTTACTGCTTCAGACCTTTCAGCCGATATGCTGAAACATTCTGCAGATTATCTGCTGCCTAAAGTCTGCTGCAATATGAAACATCTTCCCTTTAAGCAGGAGTTTGATTATATTATATCCGCTTTTGACAGTCTTAACTACCTTGTTTCTGAAGATGACATAACTGCCGCATTCAGACAGATCCATTCTGTTATTGCACCGGATGGTTTGTTTTCTTTTGACGTAAGTCTTGAGCTGAACAGCATCAGAAATGACAGACATCTGAACAGAAAAGGCAAATACGAAGGCATAGTTTACAGTCAGACCAGCAGATATGAAAAAGATACAAAGCTTCATATTAACGGATTTCATCTGACATATCCCGACGGCAGCGAAGCTTATGAGATCCACAAACAGAAAATATATCCATTTGAAACATTTTTTCGGCTTCTTTCTGATACCGGATTCAATATAAAATATTGTTTTGATGCATTCACATTCGACGATGCACATCCGGACTCCGAGAGAATTCAGTTTATAGCTACAAAAGGCAGATAGTTAATATGTTAAGTTTCCACAATGTGGCTTTTCACTACAAAAATCAGTCGGTTTTCAATGAACTGAACTTTCACCTGGACAAAGGTGACTTTACTTTCCTGATCGGGAAAAGCGGTACAGGCAAGAGCACTTTCCTGCAGCTGATATATATGAATCTGATGCCTCACTCTGGTTATGTGAAAGTCGGGGATTATAACTCGCTTAATATTCAGCCTAAGGACATTCCGTTTCTAAGGAGAAAACTGGGTGTGGTGTTTCAGGACTTCAGGCTGTTGACCGACAGGAATATATTTGACAATCTGGCATTTGTTCTGGAAGTAACCCGTATACCTAGGAAGGAAATTAAAAAACGGGTATATGATTCGCTTGCACTCGTAGGACTTACACACAAGAGTACCGCAATGCCATCACAGCTGTCGGGCGGTGAACAGCAGCGAGTAGCAATAGCAAGGGCTATTATAAACAACCCGATGCTTATACTGGCAGATGAACCAACCGGGAATCTGGATCCCGAAATTTCCAAGGAAATACTGGAGATATTCAGGAAGATAAATGAATCGGGTACCTCTGTTATTTTTGCCACGCATAACTATGACCTTGTCAAGCGAATGGATGCAAAAATATTAAAACTTGACGGAGGGAAAGCCGTGAAAGTGGTATTGAAAAACAGACAGTCATAAGGCAGGAAATATCAGAGACCCGCACAACAGTGTACGGGTCAATAGTTTTATCTGTTCAGTATGGTGATTATCTTTTCACTTACTTCTTCGACTGCAACACTGCCATCAACAAATTTCAGTTTCCCTTGTTTTTCATAGTAGTCAAAAACCGGTTGTGTCGTATCGTGAAAAACATGCAGTCGGTTCTTTATCACATCCTCATTATCATCTTTGCGTTTATAAAGACTGTCGGTGGTATGGCAGACCGGACAGATAGTAATATCTGGTATATCGTTCAGGGAAAATATATTACTGCATACCTTGCAGGCAAGCCGGTTAGAGAGCCGGTTGATGATTATTTCATCCGACAGAGTAATTGCTATATAATACTCCTCATCAGCTTTCAGTTCAGACAATATTCCATCCAATATTTTAGCCTGGTCAAGTGTTCTGGGGTAACCGTCAAGTATGAATCCGTTACGGCATTCATAAGATGAAAGCACATCGCCTACTATGCCGGCCATTATTTCATCGGGAACAAGGTTTCCGGCTTCAATAAGTTTTTTTGCTTCCAATCCCAGTTTAGTACCGTTTTTTACCGCATCGCGGAGTATATCGCCCGTGGAAATATGAGGCAGTTCAAGTTTATTCGATAGTATTTTGGCCTGGGTTCCTTTACCGGCCCCGGGACCGCCAAAGAGAATTACTCTCATCAGATTTATTCCTGTTTTTTCTTCAATATAAAAATTATTATTTACCGATGCAACCTGTCTTCAGTTCCGGTTTAGTATCAGTTCCGGTTTCTTTTGAGTCCGAAAAATTCCTTCATCAGTCGTTCTGACTTATCGGTAAATATTCCTGAATATACCTTTACAGTATGATTTAGTTTGCCCTGCTCTGGTATATTATAAACCGAGCCGCAGGCGCCGTATTTTGGTTCGAACATTGAGAAATACAGACTGCTGATCCTCGCGGCCACAATAGCTCCGGCACACATTACGCACGGCTCGAGTGTAACATAGAGGTCGCAACCGCTTAGACGCCAGTCATTCAGATGTGAAGAGGCGGCAGTAATTGCAATCATCTCGGCATGTGCCGTCGGATCGCGCAGCGTCTCTGTCTGGTTGTATCCTTTCCCAATTATCTGATTGTCCTTAACCACCACAGCCCCGACGGGCACCTCTCCGGACTCCAGTGCTTTCTCTGCTTCTGCAAGTGCAGCATACATGTATTTATATATTTTTTCGTCGAACAGCATCCATTTTCCTGTGTTTTACAAGTATTGAAATATAAACAGGTGTAAAAATATAAATAACTTCATTAAGTCCCAAAAGCAATTGCTAACATGCAGCGGATTATTGTTCATAACTTCCGTAATTGCAAATCGACCATGCTAATTCCGAATTTTTTATTCTGAATTTTTAATTCTGAATTTAAAGCAACCATAGGGTTCACACAATTGGTTTTTAATAAAAGTATTACTGCTAAAATTTAATTTATATACTTTCAAGGAGAGTATAAAGTTACCATACTGTCAGAATTAGCTTGCCGATTGTTTTATTTCATTGTATTTTATTTCAGCACATATCGTGATTGTTCCTGACCGTCTTTTTCTTAATTCCGGTTCGGCAGTAGTATTTTTGTTCAGGCCTTTTAGTCCGTACAGGTATAAAATGAGCTTAAGCATAGTAAGTACGATTAGCCAGAAGTGCAAGAGATGTTACAGCTGCATACGCGAATGCCCCGCAAGGGCAATAAGGGTGCTGAACGGCCAGGCTGTGGTTCTGACCGACAGATGTATCAGCTGCGGTCACTGCATTAAAGTGTGCTCCCAGAATGCAAAACTTATACACAGCGATGTTGAGATAATTCTCGATGACATTTTAACTACCGGCAGCGCATACGCCATAATAGCGCCATCATTTGCAGCATCATTCCCGGATAACTACAAAAAACTGACATCTGCGCTCAAAAAACTGGGATTCAGTTCTGTCTGTGAAACTTCATTCGGTGCCGATCTGATCAGTCCTCTTTATCTTGAAGAAATTGAGAAACCTTCTGCTGCAACAATCATTAGTTCATCATGTCCGGCGGTAAATAATTATATAGAAAAGTATTTTCCTGAACTGGTAGGCAGGCTGGCTAAAATAGTGTCGCCTATGGTTGCGATGGGCAGATATCTCAAATCCAATTTCGGAGATAATATTAAAGTCGTATTTATCGGGCCCTGTGTAGCCAAAAAAAGTGAATACCTGGATGCCGAGGTGGAAAATGCAATAGATGCTGTAATAACTTTCACCGAACTGAAGAGTATATTTTCCAGCAAAAAAATAAACATGGACAGTCTGGAAGACTGCGACTTTGATCCGCCTCATTCTCTTACCGGGAAATCATTTCCTCTGGCAGGGGGTTTGCTTAAAACCGCCGGTATATCCAGTGATATACTGGAAAAAAAAATAATAGTGGTAGAAGGCAAGGACAAGGTAGTAGAGATAATTAACGAACTGACCGAAAACAATATTAACGCCCGTATTGTAGACATACTTTTCTGCGAAGGCTGCATAAGCGGGCCGGCAATTGACAGCAATCTTAACTACTATTCGAAACGCGAGAAGGTTATTCGATATATCGAAGAAAAAATACACCTGGTCGACAGGCAGATATGGAAGAGCAATATTTATAACAGCAGGAATATTTCTTTCAGAAGAAATTTTTCGAATAAAACCCAGCGCCGCCCGGAACCTTCGGAAGAAAGAATAAGAGAGATACTGTCGCGCAGCAACAAACTCTCACCCCAGGATGAACTGAACTGTACTGCCTGCGGATATCCTAACTGCAGGGAATATGCTGTTGCAATAGCAAAGGGTCTGGCAGAAGAAGAAATGTGCCTGCCGTATATGATAGAAAAACTCGAAAGCGCTTATGACGAACTGAAATCTACACAGGCACAACTGCAGTCTGCAGAAAAACTTGCATCTATAGGTCAGCTTGCGGCCGGTGTCGCACATGAAATTAACAATCCGCTCGGTACGATTCTGCTCTATGCTTCGATGTTAAGGAACCAGTCTGTTAAAAGCCAGGACAGTACCGAAAAGATAGATGATCTGAATCTGATTATCGATGAAACAAACAGATGTAAAAATATCGTGACGAATCTGCTTAATTTTGCCAGACAGGGTAAACTCAAACTATGCGAAACAAATCTGACTGATCTGATAAACAGAATCATTAAAACAATTATGATCAATCCGGACTATCAGGATATATCCATTATATTCAGCTGTGAGGATAATTCCGAATACATTATACAAGCCGATGAAGACCAGATACGCCAGGTGCTGCTCAATGTACTAAACAACGCCTGCGAAGCGGTGGAAGAAAAAAATGTAAAAAAAATAGAAATTTCTTTGTATAATGAGAATGATTTTTCGGTGATTTCCATAAAAGATAACGGATGCGGCATACCCGAAGAGAATCTCGGAAAACTGTTCACTCCGTTTTTCACTACGAAAATTATGGGCAAAGGAACAGGACTTGGTCTGGCAATAACCTATGGCATTGTAAAGATGCACCGCGGAGATATCAGTGTGCAGAGTACATTGCAGTCAGGAACCACTTTCCTGATCAGGCTGCCGCATTCTCTGCAGCAGTTCAGCCGTGAAGAAACCAGTACTTTGCAGGCAGGTTCTTTATAATATATGAAACAACTTCTATATATATACCACCAATCAATAACGGGAGTTTTATATGTCTATTTCCGAAAAAGTAAAAAAAATACTGTTAGTGGATGACGATATTGATCTGCTCGAACAGCACAAGCTGCTTCTGGAAGCCAAGGGACTTACTGTTATTACTGCCGAAAACGTTGACGGGGCCTGGGAATTGTTTACATCAGAAAAACCTGATGCCGCCATTATTGACCTTATTATGGAAGAACATGACTCCGGATTTATTCTGTGCCATAAAATCAAGACAGATCCTTATGGGAAAACCATTCCGGTGTTTATACTGACCTCTGCTACATACATCACCGGATTCAAGTTTGATGCTTCCACACAGGAAGAAAAAGAGTGGATAAAGTGTGACGGCATACTGAACAAACCGATTGTGATCGAAGAGCTGCTGCAGAAGGTGGACAATTTTTTTGAATCTGCCGTTAAATAGTTTAAATAATACTTGTTTGTATTAAATAAAGCATTAGATTATTATATGAAGCTATCCGGCTGCTTAAGCCGGTGTGACTGGTAAATATCAGAGGGGCTAATGACCAGCGAAATTTCCCGGGAAGAAAATATTCCGGAGAATCAGACTGAAAGCTTTGATCAGCCCGAATGCGGACCCAAAGTACTGATCATTGATGACGAAAAAGGACTTCGTGTGGGTGCAAAGCGCCTTCTCGAAGCAGAGGGATATTTTGCCGAAACTGCAGAAAACGGTACACAGGGAATACTTGCAGCTAAACGGCTGGAATTCGACATTGTGATCATTGACCTGAAAATGCCCGATATGGACGGAATAGAAGTTCTGAAGGAAATCAGAAAAACCTGTCCCAACACTATCTGTTTTATTGCAACTGCTTACGCCAGCTATGAGACTGCAATTGAGGCAACTAAGCTTGGAGCGTACAGCTATATACCAAAACCATTTACTCCTGAAGAGCTTCTTCAGCAGATCAGGCGCGGCTATGAAACACGTCTGCTCATTCTGGAAGCCGAAAAACTCAAACAGGAACGCGAAGAACGGCTCCTGGAAATTGCCTCAGAAAAAAGCCGTCTGAAAACCATACTGAACTCAATCACCGATGGTGTTCTGGTTGTCAACAGGACCGGAGAGCTGGTGCTGTTCAATTCAGAAGCACTTCGTTATCTGGAATTGAATGAACTATTTATCGGGGATGTGATACTTGATATTCTGCCGCAGGAAATCACACAGCTAATAAAACGATTTATCGATTCCAGAGAATATATTCCGGTCTCTTATTCCACTCAGATCGAACTGAAAAAGGATCCCGATAAACTGGTAATTCTCGAGGCCACATGCTCACCGGTTCCACACAGCGACGGCACACTTGCCGGAATTGTCACTGTAATCAGAAATATAACCGAAACTAAAAAAATTGAGGCCCTTAAATCACAATTTGTCTCAATGGTCGCTCATGAACTGAAAACTCCGGTCGCGGCGGTATTGGGTTTCATCAAGATAATTCTGGACGAAGAAATCAGCATTTCTCCTGATCAGCAGAAAGATTTTCTTGACCGTTCATATAAGCGCCTTCAGCAGCTGGTCACCATGGTAAACGATCTGCTGGATATTTCCCGCATGGAACTGAAAAAAACCGAACGTGAACTGAAGGAACTTGATATCGAACAGATACTGCATTCCATATCCGAACTTCTGGAAATGGAGATACAAAAACGAAAACTCACTCTGCACATTTCGGTCCACCCCTCCAATCTCCGTCTTATTGCCGATCAGAACGAGATTATTCGTCTGTTCACCAACCTGATCAGCAATGCCATAAAATACAACAGAGAAAACGGCTCAATCGATATACAGGTCACTTATTCCGGCAACTATATGATTGCCAGAGTCCGGGATACAGGCATAGGCATGCGCCCGGAAGAAAAGAAAAAGCTGTTCCAGGATTTTTACAGAGTGAAGAATGAAAAAACTCGGGGTATCAGCGGTACCGGTCTTGGACTTGCTATTGTAAAACGGATCGTCGAATCATATTCCGGAAAAATTGAAGTCGAAAGTGAGTTCAATACCGGTACCACCTTTGTAATCTATCTCCCGGTTAAATAATTCTGCCGCCGCCTGTGTGGCGGGGTGTCCGAATTTGGCAAATTACAGATTCACTTTACGCTATTAAAGGCATTAAGGCACAGTGTATTTTTTACGCTCTATATAAACTGACCTATTCTATATAGCAGCTTTGCCATGAAGGTGCAAATATATGTCTGGTATGCGGAAATGGATTTTTAGTGAGATGAAATCATAATTCAAAGTCAAGAATCAGGTTTTGCAATAGACATGATTTTTGATTTAATCCAGAATTCAGAATTCTAAATTCATAATTCATAATTACTAACTGCAGTTTCTTTTCACAAATTAACGGAGAAAACAAATGGCACTTATAGCTATTATCGATGACGATCCCGATATACTTGATGCCAGCAGTCTCGTGCTCCAGTCCCGCGGTCATTCTGTTGTAACTGCCGCCGATCCGGACGAGGGGTACTCGGTTATCAGTATAAACCACCCCGATCTGATCATTCTCGATGTAATGATGAACGAACCCGACGACGGTTTTGTGCTGGCTCAAAGGCTCAGGCGCGAGGGTATTCACATACCCATACTGATGTATACTTCTGTATCAAAGGCAATAGGTATGGATTTCTCATCGGGCGACCTGGTACCGGTAGATGACTTTGTCGAAAAGCCGATCACACCCGATGAACTGATCAGAAAAGTCGAAAAACTATTGTTACACCAGGAAAAGGAGTAGAATATGCTAGTCTTGGAGAAAAATGCTCTGACCGAAGAAATTGAAGTTCTTGCGGAAACATTCGGGCATTCTCGTTCAAGCCTGCTGCCTATACTTCAGTCTCTTCAGAGAAACCACAAATTCATTTCCGACTTTGCCCAACAGGAAGTTGCGCGACTTCTGGATATACATCCGGTCGAGGTTTACAGCGTCATCTCTTTCTATTCATTTCTGCGTTCGCAGCCCGAAGGCCGCAATATTGTAAGGCTGTGCAAGACTATCAGCTGTGAAATGGCCGGCAAAAATGAGATCGCTCAGGCTGTCGAAAGGGAACTGGATATAAAGTTCGGAGAAACCACAAAGGATAAAAGAATAACGCTCGAGTTCGTGAATTGCCTCGGTATGTGTGATCAGGGACCCGCAATGATAGTGAACGACCGTGTATATACTCATCTGACACCGGAAAAAGCAGTAAACATAATTAACTCAATTAAATAGGAGCAGTCTTATGCTAACCAGTGAAAATACACTCACTCGCCGGGGAGCTGTGCTGTTCTCAAAATATTCCAGGGGTGAGGCAGTAAAAAAAGCTCTTGAAACCGGGAGAGAAAATATTCTGACGGAAATCAGGGAATCAAAGCTTAAAGGAAGAGGCGGCGCAGGATTCCCGACATCTACAAAATGGCTGCTCACCGCTGCTGCCGTATCTGACGAGAAATTCATCGTCTGCAATGCCGACGAGGGAGAACCAGGCACGTTCAAGGACAGGGTTCTGCTGATGGAATATCCACAGCTCGTATTCGACGGAATGGTGATAGGCGGATATACGCTCGGTGCTAAGAAAGGTTTCCTTTATCTGCGCGGTGAATATGAATATATGCTGCCGCAACTGGAGGATTATCTGAACACAATGCGCAGCGACAATCTGCTGGGCCAGAATATACTCGGCTATGAATACAGTTTTGATATTGAAATTCGCCTGGGCTCGGGCGCATACGTATGCGGTGAAGAGACAGCCCTGATCGAATCGCTTGAAGGACACCGGGGTGAAGCCAGAAACCGGCCGCCATACCCGGTCAATACCGGTTACTTCGGGAAACCTACTGTAGTAAATAACGTCGAAACACTCGCCAGCATACCGCATATTATAGTAAAGGGAGGGCTGTGGTTCAGACAGCACGGTACCGACAAATCATCGGGTTCTAAGCTGTTTTCAGTATCGGGCGACTGCGAACATCCCGGCGTATATGAACTGCCATGGGGTACGAAAATTTCCGATCTGCTGGAACTTGCCGGCGCTCGCAACACCAAAGCAGTACAAATCGGCGGAGCCTCCGGAATATGCCTGCCCAAAGACCAGTTCAGCAGAACACTTGCATACGAGGATGCTGCAACCGGCGGTTCTGTCATAATATTCAATGAATCACGGAATATGCTGAATGTGCTGGAAAATTTCATGGAATTCTTCAACGAGGAATCCTGCGGACAGTGTACACCATGCAGAGTAGGCAACACAAAACTGCTAGAAATGGTCAGGAAAATCAGGGAAAAGAAATATACATTTTCTGAAATACAAAGAATCAGAGAACTCGGGAAAACCATGCAGATAGCTTCAAAGTGCGGCCTTGGCCAATCATCTCCTAATGCTTTCCTCTCGATTATCGAAAATTTCAGACATGAAATATTTAACAATAACGACACCGGAGGGAACTATGGACACTAAAGAAGCATTGAGAGCACCGGTAAGTCAGCAGCCATTCACTGTACCGATACCACAGAATCAGGATACTATAGGCGGAACTGTCAGTATTGAGATCAACGGCAGACCGGTCAGAGTGGGTTTTGGAACTACTATACTTGAAGCATGCAAAAATAACCAGATAAGCATACCAACTCTGTGTCATCATCCGGATCTCTGCGTGGCCGGCGTATGCAGAATGTGCCTCGTTGAGGTAGAGGGGCAGAGGACTTTGCAGGCAGCATGCACATATCCGGTTACTTCTCCTATAAAGATTCATACATCCACTCCTTCTGTAAGAAAAGCCAGAAGACACATTATTGACCTCCTTCTAAGTGAACACTACGGTGAATGCTACAGCTGCTTCCGCAACCAGAACTGCGAACTCCAGTCTCTTGCAAAGGAATATGGTGTTGATTCCTATCCGTTCGGACATATATCAGAAGAGCGGTATGAAGTTGACCGTTCCAGTGCAGCTGTAATAAGAGATATGAATAAATGTATACTATGCAAACGATGTGTCCGTACATGCATCGACCTGCAGGAAGTTGGAGTACTTGAAGCTATCAACAGAGGACATGAAACCCATATAGGTACATTCTTTGACAAACCGCTGGCTGACGTAATCTGCATTAACTGCGGACAATGTATAAACCGCTGTCCGACAGCAGCACTGCGTGCAAATGATCCGTCAGATGAGATATGGGCGGCTATTGACGATCCGAAAAAGCATGTAATCATACAGACCGCTCCTTCTCCCAGGGCGGGAATAGGAGAGGAATTCGGACTGGTGCCCGGAATTTCGCTTACAGGACAACTCAATACAGCACTCAGACGAATTGGCTTTGACCGTGTATTTGATACGAACTTCACCGCGGACCTGACTATCATGGAAGAGGGTACAGAATTGCTGAACCGTCTGAAGAAAAAGCTGATTGATAAAGACGAATCGGTAAGACTGCCCCAGTTTACCAGCTGCTCGCCCGGATGGATAAAATTCATAGAACATTTTTACCCTGAATATCTGGACTATCTGTCAACCGCCAAGAGTCCGCAGCAGATGTTCGGAGCCCTAATGAAAACCTTCTATGCCAGGAATGCAGGCATTGACCCGGCGGATATTGTTTCGGTAGCACTGATGCCTTGTTCAGCCAAAAAATTTGAATGCAACCGGCCGGAGATGAACGCTTCGGGTTTCAGGGATGTCGATTATGGACTTACTACGAGGGAACTTGCACAGATGATCAGGGAGGCCGGAATATACCTGCCGGAAATAGAGAGTTCCTCTTTTGACGATCCGTTCGGAGATGCTTCAGGTGCGGGACTGATTTTCGGTGCGACCGGCGGTGTAATGGAAGCCGCACTCAGAACAGTCTACGAGCTGGTGACTGGCAGGGAAGTCCCATTTGACAATCTTAACATCATGCCGTGCCGCGGCTTCGAATCAGTCAAACAAGCCACAATAAAGCTTGAAAACTGCACAGAGCAGTACAGCTTCCTCGAAGGTGTAAGTCTGAAATTTATAGTTGCCCATGGCACTGCCAACGCAAAAACAGTAATGGAAATGCTGAGAGCCGGCGAACTCGATGATGTTCACTTTGTCGAGATCATGGCGTGTCCCGGGGGCTGTATAGGCGGCGGCGGACAGCCGATACCCACATCTGCTGAGATACGGGCAAAACGGGCTCAGGCAATATATGCAGAGGACGAGTCGCTCAAGCTCAGAAAATCACACCAGAATCCGAACGTTCAGATGCTGTACAACAAATTCCTGACTGACGGACCATGCGGACACCTGTCTCACAAACTGCTCCATACTCATTATACAAAACGGGGCAGATTTATTGCGTAAAGAATTACTTCATTTTACAGCATTCGGCTTTTCTTTCAAGGGATCTCTCATATGAGATCCCTTGCCATATAAAGACCATACGAACCCCATATGCAGCTGAAACCCCTAAAAGCTGAACTGAAAATTTAATATTCTCTTAATGACTTTCTTATTGCTATAATAACGGCTTATCCTTAAATTTTGGTTTCAATTTTATAAATTAGTTAAAAACCAGAATGTTAAAAACACTACGTTCAGCATTTTATCTGTTCTTTTTATTCATTTTGTCCCTGACTCAGGTTACATCTGCAAAACCGGAAGAGGATAAAGGAATAAAAAAGACTACCGATGACGATAATACAAAGTATACAAATATCGGCAATATCGGTCTGACCATCACGAATTTCGGTACCTACGGGCACGGATTTTCATTATGGCCCCAGCAGCCCTCGTGTGAATATCCTATCGGCAGCGGTATCGAGCACATATTTGACGGCGGACTGTGGATTGGCGGTTTTATAAGTAACAGTGCCGCCGGTTCTGGGAAAACCGGACCCTTTGTAACTACCGGTGCCGTCGATGCCTCGTCTGTGTCTTCCCGCGGCGGAGGTTTTGAATTTACTAATGGCAAGGGCAGCGGTATTACGGAACGTTCATCTCTGCTGGATTCTCGGTACTACAGTCCTCTTGCTGTAAGCCATCAGGATTTTGTGATGGATTTTACTGATACCAATACCACGCTTTCCAACGGCGAGGTAATTTCCGACCACTCTCCGCTTGGCGTTACTGTTCATCTTACTTCCTATACCTGGAACTATTCGTTTGCCGATTTTTTTGTTATTATGAACTACTGGATCAAAAACGTATCCGGTAAATACATTGACAGCGCCTGCGTTGGTTTATGGACAGATGCCGTAGTGAGAAATACAAACGTGACAAGTCCACGCTCAGGTTCTACATTCTTTGATAAAGGCGGTGACGGTTTTGATGATTCACTCAATATTGCATACGAGTTTGATGCCGGTGGTGATATAGGATTTTCAGACTCCTACGTTGGTATTCAATTCCTCGGGTCCAATGCAAAGTATGACAGTGTAAATTTTGTAAGCTGGCAGTTCAGAAATACGTCTGATCCGAATCTCTTTGCCCCGCAGAATGATTATGACAGATACCGCAAGCTCCTTGGATATTTTGGCGGCAATAACCGGCTTGGAGCCGGATTTAATGGCGCCGCGCTAAAGACAAAATCCAACCGCTCACTGCTTATTTCCTCCGGCCCTTACAGATCGATTGCTCCAG
The DNA here is from genome assembly GCA_050258935.1 of Bacteroidota bacterium. Lineage (GTDB taxonomy): Bacteria > Bacteroidota > Ignavibacteria > Ignavibacteriales > SURF-24 > JBLMZS01. The sequence continues at coordinate 174,133 of JBLMZS010000059.1, forward strand.
GTGACTCAATAAATGTGGTTTTTTCAATAGTGTGTGCCAAAACCTACGGCAATGACAATCCTGCCAACGACACGAAAATTCAGAGAACCAATCTCTACAATAATGCCGGCTGGGCTCTAAGAGCATATAACGGCGAAGACAAAAACGGAAACGGCGTACTCGATCCATCAGAAGATCTGGACCAGGACGGAAAGATCACCCGCTACATTCTTCCGTCACCCCCGCAGTCACCGCGAGTAAAGATAGTACCTGGCGACCAGAAAATCGCAATTTACTGGGACAGACGTGCAGAGACTTCTATCGATCCAATATCATCGAAGAAGGATTTTGAGGGATACAGATTATACAGAACAAATGCCGCCTATGACCTTACAACTGCCCAGAATCTGCAGGCCTCTCTGGTTAAGATGGCTGAGTTTGACAGTCTCAATAATTCAATTGGATTCAACACCGGATTTGGTGCAGTCAGACTCCCGCAGCCCGCTACTTTTGAAAATGATACTACCCAGTACTACTACAGGTATGAAATAAACAATCTTCTGAACGGCTGGCAGTATACGTATTCTGTTACCGCATTTGACAAAGGTGATCCGCAAAACAGTCTTGAAAGTCTTGAATCCAGCGTGCTGGGTAGTGCAAAACGCGCTCTGCCGGGCAGCCTTCCTACCAGTGAGGAAAGTGTACAGGTCGGAGTTTACCCGAATCCGTATTATGGGAATGCATACTGGGATGGCGATAGCGAACGGTTGAGGAAAATATACTTCTTCAATCTCCCGAAGGAATGTGAAATTACTATTTATACTCTGGCAGGTGACATTGTAAAAAAAATTCAGCACAACTCTCAGAGTAATGGCAGCGATATCCGCTGGTTTGAAACCTATGCCAAGGACGGAGCCCAGATTGTTACAGGCGGCGAACATGCCTGGGATTTAATAAGTGATCACGATCAGGCAATTGCCACCGGGCTTTATCTTTTTTCTGTAAAAGATGCGGCTACAGGTCACATAAAAACAGGAAAGTTTCTTGTAGTAAAATAGCTTTAGCAGTGTTGTGTTGACTGTACTGATGAGAAGATAAATAATTATATAAATATAGAGAGGAAGAATATGAAAAAGATTTCTTTACTGTTCCTTTTTCTGGTGCTTGGCGTCAATGGCTTTGCACAGTACAAGCATGTGAGTATAAAGGACCTGCAGTACGTCCCCGATGAAAGACTCCAGGCAGGCGACGATAAATCATCATTCTTTAAAGGTGATACGGTTACAGTTACCGGTATAGTAGTCGTTCCGCCGGTAAATTCCAAGGGTGAACTGGTTCTCGTTGCCGGCTCGCGCCTTCAGGCATACATAGTGGATACAGCAGCTGCCGCAAGAGGAGAATGGGCAGGTCTGAATGTCATGCTGGCTGATGCTAATTCACCTGTCGCTGCTACTTTCAGGGTTGTAGATACCACTGAAGTCATCACGGTCAGCGGCGTCATAGACGAATATAGCGGACAGACACAGCTTAACCTGCTGCCCAATGCAGAAATGCAAATAGCAGAGGGTCCTTCCACACGTCCTGAACCAGTTGAAGTTACCATTGCCGACCTGCAGGCAGGAGCAGTTGCAGCACCGCTTACAGGAGAAAAGTATGAGGACATGTACGTAGTTATTAAAAATGTGTCCTCTTCAGACAGAAACTCTACTGTTTCGGCAGCCGGTGCAGTGTTCTATATCAATGATAACAAGGGAAATAAGATTCAGATATTCAGCCGTTCAAGATATTTCCAGAAATCGCTGAATAATTATGTACCGCCTGCAGACGGTTCGACCATTGAGTACATCAAAGGACTGGTATTCCAGTACAATAATGTATATGAAATAGTACCTGTTTATCCTGAAGATGTTAAGATTGGTGCTTCAGCATCCTACGCTCCTGAGATCTCAAATATCAGACGTGATCTGGTCACGGTAGGCTACAATCAGCCGGTCAAGATCTCTGCTAAAATAAAGGATATAGACGGAACAATTTCTGAAGCAAAAGTTTTCTATCATGTCAATGGCGGAGCTTCCAAATCTGCAGTCATGACGAAGAACTCAGCTACTGATTCCATCTTCACAGCCACTATAGAAGGATTGACTGATTCATCGCTGGTTGATTACTATATCCGTGCTACTGATAACAGCAGCATCACCTCTGTCAATCCCCGTGATACAGTAAAAGGAAATTATTTTTATCTGGTAGTCAACCGTCCGCTTACAGTACAGGATGTTCAGTACAGTCCGTTCGGAAGCGGTTACAGCGCATACAATAATTACCACATAAGCATCTCCGGAGTAGTGACAGCAGATACCAGCACAATTCAGGGTGACGGAGGTTCTGTCGGAGCCCGCGTATATATGCAGAACGGCAAAGGTCCCTGGAGCGGTATCTGGTTGTATGGTACTGATATTATCAAAGTCAAAAGGGGAGATAACGTCACAGTTGAAGGCGTGGTGCTCGAGAGCAATAACAATACGAGGATCGACAGTATAAAATCATATACTGTAAATTCTTCAGGTAATGCTCTTCCAGAGGCTGTTGAAATTTCCACGAAAGAAATAGACGGTCTTTCCAACGGCGTACTCAGTGCAGAGAAGTGGGAAGGTGTTCTCGTTAAATACACTAATATAGTTGTCAAGGATGTTAATGCAGATGGTGATGCCGGTCCTGACGTTTCGGGCGGCAGCAGAAATTATGGCGAAATTACAGTCGCGGATACCTCTGATATTGCTACAAGAGTTGAACTTCAGGAAGGTGTCCATTCATATCATAATCTCTGGAACGAAGCTCAGAAAGATATCCCCGGAAATGTAGAACTCCACGAAGGTGATATATTCAAGAGCATGACAGGAATACTCTGGCAGTCATTCAGCAACTATAAAATAGTACCCCAGACAAATGCTGATTTTACAGGTTATTCTGTCGGTGTAAGTGAGAAACCGGTAATGACAGTTTCTGAATATGCATTGTCGCAGAATTACCCGAATCCCTTCAATCCATCCACTACTATTTCTTATTCGATAGGAAAAAGCGGATTAGTTTCACTGAAGGTATTTAACATACTCGGACAAGAAGTTAAAACGCTCTTCAGAGGATTCCAGGAAGCAGGATCTTATAACATACGCTTCGATGCCAGTCAGCTGCCAACAGGTATTTATCTATATCAGCTGAACAGCGGATCATATTCCTCAGTTAAAAAGATGATGCTCGTTAAATAAATGTTGAATTATGAATTCTGAATGCCACGGCATTCAGAATTCATAATATGCAACTAAGAATTCATAATTTTAAATAATATATTTATGTCAAATATTCTAAAGTACTCACTGCTATTTGTAATTTCATTGTTCTGGTTCGGATGCAATGAAGGAGTGACAGACAGCCTGATGGAAAATCAGCCTCCGGACACTCACTTATTTCTTCTGCCTGAAAGTGAAATATCACAGCAGCAGAGCAAGCTGAAAGTACACTGGTGGGGTGACGATCCGGATGGTCTTGTAACCGGTTTTTATTTTACCTGGGATAACCAGCACTGGTCTTTTTGTCCCGGTAATGACAGTACCTTTGCCCTTATGATCGGCGCTTCAGATACCTTGTATAATTTCCGCGTTGCTGCAGTTGATAATTCCGGGAATGGTGTATACGATAATTCTGTTGAGCGTAATGGTCTGTCTCTCGGTGCTGAACCATTTCTCGATGCTAACAACGACAAGGTATACAACAGCGGTGAAACGTTTTTTGATATCGGCGCTATTGATCCAACACCAGCAGTATTGAAGTTTCCAATCAAGAACTCTGCTCCTGTCATTCAGTGGAATGCACTGACAGTGCTGCCGGAGATTTCTTTCCCGGTGATGACATTAGGTTTTGATGTGACGGATGTTGATGGCGATGAAACTGTTCAGTATATCAGACTTGCTCTGAACGATACTACCAAGCCGCTTACACTCCCTGGTAATCTGCGCAAGGTAATGATCAGACTGAGAGATTTTGAATCATCCTCATCCATGGAAGTTCTGCTCAATGCCTCCGAAAATTCTGTATACAATGAAAAGCTACAGGGCCTGAAGCTCAACGATGACAATACACTTTATGTTCAGGCAGAGGACATTTCCGGTGCAAAAAGCAGTTTTGTAGCACTGAAGAAAACCAACGGGAAATGGCTGGTCAAAAAACCTGCCGGCAAAGTATTAATCATCGATGACAATAAGCTTTCGGACAATTCCGCTGCTTTTTATGCAAAAGTCTTTAACGAGATGAACGGTGGTGCAATTGCTGGTAAATACGATGTATGGGATCTTAAGCAGAATGCCGTTCCTTATGAATCCAGTACATTCCTGGAAACAATAAAGCTGTTCAAGTATATTTTCTGGTACTCTGACGGCTCTCCCAGTCTTGAACTTGCTTCAACTTCAGTGAGAAAATTTTTGAACCTGGGCGGCAAGATTGCTTTTTCAATGCAGTTCGGATCGACTGTCGATATGGATGCCGTAAGATCATTTCTTCCGGTGGACTCACTCGGAACAACCAAAGGAATAAACTACTCAGACAAGATATACGTAAACACGGTAATCAGATCAGTCAGCGGCGGATATCCTGAGCTCAAAAGTACTGCAACTATTACCAATCCGCACAGCGTATACTCTGAAGGCAGCACCACTCAACCCTTGTACGAATCAGAGACTACCAGGATAAAGGATTTCAAGAGGATCGGGTTTATTGATAACAGCAAGAAACTGTTTTATATAGGACTGCCGTTATTCGCACTCGATGGTAATTCCAATGTGGGGCAGCTTCTGAGTCATGTCTTTTTTGATGAGTTTAATCTGACTCCCTGACGCAACTGTAATTCTCAGGCCGGTTAAACGAAAATGGCGTTTATAATAATTAACTACTTAAAAAAGTGGATATGAAAAATTTTACTACAGCTTTTGTTATATGCTTATTGCTCCTGAGTCAGGCGTTTGCCGAAGGGAAGGGAAGGATTGACGGCAAGATCATTGAAGCCAAGTCCGGTGATCCCATACCTGGAGTGAACGTAATACTTAAAGGTACGTATTACGGCGCAGCGAGTGATATTAACGGCAGGTTCAGGATAGAAAATATATCAGAAGGTACATATACAGTTGAAGTGTCTTTTATCGGATACAAAACCGTTCAGTACACTGGTGTGAAAATAGATGCGGGGCGTACAAAGTCCCTCGATGTAAAGATGGAAGAGTCTGCACTTACTCTCGATAAGGATATTGTTATTGTGGGTGATAAACCCCTGGTAGATGTTGAAGAGACTCAGAGCAAAAAGACGATGTCGAAAGAAGATATCGAAATGGCCGTAGTTGAGAATGTAAACGACCTGGTGTCGCTGCAGGCAGGTGTGGTCAAAACTGATAATGAAATCCATATACGCGGCGGCCGTTCTTATGAAAATGCTTTTCTGTTGGATGGTGTTTCCGTACAGGATCCTCTTTCGGGCACCGGATTTGGTCTTCAGCTTTCTGCAAATGCCATAGAGGAAGTGGAGGTAATTACGGGTGGTTTCAATGCGGAATTCGGACAGGCCACATCAGGTATCGTCAACGTTAAAACCCGTGAGGGTGGTACTGCTGTGCATGGTTATGTTTCATATAAAAGGGATAACCTGGGAGAGAAAACCTCTCCGCACGTATTCAACATAGATATACTGGAAGCCAATCTGAGCGGGCCCGAGCCAATTACCCGTTTTCTGCTGCCGGCACTCGGACTCCAGATACCCGGAGAGATATCATTTTTCGCTAGCGGTTATGCGGGATTCAGCGACGGCCTGACGCAGGGATACCAAAAATCCACTGCACGCAGACTGAATTCATCCATATTCTACGGTACCCGTTTTGCCCCGCGCGAGGAGAACAGCATCTCCGGACTCGTGAAACTGACGTATAAAATAACACCGACAATGAAACTTACATATTCATATAACCAGTCGGTAGATATTAACCAGAATTCTTCTTCACTGCAGTCAAATCTGGAATATGTTCAGCCTTCCCCCGGATATCAGTATGAATTCCAGAACATACTGGATAATGCAAACGTATATACGCACAATAACCAGTACCATACGCTTACCTGGGCGCATACACTGAACAATAAAACATTCTACGAGCTTAAATTTGGAAAATATTTCACACACCTGCGTTCAGATGCAAACGGCAGAAACTGGAATGAATATTCCGAACCCAAGGATATTACTAATTTCCCGGTTGAATATTACAACCTGGGACACGATACGATTGGTGTAATACCCGGAGATGGTTTCTGGGATACCGGTAATCCATATACATGGCACGATCATCATTATGATGAATTTTCCGTAAGGGGCGATATCACCAGCTTCTTCGATGAGAAGAACAAGTTCAAGGCAGGCTTTAATCTTTCGCTTACCGAAATGCAGCTGATCGATATATATAAGCCATGGATTGGTGATCTTGGACTCAACAACGACTACTATAAAGTTTATCCGGCTACCGGTGCATTCTATGCTCAGGATAACATCAACTTCAGCGGTATGATACTCAACTTCGGTCTCAGACTTGATTACTGGTTCCCTGGCAAATATGTAGACGACGCTGTAAACAATCCCGATGTAATTACCATACCTGATCAGACGAGAAAAGACTACAAGAATGATTCTTTCAAGTTTTTCGGAGACAGGTATTTTAAGGCACGTCTGAGTCCCCGACTCGGTATCTCGCACCCGATCTCTGATAACCAGATGCTTTTCTTCTCATATGGTCACTTCAGCAAATGGCCTAAACCTCAGTTTGTATATGCAAAACTCAGTCCTACGAGTGCAAAATCATCCTTCCAGAAATTTGGTAATCCGAATCTGAAGCCTGAAACCCAGGTTTCATACGAACTCGGACTGAAGACCCAGTTCTCTGAGAATGATGTTATGACATTGACTGCATATTATAAAGATATGTTCGACTATGTCAAGACTATGTCTGCAAAAATCACTTCAGCACGTTTTGCCACACAGAGCTTCATCACATATACAAATCAGGATTATGTGCGCAGCCGCGGTGTTGAACTCGAATACAAGAAAAGAATAGGGAAATGGTTCAACGGAGCTGCCAATTTCACATATGCTATCGTTACCGGTAAAAGCTCTTCGGCTGACGAAGGCGCTCTTGTGGTAAGAGGTGATCTGGATGAATCTATAAAGGAAGAATATCTCCAGTGGGACAGGCCCTTTACCGGTTCACTGTCTGCAAGTTTTTATGTGGAAAAGGATGAACCTCTTTTTGATTTTGGCCGCGGAATACTCGATGATATCAATCTGTATGTAAGATTCTTCTATCAGTCAGGCAAGCGCTATACGCCGTATAATTTCACCGGCAGCTATTCAGGCAATGGAAGACCTGAATACGAACAGGATCGCAAGAACAGATACAGCGAAATATCAGATGACTGGTACTGGATCGATCTGAACCTGGAAAAATATTTCTCCATCAGCAAGCTGAAGTTCTCTGTTTTTGTGGAAGTGAATAACCTGCTTGACACTAAGAATTCTGCTGTAATTAACCCAGTTACCGGCAAGGCGTATGAGTACGGTGATCCGGTACCGAATACATGGAACGATCCAAAGTATCCCGATCTTCAGGCGCCGATTACGGCATATCCGTATGATCCGGCCCGTTATTTAACTCGTCGCAACATTAAATTTGGTTTAAGTTTTAGATTCTAATATGAAAAAATTTACAATATTATTATTTCTGATTATCATGGCTGCCGAATCAAAGGCACAGCTTTTTCCAACACTGGGCGGACAGCGTTCCGGAATATCTACAGCTCAGTTTCTGAAGATAGGTGTAGGTTCCAGGGCGACTGGTATGGGAGATGCTTTTGTGGCTGTTGCAAACGATGCATCTGCATTATACTGGAATCCTGCCGGTATCATTCAGTCTGAGGAAAACAGCCAGATAATTTTCTCTCATAACGAATGGCTGGTAGATATCAAGCACGACTTTGCCGGCGGTTTTTATAAACTCTCTGCCAACGATGCAGTCGGTGTTTCTGTTACCGCACTGCATATGAAGGATATGCCTGTGACTACCGAAACGATGCCTCGCGGAACGGGTGAATACTTTACTTTCGGTGATGTCGCTGTGGCAGTCAGCTATTCCAGAAAAATGACAGAACAGTTCAGCTTCGGCGCATCTGTCAGGTATATGGAAGAAACTCTGGATAAACTCAAGATGCGGGGCGTAATGGTTGACCTGGGAACATTTTACTGGACCGGACTCGGCACTTCAAGATTTGCTGTTACCGTATCCAATTTCGGCAACGATATGGCTCCTGACGGCCGCGTTCATATGTTCGAAAAACCTGACAGGTCGGAATGGCAGTCATTTTCTCCGCCTACAATATTCAGAGTCGGCTTCGCTTTCGAACCTTATCAGACAGAGGAACATACCGTTACTGCCTCTGTGCAGCTGAATCATCCCAATGACAACAGCGAGAATGTTTCTACCGGTGCTGAATACAGATGGAGAAATATCTTCTTTGTAAGAGGCGGCTACAAAATAAACGTCGAAGAACAGGACTTTACACTCGGTGCAGGACTCAAAATTCCGATAAAGCTGGCAAGAGTAAACTTTGATTATGCATACTCTCACTTTTCACGCCTGGGTTCTGCTCACAGATTCTCACTGATGCTGGGACTCTGATAATAATGTACGAATATGAAATACAATAAAGTATTAAGGGTAAATATGCGCTTATTGAAAATTATCCCGCTGCTGCTGCTGGTGGCGTTCCTTGCGGGTTGTGAAAATAATAAACTTGACCTTGGAGAGATCACATCCAATTCTGACTCTTCTTCGGGCAACCTTAATGATACGGTTTATGTAAAGCTTAATCCGGACTGGACGGGTTTTAACAAACCTCAGGATGTGATAATCGGACGTGAACCGTTTGTATATGTGGCTGATACCGAAAATGACCGGATTGTAATGCTGAATCTTGCCGGTCAGGTTCTGGGTACCAGGAATATCAAGCATCCGGTTGCCATTGCACAGGACTATCAGCTGAACCTCATTGTCTGCGCACGTTTCGATACAACCATACAGGGCAGGGAAGAATCACTGAGCGCTATATATAAGATTGATCTGGTTTCAGGAGGTCACAATCTTCAGTCGGCACCCATGCACCGTGTTCTTCCGGCTGCAAGTGATTTTGCATATATAGCAGAACTGCGCAGGAGGGAATATACCGGCGTCTGCGTATTCTATGACAATTCATACTACGTGAGCAGAAAGGGTACAAACAATACCAGTATAGTTGACCCGGATAATTCCATTCTTATGTTCTCCAGAATAATGCAGAACAACGGGAGCAAAAAGGATTCACTCATCGGCAGGGTTCCCCTGGTAACACCGGAAGGGACAGGACTCATTTCAGCCAACAAAATCAGTTCACTGACTTCATTCAACAAAAAGAACCTGGATTTTGTACTGACGCTTATTGGAGAAAACAGTTTTAAGACGCAGTGGTTTCACTATCTTGAAACAAGTGACTTCTCAGGTTATGTCAGCAAACTTTCACCTTCGAGCGCAGCAATGATGAAAGTCGGCAAATTCCTGCAGCCGGAAGGTACAGCCGTTGATGCAGCCGGCAACATTTACATTGCCGATGCCGGAAAGGACAGCGTCTTTAAGTTCAATTCTTACGGAGATGAACTTCAGTCCTTCGGCGGTAAAAACATATTCAACAAACCGCATGCAGTGGCAGTTTTTGATAAGATATTGTACGTAGCGGATACCGAAAACAACCGGATTCTCCGTTTCGTTCTGTCTACCGACGTTAATTAGTCATTATTGCAAGGGTGTGTCCGTACAATGGATACACCCCGGTTTGAATCATATATTGAATAGCATGTGTACGGAAGAACCTTCTTCCGGAGAATAACACACCGGACTAATTTTGAAACACATGCGTCACAATAATACACTCATCATATAAACCGCACTCCCGGGACAGAATAAACATTCCTCATACCAGTCTGACCAAAAACCCTTTTTTCATGTAAATTTTACATTTCATTATTACTTGTCATTCCGCAAATATTAAAATTGCCGGATAGATATTATCGGATAATTTTTCTGAAATTATAGAGCAAAAATGACGAACCGCGATTTTTTCTTCAGATGATCAATAATGCTCATTTTGGGGCAGTTTTCACTTTGTTTTCATCCCTTTTTTCTGTCTTTTCACACCATCCGGGCAAATTTCCTGTGATGCAGATCATGGCATACTCCTTGTTTATGCAGATTATATTTTGAACAAAATAAGGTATGATGAATGATCAGCTTGACTAAGAATGACAGTAAATGGAACCCAATATATAAGTTCAGCTCGATACTGTTAACTTTCCTGTTATTAAGCTCACTTGCTTACGGCAAGAACTATTATATATCGTCCACTTCAGGAAACGATTCAAATGCAGGCACTTCGCCTTCAGCCCCGTGGAAATCACTCGCAAAACTGTACAATTCATGGAGCATCATCTCTGCCGGTGACAGCATTCTGCTGAAACGCGGAGATACTTTCGCACCATCTTCAGTATCAAACAAAGGTGTACTTGAGATTCCAAAGGATAAAAGCGGAAGCGAAGGGGCATATATAGTTATAGGAGCTTATGGTTCCGGAGATAAACCGGTCATCAGCAAGGCAAACGTGTCCACTTACAGTTTTGGAGTATACGCCAAGACATTTGCATATTTTATAATCCGCGATATTAAAATAATTGGCGGCATGTACTTCCTTCCTGGTGAGGGCGATATGGGTGCTCATCACCTTAAGTTCCTCAATCTGGAACTTGAAGGCAATAATGTCAGCTTCCTTAACCCGTATCAGCCTGCAAACACACCTGAGCCAAATGTTGGCAAGCCGCTTCACCATATTGAGATGGGCTACTGCGTCTTCAGAAACTCTGTCGGTGAAGATGCTTTCAATATCGCAGAAACCCAGGGATATAACTGGTTCCACCACAATCAGTTCTATAATGTGGAAGAGGAAGCCATTGACATGGGCGGAGGTGAAGGAAGCATCGTCGAATACAATTTCGTTTCCGGTACAACTGCCAACGGTATAAAACTGCATTCGCAGTTCATGAAACAGACAAATACAATCATACGCGGAAACGTCATTCACCTTGGAGCAGGCAATTACAGCTATCCTCTCGCGGTAGAATGCCTCCAGGGCGCAAAGATATACAACAATACACTCGTAGGCACCCAGTATGCAGCTTTTATCGGCTGGCTCCACGCCAATCCGCCTCTGATCACAGATCCCAGTAATAATGCTCTCGATATGAGCAACAACGAATTTTATAATAATATATTCAACGGTACCGTTATAATCGGTATTGCAAAGGGCGTAACATACACATACAGAAACGGTACTCAGGCAACGCTCAACCAGGATGATATCTGGGATGATAACTATTTCTCCAATAATCTCTTCTATACGTCTTACGACTCGAAGAAAATACGCGTATTCTACTATTCCGGTACAATTAAGTACGACGCTTCAGTTGCACCGTACGGACGTTATTCCTCAAGTCTTACCCAGTCCAACCTAGATATAACTAGCAGCAATTTTGCAACTCAGTGGGAAGGACGCGCAAACGTCACAAATGATCTGTACGCAGATCCGCAGTTTATAAATACAACCTGGAGCAGTGCCACCAGTTACGGCGATTATCACCTGCAGTCTACATCTCCTGCTATCAGTTCCGGAAAAATTGTATCAGGCTGGACGTATGACATGGATAATAAACTGATCCCATCCGGTAGTGCACCTGACAGGGGAGCTTATCAGAAAAACTCATCTGGCGGTACAGCAGACGTTATTGCACCGTATATTACAAATGCATCAATATCAAACAGCACAACAGTTGTAGTGAATTTCTCCGAAGCGGTCACTTCAGCTACAGCAGCATTGTCAACCAATTATTCCATATCCGGTGGAATAACAGTAAACTCTGTTTCACTCAACACTGCAGCTACTCAGGCAACGCTTACAACATCGGCGCATACTGCCGGAGTAAGTTATACAATCACGGTTAATGGTATTAGGGATGCAGCCGGAAATACAATAGCCTCCGGTTCAAACACTGCAGCATACACGCTTGCGGTAACCGACAAGACAGCACCTGTGATGAACAGCGCCAGTATCTCAAATGCAACAACTGTACTAGTCAACTTTTCCGAACCGGTAACCTCTGCAACAGCAACACTCGCATCGAATTATTCCATTACCGGCTCTGTTGCAGTAGTCTCGGCATCGCTTAATTCTTCAGGCACACAGGTTACTCTTACAACATCGGCACATACAGCCGGACAGACCTACACACTCAGCGTCTCAAATATAAAGGATGCCGCGGGCAATACTATTGCTGCATCGAGCAGCGCACAGTATACCATGCCTTCTTCCGGAGGTACAGCTTCAAAACTTTCCATATCGGCTGTAATGGCTTCCGGTACACCTGACCTTGCAACACACGGTCCAGAAAAGACTATTGATGGCAAGGGTACATACAGCGGCGATGCTGACTCCAGATGGGCAGCCGAACCTATGCCACAGTACATAGTGTACGACCTGGGCTCTGTCAAGGAAGTTACATCAGCAAAATTCTCATTCTTCAAATGGAATGAAGGCAGAATATATCAGTATTCTGTTGCATTCTCTTCAGATTCAGTCAACTGGACAGAAGTAGTCCCGCCGTCTTCTTCTCTGACTACAGCTGAATGGACAACGCATCAGTTCACTTCCAGGACTGCAAGATACGTCAAACTGCAGTTCATTACCTCAAATCAGGCCTCATCTACGTGGAATGGTTTTGCAGGACTCTGGGAAACAGAGATTTGGGGACAGTCAGTTATTGTACCCTCTGATGTCATACCGCCGGTAGTTAACAGCGCTGCTGCTTCAAATGCAACCACAGTACTTGTGAACTTCTCAGAAAAAGTATCTGCTGCCACTGCAGCAACTGCATCGAACTACTCAATTTCAAATGGCATCAGCGTGAGCGCAGCAGCACTTAATACTGCCGGAACGCAGGTAACACTTACTACCTCAGCTCACACGGAAGGACAGAATTATACAGTTACTGTAACCAATGTGAAGGATGTCAGTGGAAATACCATTCAGTCATCAAATACTGCACAGTATACCATGCCTGATATCACTGCTCCTGCTCTGAGCAGTGCGGCTATATCGAATGCGACGACAGTTACAGTTGCTTTCTCAGAAAAAATTAGTACTGAAACTGCAAACAATATTTCAAATTATTCAGTATCGAATGGCGTTACTGTAAGTGCCGCACAGCTGAATACCGCAGGCACACAGGTAACACTTACTACTACTGCTCATACGCAGGGACAGACCTATACATTGACAGTAAGCAATATCAAGGACATTGCTGGTAATTTAATAAAAACTGCCTCAACACAATATACACTGCCCGTAGCTTCTGTGTACGTTGAATTGAATCTTAAAGTATTCCTTATGGGTTCATACTCTGCAGGCAGCATGACGACCGCTCTTAAGAGCGTACTGCCGCTGAAACAGCCCTATTCTGCAGCACCGTGGAACTACAGCGGCAGCGAAACCGTAAGCAGTATGCCGGCTGATATAACTGACTGGCTGCTTATAGAAATTCGTTCATCATCTTCTTCATCTGCAATAGTAGCAAAGAAAGCCGTTCTTCTTAAGAGCAATGGAACAATAGTAGACATTGACGGAACGAGCAAACCCAGGGTATATGGAGTTAAAGATGGCAGCTACTACGTTGTCGTTCGCCACAGAAACCACCTTGGCATAATGAGCAAAAATATGCTGACTCTTTCTACTGCATCATCCTTGTATGATTTCAGTGCATCGGCAAGCAGGGCATACGGAGCAAATGCACTGAAATATCTCGGCAACGGTCTCTACGGAATGCGTGCCGGTGACGGAAATGCAGACGGATACGTGACAGCATATGACAAGAATTCTGTATGGCTGGTTCAGTACAATGCTAAGTCAAGCGGTTATTTGTCCGGAGACTATAATATGGACGGTACCTGTACATTGAGCGACAGAGATGACAAATGGAGTCCAAATAATGGCTGCAGCAGCCAGATACCACAATAACAACGACTAACTATTTAACGACGGAGAATAAAGAGATGAAGAAGATTTTATATATAGTAAGTTTTATCTGGCTTGGAATTGTCACCTTTGCACAGACCGCTGACGGAAGATTTCAGGTAATACAGAATGATGGGACTAATTACACGGTAAAAATTCAGATAAAACTGCAGAGCGGCAGTGCAGCTATTGGCGATGCATCGCTGAGGTTCACGTACAACCCGTCAGCACTCAGCTTCCCGATGACAAATATTACTGCCGGAACACACTACACTTATCATAATTTCTCAGGCGGCAGCTATTATGACGGAACTGTGAGCAGTACTATGGATAATGAAATATCATTAAACATCACATACAATACCGGCAATGCAACACAGATAGGTACTGATTATATAGACGTAGCAACGATATACTTTGCCATACTTGACCCCATGACATCGGTCTCACTGGATTGGACTTCAAAGGAATTGTATGCAGTAAATACAGTCACACCATTAAGCGAAGGTATGTGGATTAATGAAAATACAACAATGCTTCCTGTTGAACTCAAATCATTCAGCGCATCAGCAGATATGAATTCAGCACTGCTGAAATGGCAGACAGCGACTGAGCTGAATAACTTTGGATTCGAAATCGAAAGACGTCAGTCAAATGAAACTGCCGTATGGTCAAAAGTCGGCTTTGTAAAAGGAAGCGGTAACAGCGTATCTCCCAAAAATTATGAATTCACTGATAGGAGCATATCAGGCGGAAATAAATTTGAATACCGGTTAAAACAGATCGATAATGACGGCACCTATACTTATTCAGAAACATCAGTTGTTGAACTTGCTCCGCAGAGCTTCGAACTCATGCAGAACTACCCGAATCCGTTCAACCCGTCTACCAAAATTAAATATACGCTGCCCATCGACAGCCGCGTATCAATGACAATATTCAATACAATAGGTGAAGTTGTCGAAGTAATTGAAAACGCAGTTAAACCCGCAGGAGTATACGAAGTAAACTGGAATGCCTTCGGTTATGCATCCGGCATATACCTGTGCAGGATTGAAGCCAGAACAATTGACGGAACTAAAAATTTCACAAACGTTAAAAAGATGGTCCTGACAAAGTAATTATTATAATTTCGAATTATAATGACTTCGCCAGTCATTATTCCCTCCGGCAAAAATGCCCTGGTATATACGGGGCATTTTTGCATTATATATGAGCCTGCGACATAACACCGCCAGTACTTCAGTTTCACTTTTTTCAATAATTTTCTCCTTTAAGTTGCAATAAAACGTCCAAATAGTTAAATTAAAAATCAATATATATGATTTTTAAGGGAGAACAATGAGCAATCTTGAAGGGAAAATAGTTCAGGTAATCGGTCCTGTAGTGGATATAGATTTTGAGGACGGTTATTTACCCAAGATCTATAATGCCATTAAAATTCCGCGCCGTTCTGTTGAGGGAACTGAAGATGTACTTACTGTTGAAGTTCAGCAGCATCTGGGTGAAAACCGTGTAAGAACCGTTGCCATGGATACTACTGACGGACTCGTCCGCGGTATGAAAGCCATTGATACCGGCGCCCCTATAATGGTTCCCGTTGGTCCTGAAACTCTGGGCAGACTCATCAATGTGATAGGTGAGGGTATAGACGGACTAGGTGAAATTAAGACTGAGAAAAAATTCCCGATACACCGTCCTGCTCCAAAATTCAAGAACTTAAACACGTCTCAGGAAATGCTAGAGACCGGAATAAAGGTAATAGATTTGCTTGAACCGTATTCTAAGGGCGGCAAGACCGGTCTTTTTGGCGGTGCAGGTGTAGGCAAGACTGTAGTTATTCTGGAACTCATTAACAATATAGCACAGCAGCACGGCGGATTCTCTGTATTTGCAGGTGTGGGTGAGCGTACACGCGAGGGCAATGACTTGTGGCTTGAGATGAAGGAATCCGGTGTTATCAACAAGACTTGCCTGGTATTCGGACAGATGAATGAACCGCCCGGAGCTCGTCTCAGAGTTGGACTTACCGGACTTACAATGGCAGAGTACTTCAGGGATGAAGAGGGTAAAGACGTGCTTCTCTTTATCGACAATATATTCCGTTTTACACAGGCCGGCTCTGAAGTAAGTGCTTTGCTGGGACGTATGCCTTCAGCCGTTGGTTATCAGCCTAACCTTGCCACTGAAATGGGTGCCCTTCAGGAAAGAATTACATCAACCGACAAAGGTTCAGTTACTTCTGTTCAGGCTATTTACGTACCTGCAGATGACCTTACTGATCCGGCTCCGGCCGCTGCATTTGCACACCTTGATGCCACTACTGTGCTTAGCCGCCAGATCTCAGAGCTCGGTATCTATCCCGCAGTCGATCCTCTTGAATCAAGTTCAAGAATACTTGAACCCGGTGTGATAGGTATGGAACACTACACTGTGGCAAAGAGAGTAAAAGAAGTACTGCAGCAGTACAAAGACCTTCAGGATATCATCAACATACTTGGTATGGACGAACTTTCTGAAGAAGATAAAATTGTGGTTAGGCGTGCACGCAGAATCCAGAGGTTCTTCAGCCAGCCGTTCCACGTTGCTGAACAGTTCACCGGTTATAAGGGTAAATACGTAAAACTTGAAGACACTATCAGAGGCTTCAAGGGAATTCTGGATGGTGAATATGATGATCTGCCCGAGCAGGCATTTATGTTTGTCGGTACCATCGAAGAAGCAGTTGAAAATGCAAAGAAAATGAAGTAATACAATAAACACACCAAGCGGAAAACATGAAAGAACTAAGTTTAGAAGTTATTACTCCGTCAAAGAAAGAATTTTCAGGCATGGTCAAATCGATCACTGTTCCCGGAAGCGCCGGGAGCTTTCAGGTTCTGTACAACCATGCTCCAATAATCAGCACTTTTGACGTCGGGTTTATTAAGATAATCAATACCGAAGGTGTAACGTTCTATTTTGCAACCAGCGGGGGAAGTATCGAGGTAAATGACAATAAAGCGCTTATACTGGCTGAGAGCTTTGAAAAATCAGTTGATATCGACATCGACCGCGCTAAAGCAGCAAGACAGAGAGCACAGGACAGGCTGCATCAAAGAGATCACAACCTGGATATCAAACGCGCAGAGGCAGCACTTGCCAGGGCTGTCAACAGGATCATGGTTTTTGAGAAATACAGGGTATAAAAAAAATCCCGCCTTAAAGGCGGGATTTTTATTTTTACTGCGTTTTCTGCCACCGGTTTTCGACTTCTTCCCAGTTTACCACATTCCAGAAATTATCAATATACTCGGCGCGCCTGTTCTGATACTTCAGATAATATGCGTGCTCCCATACATCCAATCCCAACACAGGGATACCCTTTACATCCGCTACATCCATGAGCGGATTGTCCTGATTTGGTGTTGATGAGATGACCAGCTTCTTATCGGGCTGAACTAAAAGCCAGGCCCAGCCGCTTCCGAATCGGGTTAATGCTGCATCGGAGAATTTTTTCTTAAATGCCTCAAAACTGCCGAATGAAGATTCTATTGCTCCCAGCAGTTTCGCCCCTGGCTTTGCTCCGCCGTTCGGCTTCAGCAACGACCAGAACAGTGTATGGTTATAGTGCCCGCCACCGTTGTTTCTTACAGCTGCAGGGTGCCTTGAAACGAATTGAAGTAATTCCTCCAAACTCATTTTTTCCAAATCACTTCCGGCAATTGCTTCATTCAATTTTGTAACATATGTGCCGTGATGCTTTTCATAGTGTATCTGCATCGTCTGGCTGTCTATATATGGTTCAAGTGCATCGTACGAATAGTTAAGTTTAGGCAATTCATGCTTGCTCATTTTAACTCGCTTTCCCGAATTGTTGTTGATAAGAAATTCTGAATACCCGCCATAATTACGTGTGGTAACCAATAGCGGAAGGAGAGCCATAGAATAAATAAACTTTCTTCTATACATCATGCTGCTCCCGTTCTGATGGTTATGCTGAGAATGAATGACCGCAGCCGCACGTTTTGACGGCCTTCGGATTGCTGAAAACAAATCCCTTGCCATTCAGACCGCTGGTATAATCCAGTTCAGTTCCTAATAAATAAAAACTGCTTTTGGGGTCCACATATACCTTAAGTCCCTCGAACTCACATATCACGTCATTCTCGGTTGGGGCAGAATCGAAGCCCAGCGAATAAGAAAGTCCTGAACATCCGCCTGCTTTCACGCCTATACGCAATCCGTATTCTGACGGTATGTTATTATCGGCCTTTATTCTGTTGATTTCCGAAATAGCTTTTTCTGTAACGGTTATTTCGCTGTTCATGATACCAGGTTCCTTTCTATCTTTTTTTGCCTATATTATTTTATAATAAAACTATTATCTGTAGGATGCAACAGACAAATTGCATACGCTGTAATATTCTCATGTAGTATTTATACGGAATAATTTATCTGATTGTCAGTTCTGCACAACTGTCTTTTCAGCAGCTGCCTCGGCTGTTGCTGACTTGCTGGGTTCAACGGGTGCAGCTTCAGATTCATTGCCATTTACCGGTTCCGTTTTATAAATAAACAACCACGACTTGTCTGAAAGTTTCCGTAATATCGATTTTTTTTCAAATCTTTCGATAATTTTTGCAGAAAGTTCTTCCATCTGTCTGAATGTAATTTTCATTCCTTTTTTTTCGAGGAAGTTTTTTATTCCATACTGTACATCCCTGATAAAGATATTGGAATTGTAATATACCGGGTATTTCTCTTTCATATAATCAAGAAACTGATCAGTATTCTTTTCAAGATAATCGAAGTAATTAACGTTCTGCTGCATAATTTTTCCTATTTAACATGTTTGTAATTATTTTTTATAAAACTCAGATTACACAAAGCCTTTCCCCGCACACTTGCAGCGTGCAATTTGGGTGGGTGATTCCTTGACGCAGGGCTGAAGTCCTGCAGTGTATATTTATATAATACTGCTGCTACGGACTGCTTCTGCGACCGTTTGTGCGGCATAATCTATTTCTTCTTCGGTGTTGAACTTTCCTAACCCAAATCTGAGCGAACACTTCTTTAATTTCTCATCCAGGCCGATAGCTTCCAGCACATGGCTCGGTGAAGCAGAAACCGATGCACAGGCTGACCCTGTAGACACGGCCACATTTCTAATTGCTGCAAGCAGACGGCTGATATCGGTACCTGAGAAACTGACATTGAGATTGTTTGGCAGTCTGTCTGTCAAAGGTCCGTTCAGGTGTACATTATCAAGCCTGCTGTTGAGCTTTTCATAGAGCCTGTCCCTCAACTGTGCAATACGATGGCATTCCTGTTCCATATTTGCAAAGATTAGTCTCAGAGCGCTTGCCAGACCCACAATACCAGGTACATTATGTGTACCGGACCTGAGTCCGCCTTCCTGCCCGCCTCCGATCAGAAGGGGAGTAAGGCTTATTGCAGGCCTCCTGTTTTTTACATACAGCAGGCCTATTCCTTTGGGTCCGTAAATCTTATGTGCTGACATTGACATAAAATCAATTTCACTGCCCGCGAGGTTCAGCGGCGTTTTTCCAATAGCCTGTGCTGCATCTGTGTGGAACAGGCAGGAATGCCTATGGCAGATATCTGCTATTTTTTCAACAGGATAAATTGTTCCTATTTCATTATTTGCCGCCTGCACTGAAACCAGAAGTGTCTTGTCTGTAATTTCCTGCTCCAACTGTTCCGGATCTATCTGTCCATGAATGTCAACATCAAGATACGTAACACGCCAGCCGCGCATTTCGAGATATCTGAAAACCTTAAGCACAGATGAATGCTCCACTTTAGTGCATATTAGATGATCTTTTCCGGAGGGTTTACGTTCGGTCAGGCCGCGCAGGACAGTGTTATTTGATTCAGTAGCTCCGCCAGTAAAGTAAAGCTCATCAGGCTGCACACCAAGCATTTCCGCTGAGATTTCCCGCGCATATTTAACAGCTTCTTCAGCCATCCAGCCGAAACTATGTGAACGGCTCGAGGGATTGCCATAATTTTCTGTCAGCCAGGGCATCATATCCTGCAGCACCACGGGATCAATCTGCGTGGTAGCATGGTTGTCAAGATATACGGGAAATTTCATATTCTTCTCCGATATATTTCCAACTGCATAATTTTCAGACAATATAAAAAAAGGCTGTCTCTATTGCAAAAGACAGCCTGTGCAAATTATAATGGATACTGTTATATACCGAATACGCTGATACAGTTCTTGGCAAATTCAAGTACAGGAGTAAAGTAAATTCCGAATACCAATACCGGTATTATCAGTACAACTACCATTGCAGTATTGAATACTGACAACTGAACTGCAGGTCTCTCAACTGCCGGCCTGGAAAGAAACATCTCTTTAAGTACACGTATATAATAGTAGAGCGAAACCACTGTGTTCAGCAATGCAATCACAGCAACAACTATCATTTTTGCATCGACTAGCGCAAAGAACAGATAAAGTTTGCCGATAAAACCAGCTGTTGGAGGCAACCCTGTCAAAGACACAAGGAACACTGCCATTGAAATACCCAGGAACGGCATTGAATATCCGAGTCCCTTATAATCTTCCAGTTCTTCACTTCCGGTTTTGTTCGCAATCAGCATCACTACAAGGAACGCTCCAAGATTCATGAATGCATAGAACAGGAAATATACCAGCATTGCCATCAGTCCCTGATTGGACAATACAGCAAGCCCCAGAAGCAGGTAACCGGCGTGAGCAATGCTCGAATAGGCCAGCAGCCTTTTTACATTTGTCTGCCAGAGCGCAGTAAAGTTACCGAGCGTCATAGTCAGTATAGAAATTACTATCAGCAGTTCTTTCCACGGAAAGACACCGGATATCTGCCAGTAACCGTCAGCATTTACTGAAGTAATGAAAGTTGTTTTGACAAAACGAATAAGCAGCGCAAAGCCCGCGGCTTTACTGGCAACTGACAGTAAAGCGGTAATAGTAATAGGAGCTCCTTCATACACATCAGGTGTCCAGAAGTGGAAGGGAGCCGAAGAAATTTTGTAGCCGATTCCGGTAAATATAAACAACGTTGCAATGGCAAGCGTAAACGTGTTTACGTGTGCTGTCTGAAGCATTGAATTGATTACATAAAGATTTGTGCTTCCGGTAAGTCCGAAATATATCGAAATACCAAACAGCATGATACCCGAAGATACTGCACCGTAGATAATGTATTTCAGAGCCGCTTCACTGTTCCGGTCACGGAGCTTAGTAAAACCCGCCAGTACGTAAGACGAAAGTGACATCAGTTCGAGTGAAAGATAAATCAGTATGAGATCCGATGCGGATATCATCAAAAACATACCGAGTATCATTCCGTAGATCAGCGCGTAATATTCACCGATCCGGTCAAATGTTTTCTTTATCTCGTCAGACGAAAATGAGAAAAACACAACGCACAGAGTGGATATCAGTATAATTATCTTAAAATAAACTCCGAATGGATCTACTGTTATCATCCCGAAGCTGGCTGATTTGTCCATATTCGAAAAAGCAGACCCGCTGAAACTGAATTGCCCGAACACGAAAAATGCAGAAACAACTATGCCGGCCAGCGCGACAAACGGTACGGCCTTTTTATTGTTTCCGGTAACCAGATCCGTAATTACCACCAGCGTAAGAAATATGGCAATTACAATTTCAGGTCTGATATAGTACAAACTGTTATATAAAGCGTTAAAATCCATTTTATTCTGTTATTTTTGATAATTTTTGTTTAACTAAAAGCCACCCAGCATTGTAATGCTATGCGCTGATTTCGTCATGAATCCTACAAGGCTGTTGACAGAAGTGTTCATCATATTCAGCAGTGCAGAGGGATAAATTCCCAGGAAGAAAATAACTATTGTAAGCGGAATGAACATCAGATATTCACGCGCTGTAAGATCTGTCAGTCCTGTCCATTTTTCCTTGAGTTCACCAAGATAAACTCTCTGCAGTGTCCATAACATATATGCGGCACCAAGAAGAATACCGAGTGTGGAAATAATGGTAATTATTCTTATTGAAGGCACGCTGAATGCACCTAGGAATACAAATGATTCACTGATGAAACCGCTCATGCTCGGAAGTCCTATAGCAGCGAAGAAAGCAACCGTCACGAAACCTGTATACATCGGCATCTGGTTTGCAAGTCCGCCGAACTCATAGATCCCTCTTGTATGTGCACGGTCATATATAACACCGACAGCGAGGAAGAGCATTGCTGTGATTGTACCGTGATTAAACATCTGGAATATTGCACCGTTCAGTCCTACACTTGTAAGCGATGCCATGCCGAGAAGCACATAACCCATATGCGAAACCGAAGAATAAGCAATGAGCTTTTTGAAATCTTTCTGAGCCATTGCACAGAGAGCACCGTAAACAATGTTCACCATACCGAACATCGCAATCCACCATGCCAGGTCACGTGTAATTTCAGGAAATATCGGGAAACTGATCCTGATGATTCCATAAGTACCCATTTTAAGAAGAACACCCGCAAGAATAACGCTTATAGGTGTAGGAGCTTCAACGTGAGCATCTGGCAGCCAGGTGTGGAAGGGGAACATCGGTATCTTAATGGCAAATCCGACAAACAGCGCTATATATGCGATGAACCTGAGGTTGCCGGGGTTGAACGGAGAAAGGATGCCTGTAGGAGTATAGTTCTTGACATCCATCAGCGCCATCAGGTTGAATGTGAATGCTTTCGTTCCGTTTGCAAGAGTCTCGGTGCAGCTGAAATAGAGACCGATCATTACGAGCAGCATGAACACGCTGCCGAAAAGAGTATATATAAAAAACTTGATCGCTGCGTATTCTTTTCTGGGGCCGCCCCATATACCGATCAGGAAGTACATCGGCAGAAGCATGAGTTCCCAGAATACATAGAACAGGAAAAAATCGAGGGCAACAAACACACCCATCATACCTGTATCAAGAAGCAGGAACAGGGCAAAGAAACCCTTGACCGACTTTGATATATTCCAGGATGAAAGTGTTGCTATGAAGCTTATGAGTGCTGTCAGAAGCACCATAGGAGCGCTCAGGCCGTCGATACCCAGGAAGTAATCAATCTTTACGGTACCGATCCACGATAATCCCGAAATTTCAATCCATCTGAATTTTTCTATAAACTGAAAAGAATCGGCGTGAAATACTCCGGGCAGGGAGTAATTGTAGCCGCTTACGATTACTGCAGCCAGTATAAGCTGAATTCCCGTAACTGCAGCAGTCAATCCTTTTATAAGTTTTTCCTGCGTGGAAGGCAGGCATAAAATGATTATCATGCCAAGAACAGGCAGGAACGTTATAAGCGATAAAATTGGGAAAAAAGTCATGTCTAACTAATGCCTCAAATGTTAAAAAAGTTAATCAGATAGTTTTTTCAGATAAATCAAAATCTATAATCAAAAGCCAAACGGCCTGAACACAAAAAACAAAATTATTACGGAAAATAAGACCAGCACGAGATAAGTCTGAACCCTGCCGGTCTGCAGTTTCCTGAAACCAATACCGATAAAGCCGCTCAGGAAAGCCATAAAATTCACAAGACCGTCAACTACAATGCTGTCAAACTTACCATAGACGTTGGAAAGTACGCGTGTAACGAACGCTGCTCCGTTTACAATGCCGTCGACTATATAAGTATCGAACCATGCCAGCAGACGGCTGAATGCCAGCGCACCGTTTACAAAACTTGCCTGATAGATTTCGTCTATATACCACTTGTTCAGCGAAAGATTATACAGCGGCTTAACGCGTTCAGCAAGCCTGTCAGGATCAATTTTCTTCCATTCATACATCATGAACGCAAAGAATATTCCTATGGCTGCAACACCAAGTGAAAGGAACATTGCCAGATAATGCACGCTGTGCATTGCATGCATGTATACTTCGGAGTGTATAACCGGCTCTTCACTAACTGTATGTTCTTCAGCTGCCTTAGCAACTGCGTGTTCTTCAGCCGCATGGGTTTTCATAAAGTCAAATCTCTGTTCCTGCGGAACTACCGTTGCAGGAGTAGTAACCCATTTCGTGAGCACCCACGTACTTCCGCCGTTAAACGGATTCAGACCATACCAGAAGAATAATGATAAGAAGCTGAGTACAACCAGAGGCATTGCCATAACAAACGGAGATTCATGGGCATGATCGAACTTGTGCTGGTCTCTGGGCTGACCGTGGAATGTAAGCAGTACCAGTCTGAACATATAGAACGCGGTCATAAGAGCAACAGCAAAACCGATCACCGGGATCAGCCAGTGTCCTGTAAGCTTTCCGAATGCAAGCGTTCCCGCAAGTATACCATCTTTGCTCAAAAAGCCTGATGTGAACGGAATGCCCGAAATTGCCAGAGTAGACATGAGGAAAGTTGCATAGGTTATGGGTAGCTTCTTTTTAAGTCCGCCCATCTTCCTGATATCCTGTTCGTGGTGCATTGCATGAATTACAGAACCGCTGCCGAGGAACAGACAGGCCTTGAAAAATGCGTGTGTGATCAGGTGGAAAAATGCATATCCGTATGCACCTACACCCATGGCCATTATCATATATCCCAGCTGGCTTACCGTGGAATATGCGAGGACTTTCTTTATATCGTTCTGTGTAAGTGCTATTGTTGCAGACAGAAATGCAGTGAATGCGCCGATAAGCGCTATCGTAAGCATAGCATCAGCAGTGAGCATAACAAAAATTCGGGCTACAAGATAAACACCCGCGGCAACCATTGTAGCTGCATGGATAAGAGCACTGACCGGAGTAGGACCTTCCATGGCATCGGGAAGCCAAACATGAAGAGGGAACTGAGCACTCTTTCCGACGGCACCCATGAATATAAGGAGCCCTGCGGCAGTAAGCCATGCATAACTGCCGAACGGCAGGTTGCCTTTTGCTATTTCTGCAAATATGGTGTCAAATGTAAATGTGTGATAATTCGTAAACAGTATCATTATTCCGATGAACATACCAGTATCACCAACACGGTTTACCAGGAAAGCCTTCTTGCTGGCGTTTGATGCCGAACGCTTTTCATACCAGAACCCTATAAGCAGGTAAGAAGAAATACCTACAAGCTCCCAGAAGATGTACATCATCAGAATGTTGTGCGTAAGTACAATACCGAGCATCGAGAAGGTGAACAGTCCCAGATATGCATAATATCTGGTAAACCTCTTATCGCCGTGCATATACTCTATTGAGAAAATATGGACCAGAGAACTGATCAGTGTAACGACGAAAAGCATTATCACCGTCAGATTGTCCAGCTTGATTCCAAGATCCATCTGAATATTGCCTAGCACAGGTACATTCCAGAAACGCATCCAGGCAAATTCGGCAATGAGATTCTGCGATGTGAAATACGCCAGCTTTCCGAAACCAACATACACCGAACAGCATAGTGCAATCAGCATGATGGCGGTTTCAACCAGATATGCCTTTGGCAGCTTTTTGCCGAAGAAAATAAGAGTGGCAAAGCCAAGTATAGGCAGGAATAATATGGCGATTGATATATTTAGTAATAATGATTCAGACATAATGTGTATGCAGTTATTGTTTTAATGAGTCAATTTCATCCACGTTAACCGTGGCAAATGTCTTATAAATATTCAGTACGATTGCAAGGGCAATTGCAGCTTCCGCCGCGGCCAGCACTATCACAAACAACGCGATCAGCTGTCCTGACATCCCGAAATTTCCATATTTGGAAAAAGCGACAAAATTGATGTTGGCCGCATTGAGTATGAGTTCTATACCCATCAGCACCATCACTGCGTTCTTACGGGTGATAATACCGAATATACCCAGCGAAAACAGAACCGCGCTGATAAACAAAAAATGATTTAATCCAACTTGCGCCAAGGCAGGCTCCGAAATCTAATTTGAAAATATTTGTCTATAAGTTTTTGAATAATTTTTTTTCTGATCTTTTCCTTGTTCATCTTTTCCTTTCCCATGTTTATCTTAAAGTATAAATTAAAATTACCGTTCCACTACCATATGCTTCAGATCATATATAACTACCATACACAATGAACACATCATATTGTCACACTAACCGCGGAATTCCGCAATTGTCCTGAACTTCAGGCCTATCTTTCATCGCGCCTTGCTATTGTGGCAGCACCGATAAGCACTACGAGCAGCAGCACACCCAATAGTTCGAATACAAGCACATAATCAGTAATCAGCATTTTTCCGAGTGCAACCGCAGTTGTTTTTTCAGGAAACGCTGTGTAAACCGATTTCCACTGTGTGCCGTACATTGCGTTCAGCAATATCCCGCACAGTATACCGGTACCGATAATGGCAGGGATTATCTGCAGCGTACCTGTCTTGATCTGAACATTTGTTATCTTGTTTGTAAGCATCACTCCGAAGAGAATGAGGACAAGAATACCGCCTACATATACCATTATCTGCACTATCGAGAGAAAATCAGCACCGAGAAGCGCATAAATGCCCGAGATACCGAACAGTGTGAACAGCAGGTAATACGCAGAATGAATTATATTCCTGGTTGTAACAACCATGAACGCGGATCCTATTATAATGACCGCAAAAAGATAAAACACAAAATCGTATAGATTCATTTTATTTCAGTTTAATTTTTTGACACTTAACAACTATGATTTAGCAACGCTATATTACTCCTGGACAGCCGGCTGTTATTTAGCCTGCTGAGCTGTTTCAGATGCAGCAGCAGCAGCGGCAGCAGCTTTCTGTGCAGCTTTTTCAGCTTCTGCAGCCGCATATTTCTTCTTTTTATCCTCCGCCTCCGCAGAAGTAAGTGCAGAGAAATTGTATACAAGGTCTTCCCTGTAGTATTCCGAGAATTCGTGAACATCGGTCATCTTTATACACTCTGTCGGGCAGGGGAATGTACACAATCCGCAGCAGCAGCATTTTGCAAAATCTATTTCAAAGCTGGTAACCCAGAGAGCCTTCTTCTTGCCCTGGGAGGTCTTGCCAACTTCATCACCCGGAACACCTTTTACAGTATCAATGGTGATACAGTCGACCGGGCAGGCCCTTGCACACTGGTCGCATCCGATACAATCATCTATATTTACGTATAAACGGTTTCTGGCCCTGTCAGGAAGATCCATCTTCACATCCGGATACTGAATAGTAACAGACGGAACGAAAAGGTGCTTGAATGTGATCTTCATACCAATCAGAACTGTCCAGAGCCCGTCCCATGTATTTTTTAAGTATTGTTTCATTTTACCGATATATATTTAATTCTGTTATTACCGACTAATTATATAAGACTAATCAATCCGACGATGAGCAGATTGACAAATGCATAGGGAATGAGATATTTCCAGCATATAGCCATAAGCTGATCAACTCTCACACGGGGAAGCGTCCATCTGAGCCACATCTGTACGAATACGAAGAATATTCCCTTTGATGAAAACCAGAAAAGCTGCTCATAAGGTACGAGCGCCTTAAGTCCGATCAGATCACCGAGGTAACCGATTGGAGACTGATAGCCGCCGAAGAAAAGTGCCGAAACAATTGCCGATACGGCAAACATGTTCACATACTCGGCAAGGAAAAACATTGCGAATTTCATTCCGGAATATTCTGTGTGGTATCCGGAAACGAGTTCCGATTCAGCTTCAGGAATATCGAAAGGTACGCGGTTTACTTCTGCAAGAGAACTGATGTAGTATATGATAAAAGCTACAAGCATAAAGGGAATCAGAAGGAACTTGGAGAGAGTCAGACCTGCACCTCCGAAAATATTCCAGTTCCAGAAGAATGCAGTCTGCTGTTCGCTCATTACCCTGAGATTAAGAGTACCGAAAGCAATTACCAGTGTTAGTATTACAAGAGCGGCAGGAATTTCGTAGCTTATCATCTGTGCCGCAGAGCGCATGGCGCCGATCAGCGAATACTTGTTATTCGATGACCAGCCGGCCATCAGTATACCTGCAACGGCAAAGCTTGATACAGCCAGAATGAAAAATAATCCCAGATCTATGTCTGTTCCAATGAACGAGCTGGCAAAAGGAATAGCGGCAAAAGCAGCATAGCTGCCCGCAAATACCAGTGCCGGAGCCAGATTGAACAGAACCTTGTCAGTGTCCTTTGCAACAATGTCTTCCTTCTGAAAGAGTTTCAGAATATCGGCCACGGTCTGCAGAGCACCGTACTTGCCCGTGCGCATAGGTCCGAGTCTGTCCTGCATAAATGCAGAGACCTTGCGTTCAAACCAAACCGCAAAGAGTGCATAGGGCAATATATATAAAAACAAAGGCAGGCAGACTGCAATTGCAACGGCAATGTATTCATTGCCAATAAGATTTGTTAAAAATTCATACATTATCTGTCTACTTCTCCCAGTACTATGTCTATACTTCCTAAAACAGCAATTATGTCGGCAACCAGATGACCCTTGCAGAGTTCACCTATGACTGCCAGATTTACAAACGACGGTGGACGAACCTTGACCCTGAATGGATTGACCGATCCGTCACTGATCACGAAATATCCGAGTTCACCTTTGGGGCCTTCGACCCTTGAGAAGACACTGCCTGCAGCGGGTTTGATCCTCTTTGGTATCGCTGACTGCACATCGCCTTCAGGAAGCTGCTTTACTGCCTGCTCTATAATCTTCAGGCTTTCTTCCATTTCCTTTACGCGCACATAATACCTGTCCCACGAATCTCCGACAGTACCTTTTTCACCGCTGCCGACCGGGATGTCAAAATCAAATTTGTCATATACCGAATAAGGTTCATTCTTGCGCAGATCGAATTTCAGTCCGCTGGCCCTCAGCATAGGTCCGGTTACGCCGTAGTTTATCGCCATGTCGACCGGCAATATTCCAACATTAGCAGTACGGTCAATGAATATTTTATTGAACGACAGCAGGTTGTTCAATTCGGTGATGTTAGGCTTAAAGTACTCAATAAATTCCAGCACGCGCGGCACAAAGTCCGGATGCAGGTCATGTGAGAGTCCGCCGACCCACATATAATTGTAAAGAAGCCTTGCGCCGCAGGTCATCTCGAAGAGACTCAGTATTTTTTCGCGGTCGCGGAAGCAATATAGAAACGGCGTATAAGCACCAATATCGAGGCCGTAGGTTCCAAGTGCGACAAGATGAGAGGCAATCCTCTGAAGTTCGCCCATTATAACCCTGATATAATCCACTCTCTCGGGGATTTCTATTCCCAGCAGCTTTTCGACAGCCACCACATACCCGAAATTGTTGTACATGGATGCAAGATAATCCAGCCGGTCGGTATAGGGAACCACCTGGGGATATGTCATAGCTTCGCAGTGTTTTTCAAAGCAGCGGTGCAGGTATCCGATATGAGGTTTAACATCAATCACCAGCTCACCATCGAGCACTACTTCGAGTCTCAGCACACCATGCGTGGAAGGGTGCTGCGGACCCATATTCAATACCATTTCTTCAGTTTTTAACGCCATTTCGTAATGTATTTATTTCTGTTCTGTTAAATTCAATATTTAATAATTCAATATCCTTAATTCATAATTTGCCCGAATTCGGGCACCCCGCCGAAGGCGGTGGCAGAATTCATTATTATGATATCTTCATTCCCATGTAAAATTCAGGATTCTTGTAATCCTTTCTGAGAGGATGAGATCCGTCCTGCCAGTCATAGGGCATAAGAATACGTCTTAAGTCAGGGTGATGCAAAAACTTTATGCCGACCATATCGTATGCTTCGCGTTCATGCCAGTCTGCACACATCCATACACTCGTTACAGATTCGACCTCGGGAGTCTCGCGCGGTGCGGAAGCACGGAGTGTTATCTTATGACCCAGCTTAAAGGAATAAAGGTGATAGTAAACGCTCAGCGTTCCGCCGTTTATTGCAAATCCGCCGTCAGCATCATTTACTTTTTCGCCGTTTGCATCGTCTACACCGGTTAAAAGCATAAGCGAGTCAAATAGCAGTCCGTCAGTATCGCGCAGGTACATGCAAACCTGCTGAATGGCCTCCGGAGATACGGCAACTATCGGCTCATTGAGATTGGCCTGAAGTTCCAGAACTGCTTCAGGAAATTTTTCCTTCAGGATATTATAAATTTCTTCGTGTGTTTTCATTAACTTTTTTTCACCAGGGTTTCTTTTCTGATCTTTTCCTGCAGCTTCATAAGTCCTTCGAGAAGTGCTTCGGGGCGGGGAGGACAACCGGGTACGTAGACGTCTACCGGGATTACGCGGTCTACACCTTTCAGAACGTGATAACCGTGCTCCCAGTAAGGACCGCCGCAGTTCGAGCAGCTTCCCATTGAGATTATATATTTGGGATCGGGCATCTGCTCATAGAGGCGTTTGATGCGCGTCGCCATTTTCAGCGTAACTGTACCGGAAATTATGATGATATCAGCCTGCCTGGGAGAAGGGCGCGGTATTACTCCGAACCTGTCAAAATCGTAGTGCGAAGCTGATGTAGCCATCATTTCGATAGCACAGCACGCAAGTCCGAAGCCCAGCTGCCAGAGTGAGGACAGCCTGGCCCAGTTCATCAGGTCGTCTGCCTTTGTTATGACTATATTTCCGTCTGAAAATTCTGAATCTAATAAACTTTTCATTGTATGGTTATATTATTTGGTCAACAAGTAAGAAGCGGGTTGTTCCCGCTTCGTGTGATATAAATTCTGTATTGATCAGGCTTCTTCTTCCATGACCGGGACTTTCTCTGATGCAGCAACACCGGCAAGTTCTTTTTTGTCCAGCCTCAGCGGTTTGATAGCCGGCCTTGCCCATTCCAGATCGCCTTTTCTCCATTCATATGCCATTCCCAGACCCAGAATTATCAGGAAAAGAGCCCCTGAAATGAATCCGGCAAATCCAAATTCCTTGTATGAGAGCGCCCAGGGGAACAAAAGCACAACTTCCACGTCAAATATCAGAAACATGAGGGCAACAACATAAAACCTGATGTTGAACTTTATCCATGGTGACCCTTCAGGATTTTCACCGCATTCATATGTGGTAAGTTTTTCCCTGGTAGGTCTGGCAGGACGTATAAGACGCGACATGAATACAGCTATAAATACGAATATAACCGCCAATATCAGAAATATAAAAATTTTACCGAATTCTGTTAACATAGTACTCTGATTTTTGTTACCCAAAAATACGAGAACCACTTCGTAATGTCAAGGATAAACCGGGCTGTAAATTGTCTCTATTATTATTATATTTGCACACAAATAATTGATTTCCAAACAAATTTCCGGATTATAATTGTTTAGATCAACCGACGACAAGGTATATGCAGAACTATTAAAATTTGCCGGAGAACATTACGAGAATTTCCCGGTTGTCTCGGTTATGGTCAAAAAGGAATTACGCAGACACGTTGCCGCAGTCTACTGGTTCGCCCGTTCTGCCGATGACATTGCCGATGAGGGCAACTATGATCCGGAAGTCAGGCTTCAGAAACTGCAGGCATTTGAAATTGAGTTTCTGAATGCAATGAAAGGAAATTACTCGAATGAATACTGGCCTGCACTTCATAACACTGTAGTTGAACGGCAGCTGTCAGTTGAATTATTCCTGGATCTGCTAAAGGCATTTAAACAAGATACCATAAAGATACGTTACAGCGATATTGATGAACTGCTCGGTTATTGCCGCAATTCGGCTAACCCGGTAGGCAGACTCATTCTTCAGCTCTATAATTACAGGGACGAAAAGCTCTACGAGTATTCGGACCATATATGCTCAGCGCTTCAGATAACGAATTTTCTGCAGGATATTTCTGTTGATTATAAAAAAAATCGGATTTATATTCCTATTAAAGATATTGAATACTACGGCCTGAATGAACAGGATTTTCTGAGGATGACAGCTTCCGGCAGAATAAATGGAGACTTTCGCAGACTGATTGAATTCTATGTTAAAAAAACAGGAAAAATGTTCGATTATGGAAGCAAACTTACACATTCGCTGAAAGGTCTGCTTAAAATTGAGATCCGCTGGACAGTAAACGGCGGCATGGCAATACTGAAGAAAATAGAAAAACTTAACTACGATACGGTTTCCCAAAGACCGGTACTGAGCAAGGGTGATTTGATGGGGCTTATGCTCAGATCTTTATTTTAATATTTGTAACCATATTTTATTAGGTCGAGATAACAATGGCAGATATAGCTAAACAGATAGCTCAGAAAAGCAGGAGCAGTTTCTACTATGCATTCAGTCTACTCCCGGAAGCAAAGCGGGATGCAATGAATACAGTTTACGCATTCTGCAGGCAAACCGATGATATCGTAGACGATACACTTGATACTGAGGAACTCAAGTATGAGAAACTCCACAAGTGGCGCCTTGAACTGGAACGTTCATTCAGCGGTACTTCGGAATACATGCTTCTGAATAAACTCTATCGCATAATAAAGCAGTTCAATATACCTATCGAACCTTTCTTTGAACTGATCGCAGGCATGGAGATGGATCTGCAGACAAAACGATATCTGAGCTTTGAGGATCTGCGCTTGTACTGCTACCGTGTCGCATCAACAGTTGGACTTATGTGCATAGAAATATTCGGCTACAAAAACCGTTCGGCCAAAGATTTCGCTGTAAACCTGGGTCTTGCCCTGCAGCTTACAAATATACTGAGAGATATTAAACAGGATGCCGACAACGGGCGGATATATCTGCCCCAGGAAGATCTTCAGAAATTCGGATATCCCGAGTCCAACCTGATCACGGGTGTCTATAACCAGAATTTTATACAGCTGATGCAGTACGAATCAGAGAGGGCAAAAGTATACTTCCAGAAAGCTAACGAGGCACTTGACCTCGAAGATAAGCCTTCAATGTTTGCCGCAAGAGCTATGCAGCATATCTATTATAAACTGCTGAAAAAAATTGAAGAGAACGATTACCGGGTATTTGACCAGAAGATAAAGGTTTCAAAATTCGAAAAAGTCGGTATCTCACTCGGAGTCTGGGCAAAATACAGCCTGGTGTATTAGTATATACTGATGGAAAATTATACCCCCGGAGCTGATGTTGTAATTATTGGCGGCGGATTATCCGGACTGTCTGCTGCGGCTTTTCTGACTGAAAAAGGGAAAAGAGTACTTCTGCTCGAAGCAGCACAGCATACCGGCGGCCGCGCACGCAGCTTTGCTGACAGTTATTTTCCTGACCCCATAGATAACGGCCAGCACATAATGATGGGCTGCTACAAAGAAACATTCCGCTTCCTCAAGCTCATCGGATCATACCATAAACTGGATTTTCAGCCTTCGCTTTCGGTACCATTCATACTGCCCGATCAGACTATCGAATACCTCAGGGCGGACGGGACATTATATCCTTTCAACCTGCTGACCGGATTCCTCAGGTTCCGCCTGCTTTCACTGAAAGACCGGCTCAGAATACTCAGACTGTTTTCATCTCTTCTGTTTATCCGGAAAAACAGTACTGCCGGTCTTACTGTATACCAGTGGCTCAAAAGTAACGGACAGAGTGAACAGCTGATAGCCTCATTCTGGGAAATCCTTTGCATAGGCGCACTGAATGTTAGTCCTTTGAAAGCGCCGGCAGAATTGTTTATTGAAATACTCAAACAGATGTTTTTAACAGGTAACAGATCATCCACCATTGTCCTGCCCGGTACGGATCTCAGCAATTTATTCGGTAGCGGTGCTTCGAATTATATCTGCAGTAATGGGGGAGCAATAGAACTTTCAGCACGTGTGCTCAGGCTGGAACGCGAAGGGGATCATATTCGCCGCATCATATTAAATAATAACAAAGTCATCAGCGGTTTTAAGCACGTAATATGTGCAATTCCGCCATATTCTCTCTGTAGAATCACCGGTGGAATATTAAACAATATTCCGGAGTTCGCTTATTCACCTATTGTATCACTGCACATTGCATTGAGCAGGCCTTGTACTCAGCTGAGGGAAAAATATTATTCACTTCCTGGTTCACCGGTGCACTGGATATTTAATCATAATAGTTACATATCAACTGTAACAAGCGGGGCAGACGAGTGGAAAGGACTTACAGCGGCAGAAATTCAGGAAATCGTCATTGGGGAATTATGTAAGTACATCCCCGGTTTTAACACTGAAGATATTCTGAATATCAGAGTGATCAGAGAAAAAAGAGCAACAGTAGTCTTTGATAATGAAACAACTGCTCTCAGACCCGGGGCTGTAACTGATGTTAAAAATTTATTTCTCGCCGGTGACTGGACAAATACAGGATTGCCCGCCACAATCGAAGGAGCCGTTAAAAGCGGCCGCATCGCCGCTCAAACAGTAACCGGTATTATGCAGACCGTAGCTTCTGCTCCGGCCCGATAAATTATTTTATAAGATTAATTTTATATATACCTGAACTTTTGCCGTCAATCTCCAGACGGACAAAATATACGCCGCTTGGAAGAGTATTACCATGCATGTCGCGACCATCAAATACCACCTCATGCCATCCTTCAGAAAAGTTCGATATATCTATAATACAAATCAGCTTTCCGAGTATATCATATACTTTCAGATATTTAAGTCTGCTTACGGATAAATTATCGAGATATACTCTGATCCTTGTACTTGGATTAAAAGGATTGGGATAGTTTCCCGCAATGAATGAATTAGGCAGGAATACAGGCTTGTCTGTTTCAACACCCGTTTCAACTTCTTTATAATCAGCAATATATGCCGTATAGCGGCAGCGTATATTATATTTAAGACTTAGATCAATAAGCTGCTGCTTTAATGTGGAAGTTTCACCATATACTTCTATCTGCCTTTCCAGGGCATCGATCATTTCTTTAGCCCAGATTGTTTCAGCAAAACTATTGGTACTGTTTTCCTTGTCGCTGAAATCCAGAGTGAAATCATATGCTGTAACACCATTAACACTATATCCGGCCATGCTTAAAGGAATACGGCCCGAGGATTTGTACTTCCCGCCAATAAACAGATTTGATCCGGCATAAACAGTATGAACACTTGAAGGGACTATCTGACTGATGTCGCTTTTGCCGAATTCAAATGCAAGATTTTTCATTATTGGCTGGCGGACCTGATTAATTACCCGGAGGATCTTCGATGATAAAGTATCTTTCTCAGTGATATGAGTAACAAATCCGTAGTTCAGGTCAGCAGTCATATCAAGGCGCGCTGAGTTTTCTATGGAGCCCATAATAACCGGAAATATTCCTGTCTTATTTGAATTTTTCGACTGAATCATGCGCGGATCCAGATTTGATCCGCTGGCAGAAAAAATCAATATGGAATTATTAGGAGCAGCATCTTTCAACTGAGCAATCGCTTCAAGTAATGGATACTGCAGGTCGTCACCAGAACCAGTATTAATAGTGGTCAGATACTGCTGAGCTTTTTGTATATTTTCTGGAGTAGCGGCCATTGGAGCAGCCGCCAGCCTTTGAATGCTATAATCATAAGCAATTATATTAAATTTATCGTCTGCTGAAAGTATATTTAAGCACTTTTTCACAGCCGAAATACTGGCATCCAGATATACTCCTCTCATAGTACTGTTTTTCGAGATAAGAAAAACAACATTTTTTTTCAGGACACTGTCGGCTGGCGCCTGATTTTGCGGTCTCACGAATAACGCAAAGTGTCCTTCGGATGTATCACGTTTTGTTGAATAAAAGTCAACTCCCAGTTTCTGAATATCAGTTTTATAATAAAAACTCAGGTCACGATTGATATAAAATTTGGGTTTATTCAGAACGACGTTTATTTTGTTCTCTGCAATTTTCGAAGACGTATATCCGGCATAACCAGGTATATCGTGACCTGTAATAGAGGTTGAAGACGAGACATTGAAACTGAATCTAACATTATCCAGTGGATAGGGGACAAAATCCTCTGTATTCAGCGGAAAAGTATAGTCGATTTTCCCATTGTAATAATCGCAAAGACCGAAATAGTGCAGTTCTACTTTCTGTATTGCGCCGGCTTTAATACCCTTTAGTAAAATTTTGATTCCGTTCTTTCCGATATATTTATTCACAAGAGCAGCAACGCCGCCTTCCCCGGTACCGGGATTCTGCGCCTGTTCCTGAACCTTCAATAAAGCTTTGTATTTTTGATTATTGTACCAATAGTAAATTTTTGTAGCGCGTGCGTCAGCCGGAAGAGGGAATGAATATACAGCATCAGTTGAATCAGTCCATTCATTCTGAAATTCCTGATATACAATTGTTTCTGCAATAGTACCATTTATTTTCACAGAAACATCCATTGAACGCAGACGCAGAAAATCTTTCGGATAATTCTTGTTAACCGGCATAAGGAGACCTGCTGCATTCAGGCAGGAACCAGTGATAAGAATAAATAAAAACAATAAAGATTTAAATTTATACAATTGCCGCCTCATATTACTTTTAATAGTATTTATGTGAATCAAGTATTACAGTTAAAACAATGTACTGTTACTTTAAGAACAATAACTTGGCCGTTTCTACGTATTGCCTGTTGTTTTGATCTGTAAGAGTAAGTTCCGCGATATAAAAACCTGAAACTACCGGATTACCGCATTCATTCCTGGCATCCCACACTATAGAGCTCATTACTCCCGGATCCAGTCTGAACTCTTTAACCTGCTGTCCAAGTACGTTATATATTCTCACTTTTCCGGAAATGTAAGCAGAATTTTTTATTCTGAAAGTAACCTGCGGATTGAACGGGTTAGGATAAAAGCCCATCAGTTTTTCAGTATTTTCCGGCTGAGATGTCGAAGCAGGGACTATTGTTTCTCCGCCCAGACCGACATAACGTATCTTCAGTTTTATCTCAGACTGATGCGCAGATGCGGCCAGAGAATGCCAGGATATTAGGTACTTATATATTACTTTCAGCTGTGAAATATCCAGCAGGATATCCTTGAAATTACCATAGATATCGTAAAATTTCCCGTCTGTGGGCAGTGTAAAGGTTTCATAATGAGAAGTTTTATAATTAGCGTTTCCAATTGCATGTACCACGATCCCTTTTGTAAGTATTGAATCGAGGACCTGTTTTCTCGACAAACTTGTAAAACTATCATTCTCGTGATAAGTGGCGTCAGTAATCCAGATCAGAATTCTTCTGGCATTGGATCTGAATGGAAACTGTGAAGCTTCCAGAAGTGCCTGCAGAGAATTTTCGGGTTCATCATCACCTCCATCGGCATACAAAGCAGATATATATCCCTTAAACAGGTTCACATCTTTGGTAAATGGATATTTTTTGCCTATGTAGTCCAGAAATGTTACCATACCCAGCCGGTAATCCGTCCCTCCGCTGGCCAGAGTATTAGCGAATTCAACTATGTTCTGTTTAACTGAATTTATCTCATCGGTCATACTGCCGGTTATATCGAGAACGAAAACTATATCAGCAGCATCAGCTCCGCCTGAACTATCCTTGGCAAACGAAATGGAATTTATGCGAGAAGAATTTTCGTAAAGAAAAACATTTTCCTGTTTCAGGTTGGATATCTTCATTCCCAGATCATTTCTACGGACTTCAAATCTGGCCGTTAATTCGGGAAAATGCGAATTATCTAGTGAGTCGATTGTGACAGTAAGCCCGGTATCGGAAACAGGCGTAGCGGGAGTAAAAATATTCCGGTGGATTTCGTCCAGCACAATCCCATCATCACTTTTTACTCTGGCTATCAACTCAGCAGTTGTGTTTTCATATTTAACGGGAGGTACAATGTTAACGACCTGATAAGCAGGTACTGTACTGCTATATTCATATGTAGAGCTGCCTGTGGTAAAACCTCCAGATAAACTGACTTCAATTGTAGTTTTACCGGAAGGAAGGGAAGAGATTTTGTTCAGTTCAAGATAAGAATTGAGAATTCCCGGAAACAACAGCTTTGTATCGACTGATAAAAACGAAGGAATATCCCAGCGCAGGAAAAGATTCTTTGGAAAATCAGGATCGGGCAATGACAGATGCGCCGCACAAGTTGTTACATTTCCTGGCGCCACCTTTACTTCTGACCAATAGGTCTTTAGTAAAAGATCATAAAGTTTCTGGTTTATGGAATATGAACCGGGGCTGTTATTCTCATAAAGCTCGTTCCAGTTTCCGGCAATAATTTTAGCAGGGGTTTTATCAAAACCCAGTGCAACTCCTAATCCCTTTGCACCCGAAGATTTCTCCCAGATATTGAGTGTGTTGGAGTTTCCCATCTGTATCTCGCCGCTGTAATCCAGAAATTTCCCATCAATGAGTAAATTTCCATCACCCCATTTACCCAAAGCCGGGTCAAATACTATGCCCATTCCAAATTCATGATCATTCTTATCCAGATTCTTTATCACCTGCAGCATATTGACGGTCTTTATATCCGGATCATAAAACAACTTAAAGGTAACAGATACTGTTGAAGGATGCACTGCTGCAATAATAAGAGAGTCACCAGACTTATACGCAGTAATTTCGGAGTATCTGTCAAAATAATCTTCAATCTTATACCAGGATCCATCGATTGAAAAAAGGGGATAGGATGTCATAGCATAAGGATGGCCGAACGTAATCTGACAGTTATTGTCAAGAGGACCCGATGAACTGCCTCCGGTTGTTCCAATAGTAAAATACCCTTCATTAAGCAGAGTCATGGAAATATAATCATTCTTATATTCCATTGAAGAGTGTATATCTGCCGTTTTTAATATCTGCATACCGGATTTTTCAGGAGAAATATCATACTTATTTTTTTCCTGAGCCAGTACACAAAAAGTGAACACTGTAATAAGTAGCAATAAACAATTTTTCATTTTACCCCCGGGAAGGATATATTAACGCAATAAAATCATTTTACGGATCTGACTGAACCCTTCAGTCTGAAGTGAATAAAAATATATTCCGCTGGAAGCAGGATTGTCCATATAATCCATGCCATTCCATGTAATTCTATAACTGCCTGGTGTTTTATTTTCATCAACCAGCACTTTTACCAGTCGCCCAAGAATATCATATATTTTTATTACTACATGATACGTTGACTGCTCCTGCGATAAAGTATAAGAAATTACTGTTTCCGGATTGAAGGGATTAGGATAATTCTGTTCTAAAACGAATTTCCCGGGCACAGCATTATCTTTGCCCTCATCTACATCTGTTGTAGGATCGACATAGAATGCAGTATATGGGGTAAGAATCTGATAGCGGAGACTCAGTTCGATTATCTGGTTAATCAGCTCAGAAGATTCGCCATAGATCGTAATCAAATTCAACAGGTGATTGATCTTTTGCTGAGCCCATAATCTTGGAACAAAACGATGACCTCCGGCAGTATCTGTAAAGACCACGGTTTGTTTGAATTCGACCGGTTTAGAAAAAATCTTGCCTTTCAGTGTTATGTCAAACTGAGTACCTTTTTTGTATAAACCAAGCTGCATGAGACGGCTTCCCCAGAACAGGTCATTTATCAGCTTCGGATACTGGTCAAACGTCTCAAGAGCACCAAACTCAAGGGCAATATCAGTGAGCACAGGTTTTGATATTCTCAGGAAATGATCCTTTACAATGAGGGAGATACTGTCGTCAGAAGCAATAAATTTACTAAGTCCATGGTTTTCAGCAGCCAGAGCTGCTAAAAATGACTGGCTCACTTCATCACCTACTCCGAAAGGGAATATCCTTACATTTTTTTTGTTCCATGATTTTACATGAGCAAGAATGGATGTTGTGCTTGTATCACCCCATGTTGGCCGTCCATCGGTAAGGAAAACTATATTATTGGACGAAGAATCCCCAAAGCTTTGCTTAAGTGAGTTGCCAAGAGCATCATCAATATTGGTAAGTCCGAGTGCATACAGCTGTGAAACAAATTTTCCGGCAGCGGAAATATTTTCCGGGGTTGATTCCACCAGATCGCTTCTGAACGGATTAATAAATGTTCCGAAAGGAACTATATTGAAGCGGTCCCTTGGTTTTAATAATTGCAGAAATCCATCAAGGCATTCCTTTATTTGTGCAAGCCTCTTGCCGTCCATACTTGACGAAACATCTACCGTAAAGACAATATCCTTGGGAATAATTTCCGTATCAACCAGACTGTCAGGAGGCGTCAGCCATACGGCATAGTAACTTTCGGTACCCAGAGAATCTGAGGGGACCGGAGTATATGTAAGGGTGGTAATTTCTATTTTTTCTCTCTGAGTTTCAAATTCCAGTGCAAAATCCTTATCCGGGTAGTAATTCTCATCGCCGTAAACAATCGTATAATGATTATCAGCAAGTCTGGTTATCTTTGTAGCTGTTGAACTTGAATGTGATGGAGAAGTAAAGCTTTTATATTGCGATTTTGACACCGCATTGACATTTAGCATCACTTTATTTAAGGGCTTCGATGAAAGCCCCAGAGTATTGAGCTTAAAATTATACTTAACCTTTCCAAATTCATATTTCAACGGTTCCACATAAGTGATTTCAGTGCGCACTTCAGAGTTGGCGGCTATAGGAACTATTGACAGCCGGAACAGGTTATTGCCTAAATATTCCAGCAAAGCTGGATCCAGCCACTGTCTGACTTTTTTATTGTAATCGGCAACGGCATCCTGCCGTTCCCTGATAGCAGCAACAAACCGCTCACCATTTACCCAATAGACCAGCTCAGAAACCATGGCATCCTGAGGAAGGGGAAATATGAACACAGCTTCAACCGAAGTATTCAT
Source organism: Bacteroidota bacterium (assembly GCA_050258935.1). Classification (GTDB taxonomy): domain Bacteria; phylum Bacteroidota; class Ignavibacteria; order Ignavibacteriales; family SURF-24; genus JBLMZS01. Next base: position 215,011 of record JBLMZS010000059.1, read on the forward strand.
TTCATTATAGAAAACCTGATCGACGCGGGTAACCGCTATCTGCTCCTGAATATCAACAGATGCATCAAGTGTTTTGATCCACATTTTTTTAAACTGCTGATCACTGAATCTGGGTCTGGAATATAAAACTCCTACAGCCTGGATGCTGCTGCTTGTAAATGCAGTAATGAATAGACATGCAAGGAAGAATTGTTTGATTTTCATAAACAACTATGCCCCCCGAAAATATGTTTAGAATTCTAGTAACTCGCAATAAAATGTAAGCAATTTATGAAAATATCGCAATCATTTAATAATTATTAAAATATTTAAGATCATGTTTCAATACGGGAAATACTGATCATGGACGAATAAAGGAAAAACGGGCAACGGTCAGTTTCAATACCGAAACTGTTTTTAACCGGTCAGATTCCGTTACCCGATTTTGTATTCTATTCTCTGAAAGGCTGCATGACTGTTACAGGAATGCAAGAAACAGTTGCAGCAGCTTTAATCAATAGTCATGCAGCAGACAGAATTATCAGCTCTGCCTGAACTCGTGAACCTGTGTGTAAGCGGTAGTATCCTGCCTTTTCATCAGCTTAAACTGATTGATCAGGTTCTGCAGATTAGTAGTAAGATTATTCAGATCCTCGGCAGCACGCGCAATCTGTTCAGATCCCACTGTCGACTGATGAACGATTTCCGAGATGCCTTCTATATTTTTGCTGATCTGCTCCGCGCCTGCCGACTGTTCTTCGCTAGCAGCAGCTACCTGCACAGCCACATCGTTCACTTTTTCGGTAGTGCTCAGAATATCGTTAAGTGCAACGGCAACTTTCTCTGTCAGTTCCATACCTGTTTGAACCGCTTCACTGGCTTGATCCATGGTCTCATTGGCGTCGCTTACTTCTGTCTGAATTGATTTAATGGTTTCAGATATTTCATTTGTCGCTTTGGTGGTGCGCTCGGCTAGTTTGCGTACCTCATCTGCAACCACTGCAAATCCGCGTCCCTGATCACCGGCACGGGCAGCCTCAATGGCAGCGTTGAGTGCCAGCAGGTTAGTCTGATCGGCTATATCGTTAATGACCTGTGTAATTTCTCCGATCTGAACTGTTTTAATAGAAAGCTGATTCAGCTTATCCGCAGTCAGACTTGCCATCTGTACAATTCTTTCTATACCTGCTTTTGTTTTCGCGGCCTGCAGTTTACCGTTCCTTGCTTCTTCTCCTGCAAGTTTAGA